>JAJDEV010000140.1 GCA_029259605.1 Planctomycetota bacterium | reverse complement strand
CGCGCGACGGCGTCGTGGAACTCGGCGACGGTGTGCAGGCGGTTGATCTTCGTGAGGATCGCGTCGTCCGCGGCCTCGAGCCCGAGCTCGATCCAAACCGGCACGCGTTCCGCGAGGCGCGCGAGACGGTCGAGCGCGGGCTCCGGTAGCGTGTCGGGGCGCGTCGCGAGCGCCACGCACACGATCGGTTCGCCCAGGAACGGCTCGACGGCCGCGAGCATCTCGTCGAGTCGATCTCCGCCGACGTAGGTGTTCGAATAGGACTGGAAGTACGCGATGACGCCGTACTCCGGATCGCGTCGGGCAACGCGCTTCAGACCCTTGGCAAGCTGCTCGCCGAGCTCGACGCCGCTCGACAGCGCTCCGGTCCCCGACCCCTCGACGTCGCAGTAGAAACAACCACCGCGGCCACGCGTGCCGTCGCGATTCGGACACGTCGAGCCCGCGTCGAGCGCGACGCGATGGACCGGCTTGCCGAAGGTCTGCAGCAACCACGGACGCAGCGTGCGGAAACGAGCGGGGGACGACATCGAGGGCGGAGGTTAGCATACGCCGCTTCGAGCCCGGCGCGCGCCGGCGGGCACGGCGTCATGGCAGAGGACAAGGACACTTCGATCATCCCGGTCGTGATCGGCACGGCCGGACACATCGATCACGGCAAGTCGACGCTCGTACAAGCGCTCACCGGCATCGACCCCGATCGATTGAAGGAGGAGAAGGAGCGCGGGCTCACGATCGATCTCGGGTTCGCGCCGCTCGAGATGCCCGATGGTCGGCTGGTCGGCATCGTCGACGTACCCGGCCACGAGCGCTTCATCCGCAACATGGTGGCGGGCGCGACCGGCATCGACTTGGTCGTGCTCGTCGTCGCGTCCGACGACGGGGTCATGCCGCAGACGCGCGAGCACCTGCAGATCATGCAGCTGCTCGGCGTGGAGCGTGGCCTCGTCGCGCTCACGAAGATCGACATGGTCGATCCCGAGCTCGTCGACCTCGCCGAGGAGGACGTGCGCGAGAACGTCCAAGGGACGTTCCTCGAGGACGCGCCGATCCTGCGTCTGTCCGCCAAGACGGGCGCTGGCATGGACGTGTTTCGGACGCTGCTGTTCGAACTCGCCGGCGCGACCCAACCGCGCTCGAGCGACGGCATCTTCCGCATGCCGATCCAACGCGTGTTCACGAAGAGCGGTTTCGGAACCGTCGTCACGGGCATCCCGACCAGCGGCGTGGCGAAGCTCGGCGACACGCTCGAGATTCTGCCGGCGGGGATCCGCGGCAAGGTGCGCGGGCTCAACGCCTACCGACAGTCGAAGACCGACATCTGCGCCGGCCATTCGTCGGCGATCAACTTCTCCGACGTCGACCACCACGACGTCAAGCGCGGCGACGTCGTCGCGAGCCCGGGATTCTTCTCGAAGCAGCGCATGGTCGCCGCGCGGCTCCAAACGCTGCGCGACCTCGATCGACCGGTGACGAATCGCATGCAGGTTCGCCTGCACACCGGGACCGTCGACGCGCCGGGCGAGGTCGTGTTGCTCGACCGCGCCGAGATCGAGCCGGGCGACTCGGGGCTCATCCAGCTGCGCTTGCAGCATCCGATCGTCTGCGCGCCCGGCGATCGCTTCGTCCTGCGCCTCCTGTCTCCGATCGTCACGCTCGGTGGCGGTGCGATCCTCGAGGAGAGCCGACACCGGTTGAAGCGCTTCAAGGACTTCGTCGTCGAGGGGCTCGAGCGCCAGGAGGCGAGCCTGTCGTCACCGTCGGGGTTGCTCGAGTCGGTCCTCGTGCGCGGTGAGGAGGCGCTCGCGTCCACGGACGACCTCGCCGTCGTGATCAAGCGCGCACGTGACGAGACGCGCGAGCTGCTCGCCACGCTGACCGCGGAAGGCAGCGTGCTCTCACCGAAGCAGGACCGTTGGATTCACGTCGACCGGCTCGAGTCCGCCGCCGTGGTCGTGCGCGCCGCGCTGGACGCGTTCTTCGATGGCGCCGCGCACCGCTCGTTGATCGACGTGCGCGAGCTGCGCAGCCGGACCAAGTTCGAGCCCGCGTTCCTGACGGTCGTGCTCGACGAGCTCGGGAAGCGCGGCGTCGTCGAGCAACTTCCCGGCGGCCAGATTCGCGCGTTGGGCCGCGATGTCGAGCTCGATCCCGCCGACGCCGCGCTCGCGAAGGACGTCGACGCGCGTTACGAGCAGGGACGCTTCCAGCCGCCGACGCCCGAGGAGCTCGGCGCGGCGTTGTCCGCGACGCCCGAGCGCGTCCAACGCGCGCTCGAATACCTGAAGGACGCCGGCCAGCTCGAGCGCGTCACGGCCGACATGTTCGTGTCGCGACGCGTGCTCGACGAGGCGCGCCAGGCGATCCAGGAGAACTGCGAACGCAACGGCCAGCTCGAGATCCCGGAGCTGCGCGATCGACTGTCGACCTCGCGCAAGTTCCTCATTCCGATCCTCGAGTACTTCGACGCGAACGGTCTGACCATCCGCCAGGGTGGGCACCGGATCCTGCGCCGCTGACGCGGCTACTCGAGCACGCGATCCAGCTCGGCCTGCAACTGTTCCGCCGCGCGAACGAGCTCCAGAGACGTCGTCGTGAACAGTTCGATCGGCAGGAACGCGATGCGGTGGTGTTCGATCGCGTCCAGCGTGGCGAGCGCCGGCGTGCCGGTCAGATAGGAGACGGACGGCGGTACACCGGTATCGCCCTCGTCGGTCGCGACCAGAATCACCGTCGGTTCGAGCGAGAGCAGTCGCTCGTGGTCGATCGATGCGTGCCCGCTGAGGCCCGCGGCGGCGGCGGCGTTCTCAATGCCGGCGAGTCCGAGCACGATGTCGATCGTGGTCCCCGTTCCGGCGGTCGTTCCGCCCGTCCCGAGGTTCGAATACGAGAGCGCGCGGATGCCGGCGTCGAAGTGGGGCGAGCGACGCAGCGCGGCGATGCGCGTCTGCAAGTCGCGCTCGACGTCGCGCGCGCGCTCGTCCTCGCCGAGGACTCGTCCGAGGAAGCGCAGCGTGTCGAGGACCTCCTCCCACGTGTGCGGCAGCGGTGAGCTGACGGCGGGGATGCCCGCGTCCAGGATGCGCGCGGTGGTCTCCGGACTCTGCCACGCGTGCGAAAGCACGAGGTCGGGCTCCAGCGCGAGGATCGACTCGGCCGTGTAGGACGGAAAGAACGGACGATCGCGCCACGCGCGACTCGCACGGGGCAGCGCCGAGTAGCTCACGGCGGCGGCGGGCACCGCGACGACGCGCTCGGGCTCGACGAGTGCGAAGAGAAACTCGAGGACGCCGGAATTGGCCGGCAGGATGCGCTGCGGCGGCCCCGGGAGTGTCATCCGAGTGCCGTCCGGACGCGCGACCTCCATCGGATAGCCCGGTGCGGGGAGCTCCGCCGCGCGGGCGGCCCCCGCGCCTCCGCCGGATTCGAGCGCGTACCAACCCAGGAACGCGAGGGCGGCTGCCACCAGGGCGATCGCGGCGACGTGGCGGGTCGGAAAGTCTTTCATCGACGCAGGAGCGTAGCGGCTGCGCCCCGTCCGGGCCCGACCACGCGCGACTCTTTCGCGAATCGAGTCTCCGGTACGGAGGGGGTCATGCCGATAGGGGTTCCGGTCCTACCTCGGACCGCCATCTCAGCCACAGCCAACCCGCGGGAACACCTTCCGCCGCGCGATGTCGTCGCTCGGTATCGCCTTTCAAGTCAGGCCCAGCCAGTCATGCCCGAAGAGAGCAACAACCAGCACAGCGATCCGTCCCCCTTCGGTGCGGACGAGTTCCCCGTGGACGACCTCGCGTTCGGAGAGCCGCTGCCCGAGACGGGTTCGAAGGCTTCGGCGTCGGGCAACCGTCCCGCCGACGGTGCACGTCAGGTCTCTCCCGACGAGATCCTGAGCACCGGCTTCGACGGGTCGGAGAACGCGGGCGACTTCCTCGGACTCGACATGGAGTTCACCGGTGCGATGGAAGAAGCCGCGCCGGAGCTCGATCTCGCGAAACCGCTCGCCGTCGCGCTCGATGCCCAGCCGGCTGCGGAGCCGGCGGCGGACTACGACGCGGAGTTCGATCTCGACGGTCCGACGCAGATCATGCACGCCGACGAAGGCGGGGACTATGAGGAGTACGACGACGGTTACGGCGAGGAGGAGTTCGCGGAAGGCGACGAGTTCGACGGCGAATTCGAGGCCGAGTCGGGTGGCCGCGGCAAGCTGATCGCGATCGCGCTCGGCGTTGGCGTGCTCGCCTTCGCGGGTGTGAAGTTCGGACCTCAGTTCCTGAACAAGGACAAGACCACGGCGCCGACGCAAGTCGCGTCGAACACGAACACGGCGCCGACGGCGGGCGACGCCTCGCTCGACGCTTCGGGAGACGCCGGGGCGGCGACGAGCGATCCGACGGTGGAGTCCGCGATTGATCCGCTGGCGGTCGCGTCGACCGATCCTGGCGCGATCGACTCGGGCAGCACGGACCCCGAGACGACGACCGACGCGTTCGACGCGGCATCCGACGCGCTCGCCGCGGCGGTGAAAGGCGCGACGAACGGCGATGCGACGACGGTCGACACGAGCGGCTTCGAAACGAGCCCGATGGACCTGCTCCTCGGCGGCGACGCCACCGAGGGTCTGCCGGACTCGATCGACCCCGCGGTCGCCGCGTCCGTCGGCATGTCCGCCGGCGGGGAGTCGTTCCCGGAATTCGAAGCCGGCTACGAGTGGGTCAGCCCGGACATGCTCGACATGGTCTGGCGCGGCTCCAACATTCCGATGGAGGCGATCGCCGCTCCGGCGCGCACGCTCATGCCGCGCGTCGGCCACGTCCGCGTCCACATGCTCTCGGGCGAGACGATCGACGGGCGCCTCTACGCCGTCGGGCAGAAGCGCGTTTGGATCGACGTCGAGCCGGGCCGCATCGGACTCGACGGCGATTCGGTCGAGAGCTTCGAACGCCTCGCCATCCCGAGCGACGTCGAAGGCGGTGCGATCGAAACCACGCCGGTCCCGATCAGTGGGCGAGTGGCGGCCGAAGCCCCGGGCGGGCTGATCTACGGCCGGATCCTCGCGCGCGGTGAAAGCACCGTGACGCTGGTCTGCGATGACGGCTCGAAGATCACGCTGCGCAACCCGACGATCCACCCGGTGACCGAGAACCGCGCCATCCTCGTCCAGCGGTAGCGGGCCGTCGCGGGGACGGAATCGAGAGCTTCCGTCACGTCGGCGGCGACGGACGCTAGCCCGGGTTATTCATGAGGCTGTGCGGCAGTAGCTGCAACTCGGTTCCTGCCGGTGCTTTGCGGGCGTTGGCCCCGGAGGCGACCTTGTCAGGTCGTCGAGGACGCCGACGTTCGCAAAGTGCCGGCAGGGGCCGAGAGACCGGCGTAGCCGGTCGATTGC
>JAJDEV010000139.1 GCA_029259605.1 Planctomycetota bacterium | reverse complement strand
GGGTGATGGATCCGTGCAGGCAAGGCGCGCTGACGACGCGTATTGGTGGAACCTCGGAGGAAGCGGAACGCAGGCAGCGCGGATCCAGCGCCGTTCGAGGGTGGCGTGAGTTTCACCACGGGCTGCTAGGCCGCGTGGGCCTTCCGCAGGATCCGCGCCCGAAGGCTCCAGATCAGCATGCGGAGGCGGTTGCGTAGCCCGGTGCGGCGGCGCAGGAAGGGCTTCGGCTCGCGGCGGGGAGCCTTGGATCGTGCGGTGTACATGGCAGTTCGAGTGGCAAGCGCGACGCGGATGGCGTCAGCACGCGGACGGTACGCGCACGGGGTGGCGAGCGTTGTGGCGAGTACTCACGTCTTGCAGGAGCATTCTCACTCGCACGCGTGCGCGCGGACATTTGTCCGACGACGCGGAGCGAGAGATCGTCCCACCGAGGTTCCGAACCGTCAGGGGCGAACGACGGTCACGGCTCCGGGAAGGAGATCGAGCGGGAGCTCGGCAAGAACTTCCTCACCGCGCATGACCTGCACGGTGCGCGCGCGGGAGCTCACGGACAGGACGCCCGTCCGTCCTTCGACCAAGGGGTAGTACGTCCGCGAGTTGAAGCTGCCGTCGCTGATCTTCATCAAGGGCAGACGGTTCCCCGCTTCGTCGATGGCGCCGACTTGGTCGGCCTCGTCCGCGAACGCGTCGAGCTCCATGCGCACGTGGCAACGCGCGTCCACGACCACGTCGATCGAGCCGGGCTTCCCGGACGCGTCGCGTTCGATGCGTCCGGGGAGCTCGAACTCGGTCGGTACGATCGTATCCGCCCGCAGTACCAACCGGATGCCCTCCGTGGGCACGCGCTCGAACTCGAAGCCTCCGTCGTCGTCCGTACGCACGCTCTCGCGACTCTCGATGATCCCGACCTCGGACACGCCTCCGAAGAAGCGCGCGCGCACGAAGAACGGCTCGCGTTCGAGCCGGACGAACACTTCGGGAACCGGCCGGCCGCGGTCGGTCACGACGCGCCCCCGCACGAGCTCGTGCGTCTTCTCGAACGGAATCGTCAGCGTGACCCCGGTGCTTCCCGCAGCGACCGGCGCGGACGTCTCCTGCTGCAACGACGCAACGTCGAGCGCCGTCAGCCGATAGTCGCGGTCGGCGAGCCCGGTGAGCTCGAAGCGCCCCGCGGCGTCCGTCTCGGTCCAGTTCCAGAGCGCGGACGGTTCGCGGATCCGCGTATGCGCTCCGTGCACGGCGTTGGGGCTATCGGTCTCGGGCATCTCGCTCGAGAACGCCTCGGACGGTACCGGCGCGCCGGCGGCGAGGTTCTCGAGCGTCGTCGGCATGCGCCCGAGCGTTCCGAAGTGGACGCCGTCCGGCGTCCAGACGCGCGCGCCGGCGACCGGCGTGCCGTCGGTCGCGACGACGCGTCCCTTGATCGTGAGCGGCGGACCACCGAGTTCGAGCTCGACGAAGTCCGGCCAACCGGCTTGCGCCCCGCGCTCGTCCCCAGCGCGCGGCACGTACGCGCGCTCCTCGATCGCCGGCAGGTAGCCCGCCTTCACCGCGACGATGCGGTCGGCGGTGAGTGCGCGCGAGAGGTCGACGCGGAACTCGCCGCGGTTGTTGGTCGACGCGTTCGTGAGGCCGACCGCGACGCGGGCGCCTGCGACCGGTGCGCCCTCCGGGTCGACCACGCGCCCCGAAAGCGTCCCGTCGAGCGGCAGCTGGGGCTGAGCGAGGACCACGCGCATGGTGAGGTCGTCGCGCTCGGGCGCCTCGACGATCGTCCGCTCGTACCCCTCCGCGGTCACGTGCCAGGTGGCGCCCGAAACGCGCGGGATGTCGCGCAGCTCGAACGCACCATGCGCGTCGGCCGTTCCGGTGAAGCTCGGCTGGCGCGTCGCCTCGAGCACGCGGCCGAGGACAACGTCCAAGTCGTCCGGCAGGTCGAGTCGCAGGCGCGCGCCGGCGACCGGGGCGCCGAACTCGTCGACGATCTCTCCCGCGAGCCGGAGCGCGTCGGCGACGACGACGACCGGCTCGAGCACCGAGCCGCGTCGAAACGCGGCCTCGTGTACCGCGACCCACCGCGCGCGATCGTCCCCGCGCTGCGGCGCCGGCACGACGCGCCCGCTGGTCTTGTTCGTGGTGACTTCGAACCCGCCGCCGCTCATGGTCGCGAACCGGACGTCGTCGAATCCCTCGACAACCAGCTCGACGCCGGCGAGCGGCGCGGCATCCGTGTCGATGACGCGTCCGCGTAGGACCCACGTGCCGTCGTCCTCGTCCGCGAGGGCCGCGGACGGCGCTCCGCCGGACGCGGGCGGCGCGCCGGCGACCTCGGCTCGTTCCCCGTCGCCGGACGCGCCCGTCGCGAACGCCGCGGCGGCCGCCTCTTCCGGCACCGAGAGGCCCGCGCGGGAGCGCGGCGAATCGAGGCTGCCGTTCGCCACGGCGCGCGCAGGATCGTCGAAGGCGACGTAGGCGATCGCGCCGAGCGCAACCGCGCCGACGAGTGAGGAGAGCACGAGTTTGGTATTCACGAGAAGAGCTCCAAGGGAACCGGTTGGGAGCGAGGAGCCCGGGGTGAGGGACGCGCGTCCGAGCTCCTCCGAAACGGTCGGAACCGCATCGATCGGAAACGTCGGAACGGGTCCCGTCGCGACGGGCACGATCAACGCCAGCCACGCCTGCCGGTCTCCGCCGTTCGCTTCGTCCAACGTCGCC
>JAJDEV010000138.1 GCA_029259605.1 Planctomycetota bacterium | reverse complement strand
ACCGCCGACGACGAGCGCGACACGAATGCCGCGCGGGAAGGCGAGCGCGGTGATCACATCGCACACCTGCGACGCGAGCTCGCGCGTCGGGCAGAGGATCAGCGCGAGGACGGTCGAGCGCGCGGGGTCGATGCGCGCGATGAGCGGCGCGCCGAAGGCGAGCGTCTTGCCCGTGCCGGTCTCGGCCTTGGCGATGACGTCTTTGCCTTCGAGTACGGGACCGATCGACAACGCCTGGATCGGCGTCGGCTTCGTGATGTCCATCTGGAAGATGGCGTTCTGGACTTCGTCGCCGAGGTCCCACTCGGTGAACGAATCGATCTCGGGCGGGGAATCGGTCGGGCGCAGTTCGGCGATGTTCTCGCGGCGCGGACCCTCTTTGTCGGGACGTTTCGTCGTGGGTCGACGACGTCCCCCTTTTCGGTGCTGTGTCATGTGAGCTCTTCGATCACCCCGGCCGCCGCCCGTGATTCGGGCCGCGGCGCCGCGCCGATCGTCGGCGGCGGCGCTTGGTGGGGGCGGGTTGCGAGCGGCAAATAAGGTAGAGTTCCGCCGCCGCGCTGCAAGCCTGGCGTTTTGCCGCGCGCCCGTTTCGCAGCCTTCCGCCCCGCTTCCGACCATGCGCATCGCCACCTGGAACGTCAATTCGGTTCGAGCCCGGCTCGAACGCCTCCTCCCCTGGCTCACCGAAACTCGGCCGGATGTCGTCTGCCTCCAGGAGACGAAATGCGTGGACGAGGCGTTCCCGCGCGAGCCGATCGAGGAGCTCGGCTACTCGATCGCGCTCTCCGGACAGAAGACCTACAACGGCGTCGCGATCCTGTCCAAACGGCCGATCGAGGACGTCCGCTGCGGCTTCGGGATGGCCGAGTTCGACGAGGAGGCGCGCGTGATCTCCGCCACGGTCGACGACGTCATGCTCGTCAACTGCTATGTCGTCAACGGGCGCGAAGTGGGGCACGAGCGCTACGACTACAAGTTGCGCTGGCTCGGCGCCCTGCGCGAGTTCCTGCTCGCGGGTTTTCCGATGGACGAAAAGGTCGTCGTCTGCGGCGACTTCAACATCACCTTCGACGACCGAGACGTTTACGACCCCGAGCGCTGGCGCGAGCGCATCCTGTGCTCGACGCCCGAGCGCGAGACGCTCGCCCACGTGATGGACATCGGCCTTGCCGACGCGCTGCGCAAGCACACGGACGAGACGGGCGTCTTCACCTGGTGGGACTTCCGCCGTCGCGGCTTCGAGCGCGGCAACCGCGGCCTGCGCATCGACCACTTCCTGATGTCCCCCCCGGCGTTCGAGGCGTGCACCGCGGTCGACGTCGACACCGACGCGCGCGCGGGTGCGAAACCGAGCGACCACGCACCGGTGATCGCGACGCTGGCGTAGATTCGTTCAGCGCATTCGACGCAACGAACCCGGATCGACCGAGCGCGCGCGCTTGGGCGGCTCGTCGCCCTGCAGCTCGACGCGCAGCACCTTGCTGGTCGCCTTCATGCCGCGCCTGTTCTCACCGTCGAGCACGAGCCACTGCATGTGGAACGCGGTCCCGACCAGCGCCGTGTCGTCGGGGATCGGGAGCGTGACGTGCGCGGCGCCTTCGCCGGGACGGACCGGCTCGGCACGCGCGTTCATCCACTGCATCGGCACGACGCTCGGACCGCAGTCCCACGGCGCGGAGCGGATCGGCTCTCCGATCGAGTGTGGGCCGAGCGCGCCGAGCACGAGGATCCCGCGGTCGCCCGGCTCGACCTGCGAGAGGTGCACCGGGAAGTCGGCGCCGATCTTCGCGCTGCCGGTGCACCCGATGCGCGGCGCATCGACACCGGGACGCACGCAGACGCGACCGAGCTCGCTGACGCCGATCGGCGCGCCGGAGATCAGTTCGGCGGCGGCGGTCGTGAACCCGAAGATGTCGGGGAAGTCGTCGCCGGTCCATTCGGCGTCGCCGTGGAACGGCTCGAACGGATCGAGCGCGAGGTCGAAGATCTTGGTCCGGGTCGCACCGTCGATGACGCTCATCGTCGTGAAGACCGACCCGATCAGCAGGTCGCGCGTTCCGTTCCCGTTGACGTCGCCGGCGGGCTCCATCCAGCGCCCGAAGAAGTACGTCGTCGCCTTCGGGAAGCGCAGCTTCTGCACGAGGTCGCCCGTCTTCCCGTCGTAGAAGTAGACGGAGCCCATCCCGTCATAGGTGCCGTTCGGGAGCAAGGCCTCGGGCTCGCCGACGCAGAAATCGTCGAACCCGTCGCCGGTGAAGTCGCCCGGCCCGCAGACGGTCTCGCCGAACTCGGAGTTGCGGTTGGGACCGAGGATGTGGTGCAGGATCGACGCGTCGGCTCCCGAGTACACGACCGCCTGGCCCTTTCCGCCGACGCCGCTCTTCGCATATCCGACGAGGAAGTCCGGGACCCCGTCGCCGTTCACGTCGCCGGCCGCTGCGCAGTTCACGTTCCCGACCCCACCGGGGCGGAACTCCCACAGCCCGCCGAGGAGGATCCAGCTTCCCGCGAGGAGCGCGTCGGCCAGGCCGTCGCCGTTGACGTCGCCGATGGCGTCGATGCAGGTCCAGCCGGTGGGGGTGCGGTAGAGCAGGGAGCCGTCGGAGCCGCTGACGAAGTAGGAGTGGAGATCTCCCGTGAACCCGACGTCGGTGATTCCGTCACCGTTCATGTCGCCGATCGTCTGGAGATACCTACCGAAGTGCTGGTTGGCGCGACTTCCGGTGAGCGCCCAAAGCTCCTTTCGCTGTCGGCCAGAGTACGCAAACACTCGGCCCACCGAGTGCGGCACCATCCCGGGATTGGGCTCCCACCGCTGGTTGCCGATGACGAGGTCACGGAAGCCATCGCCGTCGACATCAGGGATCGAATCGACCTCGTACCAGCCGGTCGGCTTCCAGGACGCCACCGACGTCTGCGCCGCTGTTTCCTCGCACGCGCTCGGCACGATGACGAGCGCCAGCGCGAGACCACACGCGTACCTTGCGACCTGGTTCATGGGAGCGGCACTTCGAAGCGAAGCTCCAAACTATGTCGCCGCGTGGGCGGTTGGGCGCGAGAGTGAGGAAAACGCGACGCGCCCCGCACGGCGCACTCGGGAACGCGCCTCGGCGTTGCCTACTTCGACCGCTGCGCGTGTTCGCGCAGCGCGGCGCGGGCGCGTTTCTCTTCCTCGAGCTCGGCGAAGAGCTCGGCCGTGACGTCCGGCGGCAACGACATGCGCAGGGTGAGCAGGTCGGCCAGGTGGGAGATCGAGACCTCCGGCGGGATCGACGTTTGGCCCTCGGTCCGTTCGAGGATGGCGGCGGTGAGCTTGGCGCGCAGCTCGGGCTCGACGTCGGGCGGCGTCGGGATCTCGTGCGCGGTCTCGACGCGCACCATGCGGTAGGGGCGGTCGCTCTCGATCTCGTCCACGCGCACGCGGCGCAGGCCGACGAGCAGGATGTTGTAGCGGCCGTCGGCGAGGCGATCGTGGCGGCCGATCTCGCCCAGGCACGCGATCGGATAGATCGGCGGGTTGCCCTCCATGTCGCCCTCGTGGCCCGCGCGCACGGTGCCGAGCACAATGCGTCCCGCGCCGTCGAGGTTGTCCTCGATCATCGCCTTGTAGCGCTCCTCGAAGACGTGCAGCGGGAGGATGACGTAGGGGAACAGCCACACGCCGGCGAGCGCGAAGAGCGCGAGCTCCTGCGGCGGCTCGCCCGGCCAGCTCTCGGGGATTTCTTCGTCCACCCGGTCCCTATGCGTCGCTCTTGTGGCGGCCGATTTCGACGGCGAGGCGGTGGAGCTCGTGCGCACGCGCGTCGAGGCCGCGAATCTGGCAGCTCGACATGAGGTTCAGCACGTGGCGTTGGAAGAGCGCGGTGTCCGTTGCGTCGTGGAACCAGTCCGGCCGCGGCACGAGTCCGTTGTGCGCGAGGTAGCGGATGCAGTCCATGCGGGTGCGCGCCTTGCCGCCGAGGAACGGATCGACGAGCATCGAGCGCCTGCCCGCGTACAGGCGCAAGAGCACGCGACCGGGGAGCGCGACCGCCGCCGCGCGCAGTCCGGCGCGGCGCGCGACGAAGAGGTAGATGGCGGTGAGCGTGAGTGGCATCCCGCACTTGCGCTCGATCGCGCGGTGGAGGTGGATGTTGTCCGGGTGCGTGAAGTCCGTCTCGCTGCCTATGAACCCGAGCTCGCCTCCGAGGTACTGCGCGAGCACCATCGGGCGCGCGAAGGAGTCGAGCTCGTTCGCGGCGCGGCGCGCGACCTCGAGGCCCATCGCGTCGAGCGCCTTCTTGTACGGGCGGGCGTCGAGGTCGGGGCGTTCGAGCCGGCCGAGGCGGAAGAGCGCGGATTCGAGGTCGACCGCGCCGTTGCCCGCCATGCCGAGCAGGCGACGGAGCGCGGCGCGCCGCTCGCGCGTCGCGAGGATCGCACGCGCTCGACCGCGGACGCGCGCGCGCGGATCGCCCGCGGCGCGGCGCAGCGCGGGCTCGGCGCTACGGCCGGCGCGCAGCAGCTCGGCGCGCACCGCCTCGAACACCGACGGCGACTCGTCGTGCAGCAGCTCGGTCAGGATCCGCAGTCGGTCGCGCGCGATGCGGCGCGCGAGTGGCGCGCCGAACGCGTCGACGTGGTGTGCGTTCGAACGGTCGAGCCGCACGGCGCTCGCCGCGGCGGTGTCTTCCGTTGCGCGGCGCGCGGTCTCGGCGGCGTTGCGCGGGTCGGGGGCGGTGTTCGGTGTCGGTTCGATGGGGAGGTACCGAGGGCGCGCGGGCGCGTGCGGGACGCGCGAGCGCGGGAGAGGATCGTACCCCGGACGCGCGTTGCCGCCAAAAACGCGCACACGACGCGAACGAACGCCGCTGTCCGTGCAGGGAGCCGCGTATTCATCGGAAGGGGCGTCGCCCGCTCCGAATCCGACCGACGTGTGCCCGCGCTCGGGCGCTGCGCGGAGCTTGCGCGGCGCGCGGCGGCTCACTATCCTATTTGCCCTTCAAGTCCGGTCGGACCCCCGGTTCCAGGCGTTTTCGGCCGGGACCCGCGGTCCCGTTTCCATCTGTTTCGCGCGCCCCGGGAGGGCCGAGCATGAGTTCCCCGAGCGACCGCCGCCGTGTGGTCGTGACCCACGCACTCCGCACACCGATCGGCAAGTACCTGGGCTCGTTCGTCGATCTGTCGGCGGCGGACCTCGGCACCTCGGTCGTGTCCGACCTACTCGGACGCGCGGGCATCGATCCGGCGCGCGTGGGCGAGCTCGTCTTCGGCAACGGTCGCCAGGCGGGGGGCGGGCCGAACGTCGCGCGCCAGGTCAGCGTGCGCGCCGGCATCCCGGACACCGTGCCCGCGTACACGGTGAACATGGCGTGCGGCTCGGGACTGAAGGCGCTCGCGCTGGCGACGGAAGGCATTCGCGCCGGCAACTACGACGTCGCGGTCGCGGGCGGCACCGAGAGCATGAGCGGCCTGCCGTACTTCCTGCCGAAGATGCGCACGGGCTATCGCCTCGGTCACGCCAAGGTCGTCGACGCGATGTACCAGGACGGCTTCCTCTGCCCGCTCTCCGACATGCTGATGGGCGAGACCGCGGAGAAGCTGGCGCGCGAGTTCGATCTGACGCGCGCCGAGCAGGACGCCTTCGCGCTCGATAGCCAGAAGAAGGCGGGCGCCGCGCAGGAAGCGGGCCGCTTCGACGCCGAGCTCTCGCCGGTCACGGTCAAGTCGCGCAAGGGCGACACGGTCGTCGAGCGCGACGAACACGTGCGCGCCAACGCGACGATGGAAGGGCTCGGCAAGCTGCCGACCGTCTTCGATCGCGAGCACGGCACGGTGACGGCGGGCAACGCGTCCGGCATCACGGACGGCGCGGCCGCGCTGCTCGTCATGGCGAAGGAGACCGCCGACGAGCTCGGCCTCGACGTGCTGGCCGAGATCGACGACCACGCGCAGGCCGGCCTCGACCCGTCGATCATGGGGCTCGGTCCTGTGCCGGCGTTCGAGGCGCTGCGCGCGAAGAACGGCGTCGCGCTCGAGGGCTACGACCTGATCGAGCTCAACGAGGCGTTCGCGGCGCAGGTGCTCGCTTGCCATCGCAAGCTCGAGTTCCCGATGGAACGCGTCAACGTCAACGGCGGCGCGATCGCGCTCGGGCATCCGATCGGCGCCACGGGCGCGCGTATCGTCGTCACGCTCCTCCACGAACTCGCGCGGCGCGACGCCGAGCGCGGGCTCGCCACGCTTTGCATCTCGGGCGGTCTGGGCTTCGCCACCGCCTTTCACAGGACCAAGGACTGAGTAGCGACATGGGTATCAAGAAAGTCGGAGTCGTCGGATGCGGCCTGATGGGCCACGGCATCGTCCAGGTGGCGGCCCAGGCGGGCTGCGACGTGATCGCGCTCGAATCGGACCAAGGCTTCCTCGACAAGGGCCTCGCGCGCATCCAGAAGAGCCTCGCCAAGATGGGAGAGAAGGCCGTCCAGAAGGGCAAGCAGACCGAGGAGCAGGCGGCCGCGTTCGCGAAGGATGCGTTCGGTCGCATCACCGGTTCGCTCGACAAGAACGACCTCGCCGACTGCGACCTCGTCGTCGAGGCGATCGTCGAGGACCTGGACGTGAAGAAGGCGCTCTTCGCCGAGCTCGGCAAGATCTGCAAGGCGGACACGATCTTCGCGTCGAACACGTCGTCGTTCCCGATCGCCGAGATGGCCGATGCCTCCGGTCGCCCGGCGCGTTTCGTCGGCCTGCACTTCTTCAACCCGGTGCAGCTCATGCGCCTGGTCGAGGTGGTGCGCACCGACAAGACCGACGACGACGTCTTCGCCGCCGCGCGCGCGTTCGGCGAGGCGGTCGGCAAGGCGCCGGTCTCGTGCAAGGACACGCCGGGCTTCGTCGTGAACCGCCTGCTCGTTCCCTACATGGTGCAGTCGCTGCTCATGCTCGACCGCGGCGACGCGAGCAAGGAAGACATCGACACGGCGATGCAGTTCGGCTGCGGCCATCCGATGGGGCCGATCACGCTCACGGACTACGTCGGTCTCGACACGACGCTCTCGATCCTCGAGGGCTGGGTCGAGCGCTATCCCGACGAGCCGGCGTTCGAGATTCCTCAGGTCCTTCGCACCAAGGTCGAAGAGGGCAAGCTCGGCCGCAAGTCGGGCGAGGGCTTCTACACCTGGGACGGCGACAAGAAGGCGTAATGATGATGAGGATCAAGACCACATGGCTCGGGTGCGTGCTCGCGCTCGTCTCCACGTCCGCGTCGGCGCAGATCACCGGCGAGGCGAACATCCCCGCGACGTTCGTCAAGGGCCAAGCGTTCACCGTTTCGGTCACCTACACGACCGGCGCCGAAGGCGGCGCGCTCGCCGCGTGGCAGGTCGGACCGGCGGCGTTCGAATTGAACGGCGCGCCCCTCGCCGATCGCTCGAGCACGGGCGAGATTCCGCTTCCGAAGGGCTCGAGCATGACGCTGTCGCTCGACCTGTCGGACGCCATCGCCGTCGACGGAGACTTCGAACTGAAGCTGTCGGACGGCGGCGAAGCGACCCAGGTCTTCGCCTACGAGGCGGCGCCCGAGGGGCTCGACTTCATGGAGCTGCCGGTCGGCGACCTGGCCTCCTACAACGTGCTGATCCGCACGAACCACGGGGACATGCTCGTCGAGCTGTACCCCGATTCGGCGCCGAACCACGTGCGCAACTTCCTCGACCTCGCGTACACGGGCTTCTACGACGGGATCCTGTTTCACCGCGTTTCGCCGACCTTCATGATCCAAGGCGGCTGCCCGAAGACGAAGACGACGCTGCGCAGCACGTGGGGCACCGGCAACGGTCCGCGCACGCTCAAGGCGGAGTTCAACAAGCGCAAGCACCTGCGCGGCATCCTGTCCGCGGCGCGCGGCCCGAGCCCGAACTCGGCCTCGTCGCAGTTCTTCGTCATGACCGCCGCGAACGCGATGCTCGACAACCAATACACCGTGTTCGGCAATCTGCTCCTCGGCTTCGACACGCTCGACGAGATCGCGAACGCACAGGGGCGAGCGAACCAAGACGGAACGATCGCCCCCCGACTTCCGCAGCGCATCGAAGCGACCTTCGTTCTGCGCCACCTGTAGGCCACCGACAAGCCACCGACGGCAACCCAGCCCTTCCGTATTCAGTAGCTATGAGCGACCAACAAGTCCGCGCCACGATCGAGACGTCCGAAGGCAACATGACCTTCGAGTTCTTCGCCGACAAGGCGCCCGGTCACGTCGACAACTTCCTCAAACTCGCGGAGGACGGGTTCTACGACTCCACCGTGTTCCACCGCGTGATCTCCGGATTCATGATCCAAGGCGGCTGCCCGCAGGGCACCGGCCGCGGCGGTCCGGGCTTCACGGTCAAGGCCGAGTTCAACGACACGAAACACGTGCGCGGCATCCTGTCGATGGCGCGCGCCGCCGACCCCGACTCGGCCGGCAGCCAGTTCTTCGTTTGCCACGGCGACGCGGCGTTCCTCGACGGACAGTACACGGCCTTCGGCCGCATGATCGAGGGCGACGACACGCTCGACAAGATCGCGAACGCCGAGGTCAAGTCCGGCGCCGGCGGCGAGAACTCGAGCCCGCTCGCACCGGTGCGCGTCGTCAAGGTGTCCGTAGACCGCGGCTAATCGCCGTTTCGGAGTCCACTCGATGAAGTACGAGAACATCCAGCTCGCGATCGACGGCGGCGTCGGCATCGTGACCGTCAACCGTCCCAAGGTGCTCAACGCGCTCAACGCGCAGACCCTGGGCGAGATGGCGCACGCCTTCGACGCGTGCCGCGACGACGAAGCGGTCAAGGCCGTCATCGTCACGGGCTCCGGCGAGAAGGCGTTCATCGCGGGCGCGGACATCGGCGAGCTCGCCAAGATGAACCCGCTCTCCGCGAAGGACCTCGCGCGCAACGGGCAGAAGGTGCTCGAGCGTCTCGAGCGCATGGGCAAGCCGACGGTCGCGATGATCAACGGCTTCGCACTCGGCGGCGGACTCGAGCTCGCGCTCGCCTGCTCGCTGCGAACGGCGAGCACGACCGCGCGCGTCGGACTGCCCGAAGTGAGCCTCGGCATCATTCCCGGCTACGGCGGCACGCAACGGCTGGCGCGCATCGCGGGACCGGGCGTCGCGCGCGAGTGGATCCTGACCGGCGACATGTACGGCGCCGAGGAGGCGCACCGCGTCGGCGTCGTGAACCGCCTGTTCGCGCCCGAGGAACTCGAGGCGGGCACGCGCAAGATGGTCGACACGATCCTGACCCGCGGGCCGGTCGCCGTGCGCTTCGCGCTCGAGGCGATCAACCGCGGTTCGAACATGCCGCAGCGCGAGGGCGAGATCATGGAGTGTGATCTCTTCGGCCTGGCCGCATCGACCGAGGACATGAAGGAGGGCATGGGTGCCTTCCTCGAAAAGCGCAAAGCGAACTTCCAAGGCCGCTAGGAACCCACTCAGCTCATGAGCAAAGAAATCGCGATCGTCGGCGGTGCACGCACCGCCATGTGCGAGTACTCGGGAACGCCCGGCTACGGCAAGTTCAAGGGTGTGAGCGCGATCGACCTCGCCGCGCACGCATCGAAGCACGCGATCGAGCGCGCGAAGATCGACCCCGAGTCGATCGAGCACGTCATCGTGGGCAACGCGCTGCAGACGTCGAACGACGCGATCTACGGCGCGCGCCACGTCGGGCTCAAGGCCGGCGTCGGGCAGGGCGCGCCGGCGCTCACCGTGAACCGCCTCTGCGGCTCGGGTATCGAGTCGATCGCCCAGGGCGCGCACCTGATTCGCCTCGGCGAAGCGGGCACGACGCTGTGCGGTGGCATGGAGAACATGAGCCAGGCGCCGCACGTGTTGCACGGTGCGCGCGAGGGCTTCCGCTTCGGTCAACAGCCGGAGCTCGAGGACCTGCTCTTCGCGTCGCTCCAGGATCCGTACTGCGGCCTCTACATGGCGCAGACCGCGGAGAAGATCGCGAAGCGCCTTGGCGTGTCGCGCCAGGCGCAGGACGAGTTCGCGCTGCGCAGCCACACGCTCGGCGCCGCGGCGGTTCAAGAAGGACGCTTCGCGGAAGAGATCGCGCCCTACGTCATCGAGACGCGCAAGGGCGAGCTCGTCATCGACACGGACGACCACATCCGTCCCGACACGACGCTCGAGGGGCTCTCCAAGCTGCGCGCCGCGTTCGGCAAGGACGGCACCGTGACCGCGGGCAACGCGAGCGGCATCGTCGACGGCGCGGCGGCGGTCGTGCTGACGACGCTCGAGCGCGCGAAGGCCGACGGCCTCGACACGTTCGCGATCATCCGCGCGCACGCGTCGGTCGGCGTCGATCCGTCCGAGATGGGCATCGGCCCGGTGCCGGCGATCCGGAAGTGCCTCGAGCGTGCGGGCGTCGCGCTCGACGACGTGGATCGCATCGAGATCAACGAGGCGTTCTCCGCGCAGTACCTCGGTTGCGAGAAGGAACTCGGGCTCGACCGCGACAAGGTCAACGTGAACGGCGGCGCGATCTCGCTCGGGCACCCGCTCGGTGCGACCGGCACGCGCCTCATCCTCACCCTCATGTACGAGCTGCGCCGCAGCGGCAAGCGCTACGGCATCGCGTCGGCGTGCATCGGCGGCGGACAGGGCATCGCGATGCTGATCGAGAACCCGAACGCCTGAGCGCGGAGAAACCGTGGGCAACCTGATTCACACCAAGAGCGACGGCTCGCGCGTCGTGCGCCTCGATTCCGACAAGCGCGTCCTGTTCCTGACGAAGGACCTGGACCGCATCCGTCTCCAGCTCGCGGGCGCGTTGAACCTCTCGATGCAGGACGTCGAGCCGGCCGAGTTGCTCGACGACATCAACACGGACGTCATGACGCCCGCGTGGGTGTGCTTCCGCCACCGCCCCGACGACATCGCGCTCGACGCGTACGCCGGGCTGGTCGACGAGAACAAGCAGCGTGTGTTCGAGACGCGCGCGCTGCTCGACGGCAACTTCCAGGTGATCGTGTCGGGCCAGCGCAAGGGCACGGGCTCGAGCCGCGAGACCGCGCCGCAGTGCGAGAAGTGGTCGGGCATCGAGCTCGTCATCGCCTCGTCGTTCGCGCCGATCCACGGGCGCAACAACGTGAACCTCGGGCAGCTGATGGGGGACTACGCCCAGCTCGAGCGCCTGCAGAACGGCGAGGAGATCCCGCTCGAAGAGTTCACCGGGAAGTACGACCCGATGACCAAGGCGATCCTCGAGGCGGGCGGCTTGTTCCCGTTCTCGGCCAAGGTCAAGAGCGGTGAGATCGAGATGCCCGCGCCGACGACGCCGCAGCGCGCGATGACGATGGGCGAGAAGATCATCGCGTCGCACGCGGTCGGCGCGCACGGCGACACGTACGTGAAACCCGGCGACTCGTGCTTGGTGAACGTCGACGGCGGCTTCAGCCACGAGTTCACGACGGCGCAGGTGCACTACTTCCTCCAGGGCGAGTACGGCGCCGACTACACGCTCCCGAACCCGAGCAAGTTCGCGGTGTTCGAGGACCACCTGCTCTACGCCGACGGCGTCGAGAAGATGAAGCCGTTCGCGCACCAGATCCAGACGCTGCGCGACCTGCAGAACGAGTTCCAGCGCCACACCGGCGTGCGCGACTACTCGGCCAAGGACGGCATCTCGCCGGGCATCTGCCACCAGGTCGCGCGCGAGCAGTTCATCGATCCGGGCGACTTCATTCAGGCCACCGATTCGCACACGTGCATGGGCGGCGGCAACAACGCGCTCGCCTACGGCGTCGGCGCGACCGAATACGCGGGGCTCGTCTTCTCGGGCTTCACGCTGGTCAAGGTGCCCGAGTCGATCCGCTTCGAGCTGACGGGAAGGCTCGGCGCGAGCGTCACCGCGAAGGACGTGATCCTGCACATCCTCCAGCACTACGCCACGCGCGAGGACACGCTCGATCGCATCATGGAGTTCGGCGGTCCGGGCCTCGCGACGCTCGAGATGGACGAGCGTGCGACGCTCACGAACATGGCTACCGAGTGCTCGGCCAAGACGGGTATTTGCGAGGGCGACGAGCACGCGGCCGAGTGGCTCGCAGCACGCCGCGACGGCCAGACCGTCGAGTCGATCACCGCGCGCTTCGTCGCGCCGGACGCGGGCGCCGAGTACGCCGGCGGCGTGCACACGATCGACCTCGGTGCGATCCGCCCGATGGTCGCCAAGCCCGGCGACCCGACCTACGGCGCCTTCGTCGACGAGATCGGCGAGGTCAAGATCGACATCGCGTACGCCGGCTCGTGCACCGCGGGCAAGGAGCGCGACTTCGACATGTACGCGACCGTGCTCTCCGAAGCCGTCGCCGCGGGACGACGCGTCGCCGAGGGCGTGCGCATGGTCGTGCAGTTCGGCAGCGAGACGGTGCGCGACTACGCGCGCGCGAAGGGCTACATCGAAGTCTTCGAGCGCGCCGGCGTCGAGGTCATCAACCCCGGTTGCGGCGCCTGCATCGGCTGCGGGCCGGGCGTCTCCGATCGCTCCGAGCAGGTCACCGTCAGCGCGATCAACCGCAACTTCTCGGGCCGCAGCGGCCCCGGAAAACTGTACTTGGCCTCACCGCTCACCGTTGCGGCGAGCGCCATCGAAGGAAGGATCACCGCGTTCGAGCCGGGCATGTTCCGGGAACCCGCGCGTGTCTAGCCCCGATCCCTCATGGCGCTTCACCGAGATCGACGCAGATGTGCGCCAGATCAACGCTTCCCTCGCTCACCGGGCTCGACGACCTGTCACGGTCGCCTGCAATCTCGGCAAAGCGTCATGAATAACCCGGGCTAGCAGAACCCGTGCAATCGACTGAGAAACGAGACATGAGCGAGATCAACATCGGAGTCATCGGCGGCGACGGAATCGGCCCGGAGGTCACCGCCGAGGCCATGAAGGTCCTCGACGCGGCCGCCGCCGTGTACGGCTTCAAGGTGCGTCGCACCGTGTACCCGTTCGGCAGCGAGCACTACTTCAAGACGGAGGAGATCTTCCCCGACGCCGCGTTCGAGGAGGTCAAGGGACTCGACGCCATCTACCTCGGCGCCATCGGCGACCCGCGCGCACCGGTCGGCCTGATCGAGTACGGGATCATCGCGAAGATGCGTTTCGAGCTCGACCTCTACATCAACCTGCGCCCGATCAAGCTGTACGACGAGCGCCTCTGCCCGCTCAAGGGCAAGGGGCCCGAGGACGTCGACATGCTCATCATCCGTGAGAACACGGAGGGTGCGTACACGGGCATGCACGGCTTCTGCCACAAGGGGCAGGCCGACGAAGTCGCGACGCAGACGATGGTCTACACGCGCATGGGCGTCGAGCGCGCGATCCGCTTCGCGTTCGATGCCGCGCGCGAGCGCAACAAGAAGAAGACCGTCACGCTCATCGACAAGGCGAACGCCGTGCGCGCGCACGACCTGTGGACGCGCACTTTCGCACGCGTCGCGGAGGAGTACCCCGACATCAAGACCGACCACGCGTACGTCGACGCGGCGTGCATGTGGATGGTCAAGAATCCCGAGTGGTTCGACGTCGCCGTGACGACCAACCTGTTCGGCGACATCGTCACCGACCTGGGCGCGATGCTGCAGGGCGGCATGGGAATCGCCGCGAGCGGCAACCTGCACCCCGGTCGCGTGAGCCTCTTCGAGCCGATCCACGGCTCGGCGCCGAAGCACGCCGGCAAGAACGTCGCGTCGCCGGTCGCGGCGATCATGGCGGTCAGCATGCTGCTCGACTACACCGGGCAGAAGGAAGCCGGGCGCGCCATCGAGAGCACCATCGCGGGCCTGCTCTCGTCCGGCCGCCTGAAGGGCGTCGGCACCGGAGCCCACCCGACGAACGAGGTCGGCGACATGGTGGTCGCCGAACTCGAGGCGATCGCTGCCGTCTGATCGGCGAACCGCTTTGGCGCAGCCCCCGTTCCACCTCGCCTTCCCGGTCGACGAGCTCGTCGCGACGCGCGAGTTCTACGCCGGGCTGCTCGCCTGCCCGGTCGGGCGTGAGTCCGAGCGCTGGATCGACTTCGACTTCTTCGGGCACCAGATCACGGCGCACGTCGCCCCGGGCGAGGCGCGCGCGACGCGCAACGAGGTCGACGGCGACCCCGTTCCGGTCCGGCACTTCGGCGCGGTTCTCGCGTGGGCCGATTGGGAGGCGCTCGCCGAGCGACTCCGCGACGCGGGGACGAAGTTCCTGATCGAGCCGCGCGTCCGTTTTCGCGGCGCGGTGGGCGAGCAGGGCACGTTCTTCGTGCTCGATCCCAGCGGAAACGCGCTCGAGTTCAAGAGCTTCCGCGACCCGGACCGGCTCTTCGCCTCGCGCTGAGGAGCGGCCAGGGCCGAATCCGCGCCACCCTTGCGGGATGCCGCCCGTAGGGAGAGTCTGAACCCCGCTTTTCCCCGCTCGCCGCAAGGTCTCGGGGTCCGGGCGACATCGACTGATGAGACCGAACGCGAGCATGCCCGGGCGAGAACCGATTCCCGTCGCTCTCGTCGAGGGCCACGCCTCGACGCTGACCGACGACGAGTTCGCCGCGCGATTCAACGATGCAGCCCGAGTGCTGTGGACGATCGCCGCCGGCGTGCTCGGCAATTCGGCGGACGCGGATGACGTGCTGCAGGAGGCCTGTGTCATGGCGCTCACCAAGCTCGACCAATACCGACCCGGGACGCACTTCACGGCGTGGATGGGACAGTTCGTGCGCAACGTGGCCCTGAACCACGCGCGCAAGCGGCACCGTCGCGCGACGATCGTCGCCGCGCCCGAGGTGTTTGCGGACGTCGAGGCGCGCGATGCGCGCGGAGCGACCGGCGCGGGAGGCAGCGAGCTTCCGATCGACGCGCGTGGCGAACTCGTGCTGGACCAGGCGGCGTTCGACGACGAGGTGCTGGTCGCGCTTCGCGGACTCAGCACCGTGCAGCGCTCCTGCTTGCTGCTGCGCTCCGTCCTCGATCTCTCCTATCGCGAGATCGCGCAGGCGCTCGAACTCCCGGAGGGTACGGCCATGAGTCACGTGCATCGCGCGCGCACGTTCCTGCGCGAACGGCTGGCCCCTGGCATCGCGACGAACGAACTGGAGAGGCGGGCATGAAGAACCAAAACGATCCCTTCCAACGCGAGCTCGACGCGTCCCTCGGGCGCAGCTTCGCGAGCGGTGCGCTCGACGCGAACGCGCTGCTCGCCGAAGCGCGGCGGCGCGTCGCGCGCGAGCATCAGCGGATCGAGGACGAACAGCGCGTCGAGGAAGGGTCGTCGTGGTACGCCGTCGCGCTGCTCGCCGCCGCGGCGTCCGTTCTGGTCTTTCTGCGCGTCGGCGTCCGAGCGCCGGACCTCACCGAGCGCGCCCCGGCCGACCCGAGCATCGTTCGCGTCGCGTCCGGCGCCGTCCTCGAGAACGCGCCGCGCTGGAGCTTCGATGCGCCCGTCGGACCGCTCGTCGAGATGGCCGCCGGACGACCGCTCGGTCGCGTGCGCCAACCGGACCTCGAGACGATCTACTGCGAGGCGATGGAGTGGACCGCGTCGCGCAGCTGGAACGCGTGCAGCGTGAACGACGACCTCTCGGACTCGTTGCGCAAGAGCTACGGGCAGGAGCTCACGCTGACGGCCGAGGGGGCGAACCAGCTGCAGGGGCCGTTCTCCTCGCGCGAGTGGCCGACCGGGACGATCCTCGCCGGCTTCCCCGACAACGAGACCGCCGTCTTGATCGCCGAGCGCAATTCGACGCACGGTTGCTGCCTCGAGGTCGGACTCGCGGCGGACAGCGGGCTGAACGTCTTCACCTGGCCCGTCGGTGACATCGTGCTGACCGAGATCTCGCCGTTCTCCGAACCGCGGTTGCTCGACTACATCGTCGAGGTCGGCGGCCAGGAACTGCGCTAGTCCGGTCGATTGCAGCTTTTGGCGTGCATGAGGCTTTGCCGAGATCGACGCGGATGTGCGTCAGATCAGCGCTTCGCGACCGAAGCGCGTGCAGGCGACCTTGACGGGTCGTCGAACCCGGTGAGGGAGGGAAGTGCTGATATGGCGCGCAGCTGCGTCGATCTCGG
>JAJDEV010000137.1 GCA_029259605.1 Planctomycetota bacterium | reverse complement strand
AACAAAGCCGACGTGACCGCCCCCGGAATGCGGGGCGTGGCTACGGTGGGGCGGCTCGCCGCCAACATCGGCCAGGAGGCCCCACATGTACCGTTCGCCGCGCTCGCTCGACGTCCGCTCCACCCTCATCGGCGCACTCGGTTGCACCGTGCTCTTCGTTACCTTGGGGGCGGATCGCCTCGGCACACGACAGACGTCCGTTTCGACGATCTCCATGCTAACGCGAGAGCAGGCGGAGATTCTGTCGCACATGTCAGTCGTCTACCTCGATGACCGCCAGGGGGGAGTCGTGAAGACGATCCGGATCAGCGAGTGCAACCTTCAGGTCGTGAACGGATCTGGCGCAACCGTCAACACGGAGGACGGACTCGGTAACGTGATCATCGGGTACAACCAAGGGGCGGGTGCGCTCGTTGATGATCGCACCGGGTCTCACAACCTAGTCTTGGGTGATTCGAACTCCTACTTGCGATACGGGGGGATCGTATCCGGGACGAACAACGCGATCGGTGGCTTTGGCGGCTGTTCAGTCATCGGCGGAGATCGGAACGTCTGCAACTCCGACCGCGCGGTCATGATCGCGGGAGAGTCGAACGAGATGTTCGCGACCGGCGGCGTTGGCGCGACGATCGGTGGGAAGTTCAACCGAGTCTACGCCAACCGTGCAGTCACGGTTGGCGGCGAGTGGAACACGATTCTCCAGCCCGCGATGCAGAGCGCGATTTCAGGAGGTCGCGCTTGTGTTGCCAACGGTCTGCGCTCCGCGATCACCGCGGGAGATGGATCTTGGGCCGACGGAGAAGGAGCTGCGCTGATCGGTGGGCTCAACAACCGAGCGAACGGCGACTTCGCGAGCGTCGTCGGCGGAAACGGCAACGTCGCCGGCGCTGACACTTCAACAGTCGGAGGTGGACGGAACCGAACGGCCGTCGGAGTCGACGACTGGGTCGCTGGCAGTCTCTTCGAAGACGACTAGTCCACTAGTCCGAGCTCCGCCTAGGCCCAGACGGAATCGCCGCCGCCCCCTCCGCCACGTCGGACGGGCTCAGTTGCCGCGTGTTCCCGTTCCGTCACACGTCATGCAGAGCCAAGTCTTGCTGCCCGCTGGCAAGAACGGCGGGCACGGGCTCGCGCCTGGTTCGAACCCTTCTGGACTCAGGGGTGTCGAGCAGAGACTCAGGCATCGGCCCGAGTCTGAGGCCGCGCTCCAAGTTCAGTCCCAGTCCCTTGCGGTCACGGCATTCATGAGGCCCCGTGAAGCAAGATCCAACGAGGAGCGCGCCGCAAAGAACGGCAGCAGCGCGGGGCAGGTGCGATGGACTAACAGGCGCATCCCTGACGTTGTCCTGCGATGCCGCCTCACGCGTCGACCAGGTAGCCCCAGATGACTCCGTCGCTGTTCGTGTTGTTGGTGTCGAGCTGAGATCCCGGTGGTGCGACGACGTGCGGCGGGACTCTTGTCGGCACCATTTGCGCGACGCCGCTTCGGGAATGAGCGACACCCGTTCCATCAATCAGAAGCAGGCTATTCTGGAGGACAATGGGGTGCCCGAACGCAGTAACGACGAACGCCTTGTCGGTTGGCACGAGATACGGCATCTCGGACTTTCGAACGACGATGATGTCCTCCGGCGCTGGCCCCGGAAGGTTCGTGACCTCCACCTTCGGAGGAATCGCGAGCGATCTCGCATGCGTCTGAAACGCGCTCGATGAGAAGACGAGCGCCATCGCTGCGGCTCCTGCGAGCGCGGAACCCGGGTGGATCGTGATGGGCTTCATGATGTGCTTTGTGGCTGGCGGGTGGCGGCGACACACGCGAGCCTCCAGATTGTGCCGCTCGAGTCCAGCAAGAACTGGCCTCGTTGAAACAAGGCGAACTTGGCGGGCCACGGATCGCCGGGCGCGGCTACGTTGAGGCTGTCAACCGCCAACTGGAGGCCCCGCATGCAACGCCCGTCTCGATCTCTCGACCTCCGCTCCACGCTCATCGGCGCACTCGGGTGCACCGTGCTCTTCGTTACCTTGGGGGCGGATCGCCTCGGCGCTCGAGGAACTTCCGTCACGACAATCTCGATGCTCACGCGTGAGCAAGCCGAGATCCTGTCGCACATGTCGATCGTCCATCTCGACGACGAGCAAGGCGGCACGAGAAAGACCGTCCGCTTCGAAAGCGTGAACGTGCAGGTTGTGAACGGGACCGGGACCACCGACGGGCCGGTCAACGGTCTCGGGAACCTGATCGTTGGATACAACGAAACGGGAAACTACTTCGGCGACGATCGGACGGGCTCGCACAACATCGTTGCTGGATCCGAGAGTTCCCATAGCAGCTATGGCTGCGTGATTCAGGGGCTAGCGAACACGGTAGCAGCTCCGTACTCCGCGACCCTGGGCGGGCGCAAGAACCGATGCTTCGCCGAGCAGGCCGTTGTATGCGGAGGCGACCACAATCGCGTAACGGGCAGCGCCGCGGCGGTCTTGGGGGGGCAGTCGAATCTCGCGTCGGGTCGACGCGGGACAGTATCCGGAGGCGTTGGCAACACCGCGTCATTCGACGAATCGACTGTCTCAGGCGGCGCGAGCAATCTCGCGAGCGGACCCTTTGCCGCCGTCTCCGGAGGGGCGTACAACACGGCGTCCGGGCACAGCTCGGCGGTCAGTGGCGGCAGCTTCAATCAAGCGATGGCGCAGCACTCTGCCGTGAGTGGCGGCATGTCACGGACTGCTCCGGGCTCGAACGACTGGGTCGCCGGGAGTCAGTTCGAGGACGACTGACGAGCGAACATGGCTTCGGTGCGTCAGAGAGTTCTCGCCGCCGCGGTTGATCCGCTTCGGCAGGCCGAGCTCGTTTCGATACTCGTTGACGGCGCGGACGAACGACGTCCGATCCGCGTCACCTATCTCACGGCGTGGAGCCTCGTGCAGTCCGCCCGCGATCCGGCGTTCGCCGGCATCCTGACACGCTTCGATCTCGTCTACGCCGACGGCATGGGCGTCGTGCTGGCGCTTCTGCTCACGCGCCTGCGTCGCTGCAAGAAGATCACGGCCGGTGACTACTTCTTGCCGCTGTGCGAGGAGCTCGCGCGAAGGCGGCACAGCGTCGCCTTCATAGGCTCCTCCAGCCGGACCAACGAAACTCTCATCGCGCGACTCCGAGACGGAATCCCGCACCTGCCGATCGCCTACAGCCGCTCGGGTTTCATTCCAGCCGAGCAGCAGGAGGAAGTACTGCGAGAGGTCGCGCGTGCGCGCCCGGAGTTCGTCGTGCTCGGCATGGGGCAACCGATGCAAGAGCGGTGGGCCTTATTGATTCAGGGACAGATGGACGTCCCGGTGCTTTGTGTTGGCGGCCTCTTTGAGCTGCTCTCGGGAGACGTGCCGACTCCTCGGCGATGGGTGCGACGATTCGGTTTCGAGTGGGCACATCGTCTAGCAACGCAGCCCGGGCGCTTCTGGCGGCGATACCTGTTCGGTCTGCCCGCCCTGGCCACCCTCATGCTCTTCGATCCGTTCCAGCGACGCAGCTAGCAAGTGCTCACGCTGACGCGCGATGGGTCCCCTCTCCGCGCCGCGGTTGCGGCGGGCTCGCGGTCGGCAGTCGGGAGGAAGCGACCTAAGCCCGCTCGTCCGAGGTCGCCCACTCCCAAAGGTCCGCGAGCATGGCAGTGGCGCGACCGAGGATCTGATCGAGGACCTCGGACAGAGATCGCCCCTCGAAGCCTAGGCGCTTCCACAGGTCGTCGTAGCCGCTGCCCTTCCCGTGCGCGACGCCTCTCGACCTGATCGCTTGGAGGTCCTTGAGGAACGCGACGTGGTTGTCGCGACCGGGTTGGTCTTGGCTCGCCAACCAGCGGGCGAGCTTCGCGATGCCGCGCTCGTCCTTCTCCTTCGTCGATAACTCACCCTGGATGGCCTTCTCGTTGAGGGGATCCACCAGCAACTTGGTGAGGTTCTTGATCTGCTCATCGAACTCGGCCTGCTCCCCGTTGATGAGTCGATGGAGTCGCGCGAAGCAGTGCTCGTCGTCCGGATGGAGAGGCTTGAATAGCGGCCATCCGAATCGTGCTGTCCATGGGACGACGAGCCGCGTGTAGGCGGCCTTGAAGGCCAGGTCTGCCGCCTCGGCGTCCGTGAACTCGGCCATCACGTTGCGTCGGTAGCTTACGTCGCTGAACGTGGCGCCCTCCGGAGCTACGTTGTGGAGACGCCAGTGCGCGCGCTCGTTGGCAGGCAGGTCTCGGCCGAGGTCGCCCAGAGCTACGGCTACTAGGTCAGATCGATTGTTGTCGATCTGGACCGACCACACGTGGGCGCAGTGAAGCCGTCCGTCGCTGACCGTGTACCTCGAACTCTGGGCCAGGTACTTCGTGAGCACTTCACGGCGGAAGAACACGGGCGACATGTACTGCGGTGCGCCCGGGTTTTTGCCGTATTGGTTGCCAAGCGAGTTGGGTTCGCAGGTGTGCTCTACGTCGTTGCCGTCATCGTCGGTCCCGATGATGAAGGAGCAATACTCCTCCTCGATCTCGTACGGCCAGATCCCGCAGGACTCCAAGACTTTGGGGCGAATGAGCCTCTTGCCGATGGTCTTCGAGAACGTGTTGACCCCGGGACCGCAGATCCCAGTGTCCGGTCCAGCTCCATAGTCGTAGCAGGTCACTTCGTCCCGATAGTGCTCGCTGAGCTCGTCCGACGGAAGCTGGTCGAGCGGTGTCGTTGAAGTTCTCCAGAACTGGAAGTACACGGCGAGGTGCATGTGTCTGATCGCGAGGTACTGACGCAGATCGTGCAGCCGAAGCTCGCAGGTCATATCGTGCATGCGAGCGACGAGTTCCTCCGTGCCATCCTCCATGACGCGTACAAATCCACTTTGCGACTGGTCGAGGGCCAGATTGTGGAACAGGCGGTACTCCTCGGACAGCTCCAGCTCGCTCGGGCGCACACCCTCGTAGGAGCGCAGCAATACCAGCGGTTCAACACCGCCGGCTCCGCTCAGCCGTCGGTAGGAGTGTCCCGATTCTCTGTCGCGTGAGATCTCAAATCCGCCGTCGCCCTTGCAGATGTCCCAAGCCGCATGGGAAAGGACCTGTGGGATGCTGGCATCAGGGACGAGAGAGCAGAACATCCCGTTGGCGCCACCATCGCTGGAGTAGACGGTGACCCATCGCCCCTTTCCGATGCCTGGGATTATCGTGCTGCGAACGTCGCGTTGGAGGAGGCGGTCGAGTTCTTCGGTCATGTCTTCGACATCATGCGGTCGCGGCGTCGCCGTCCGCGGTTCGGACGCCCGAAATCCGGTTCCTCAACGGCTCTCGTGCCCGGGCACTGCCAACGCGGTCGCCGGGCGGAAGCCCCAGCGCGGCCAACGTGGACTCGACGCGGCCGGAGCGGATTCAACCTACGGGATAGTCCGGATCGCTTCGGCTCTGCTGCTCTGCCGCGAGGAACTCCGTGACGGCTCGCTGCATCTCAGCAGGCCCACCTGCTTTCTCCAGCTCTTCGGGGGACATCTTCGAGAGTTCGTCCAGCCGTGCGCGTGCCTGTTGCAGGCGTGATTGCGGACTACCTTGATCTTCGCTGTTCATTCCGACTTTCTCGGCTGAACTGGCGGGTTTCCTGAACCCGGGGTCGGCCCGGATGGCGATGTCGAATCGCTCTCCGGGCTTCACCGCGCGTCGATCGATCTCATGGTCTTGGCGATCTCGGCGCTCGGGTCGTCACGCCGCCGAAGCCCAGTCCTTGCACACCTGCTCCGCCTACTCGATCACGGTCTCCAGTGCGGCAGCCGCCTTGTCCGGCGGGTAGCCGTGTCGCCGGAGCAGCATTTTGACTCGGGACCGCATCTTCGCGCGGACACTGCCGATGGTAGAGGAGGAGGTGCGAGTCGTTCAGAACGTGTCGAAGCTGAAGACGCCGAAGATCGCTGCGCCTGGCGGGCTGGTCACTGCCGTCTACCTCGGCCCGCGGTTCGACTCCGGCTACAGGCAGGAGCTGCTCGCCTGGAGCGTCAGTGCACCCGTGTGGGAATCAGACGCGATTGGCACCGAGATCGATCGGTTCCGGAGAGTGAGGTAGGCCCAACGACTGCGTCGCGAGGAGCCTGTTCGAGGATCAAATGACCGGCGGAGCATGGCCCGAGACGGCCCGGGTAGGCAGGGGCCTCGACCCATGCCAAACCAAGGCGCGCCCAGTTCGTCGTCAACCACTCGCTGGGGAGCTCTTAGGATGAGGCTCTCAATCTTCGGCGGCCCACTACAAATGTGCCGACGATGACGGCGAGAACGGAACCATAGACGATTCCCTCGCCAACGGCGCGAGGGACATGGTCGGTCGAGAGCTGGTCAGGGCCCGGTGTATCGCTACGCGCCGCGGCAGCCGTTTCTCGAGCAGCCTTCTTCCAGCTCCCCGTTACGATCGACGCGACCGCGTCGAGCATTCCGACAGTCAGTCCGCCCTGCACCGCCTCGAACTGTTCGTCGCCCGTGCGATGAACTCGCCCCGACTGCCAGTTGTCGGCGACGAGCGCCTCCAAGGGATCCCCTTCGGCTAGCGTGGCTTGTTCGGAGTGCTTGCTCTGAGCGTCGAACACAGCGGACCGTATCGCGACGAACAGGGCGAACAGAACGCTTGCGGACAGAAGTACGGTCTTCCGCGATGCCCAACTCACCTGAGAGTCCGTGGTTTGCCCCCTTGAAATCGACTCCTAGCCGGAGGCGCTAAGCCAACGCCGAGCGCCATGGTGTTCCCGCCGCCGAAGCGTATCGGTTCGCGTTGCCTGCGCAAGCGCCCGACGCGTTCTCATCGCAGAAGGCAAGACGGGCCGAGCTGCCCCGTTCCGGGGTTCGCCTCGAACGGTGCACCGATGTTCCGGAATGTGGTGCCGGCGAGAGACTATCCCACCGTTTTAGTGACTCCGGTGACTCGGGCGCGCCGATCCGACTCCCGCTGGGCTCGTCGCTCGACCCGGCAAGTCGGCGTCAACCTCGTCAGATCTGCGGTGCGAGAGCACCGAGAGTCGGAGAGCGCGTCGCCGCGGATTCGGTCGACGTCGCGCAGGCCGGTGGCTCTCTCTCGGGGTCCGAGAGCGCGCGCTCGGACGCGCTCCGGCCGCGTTCGGCGTACCGCGGGGGATTTCGGGCCGACCTGGTCGACCGCCACCGCCCGATCTGCGAACCCCCAGGAGGGGGGTGGCTCCCCGAGTAGGACTCGAACCTACGACAAACCGGTTAACAGCCGGTTGCTCTACCAACTGAGCTATCGGGGAACGCGAGCGCCAAAGGGTAGCGCCGGCAGGGGTCCAGTCAAGCGCCCGAGGGGCGTCGATCGGCACGGATTCGAGCGAGCGCGTCGCGGGTCAGGCGCACCGGGTCGCGGGGGACGGCGGACCACGCGAAGTTCGTGACGCCGTCGGACGTGCGCTCGACCGAAGCCGCGGGCAGGCCGGCGGTCTCGGCGACCCAGCGGGCGACCGCCGCACCCGACACGCCGGCCGTCCGCAGCTCGGTGAGCGCGAGGTCGCCGTCGCGCTTCGAAAGGCGCCGCCCCTCGGCGTCGACGACCAGCGGGACGTGAAGCCAGCGCGGGTTCGCGAAGCCGAGCGCCGCCTGAAGGAGCTTCTGGCGCGGCGTGCTCGACAGGAGGTCGTCGGCGCGCACGACCTCGGTGACGCCCTGCTCGTGGTCGTCGACGACGACGGCGAGCTGATAGGCGAAGACGCCGTCGCGGCGCGCGATCAGGAAGTCGCCCACGTCGGCGGCCACGTCGAACTCCTGCGCACCGACGAAGGCGTCGTCGACGCGCACCGTGCCCGGCGCGACGCGCAGGCGCACACCTGCGGGGACGTCCGTCGTCGCGTCCGAGCGCGCGTCGCGGCACGTTCCGGGATAGCGCAGCTCCCCGTCGTCCGCGTGCGGCGCGCTGAGCGCGCGGCGGATGTCCTGTCGCGAGCAGGTGCACGGGTAGGCGATTCCGCGCTCGAGCAGGCCGTCCGCCGCCGCGCGCATCGCGTCGGTGCGCTCGGACTGCAGCACGGGCGCGCCGTCCCAGTCGAGGCCGAGCCACTCGAGGTCGCGCAGCGCGTCGTCGACCGCACCGGGACGCACGCGCGCCGTATCGAGGTCCTCGAAGCGCAGCACGATACGACCGCCCTGCGCGCGCGCGCTCCACCACGCGAGCAGGAAGCTGTGCGCATGGCCGAGGTGCAGGCGGCCGGTGGGGCTCGGCGCGAGGCGCCCGACGACGGGCTCCTTCATCCGACGTTCACCCAACCGGAGCCGTTCGCCGCGGACACGCGCGCGGCGTCGAGCAGACGCTGGTTCACGAGTCCGTCGTCGAACGTCGCCGCATGCTCGATGAACGCGTCGCCGCGGCGCACGGCGTTCACGACCTCGCGCATGAAGAGCGGTTGGCAGCGTGAGAAGATGCCGAAGTCCTGCTCCATGCCGTAGTCGGTCGACGCGAGCAGCGGCGGCTCGACCTGCACGGGTTCGAACGCGGCGCCGCCCACGGAGAGCGACAGCTCGTCGCCTTCGACGAGTCGCAACGCCGCGTCGCTGCCCGTGAGCTGCAGGCGGAAGGACTCGTCGCTCGGGATTCCGAGGGCGGTCTCGAGCTCGCCGATGGCGCCGTTCGCGAAACGCACCGAGAGCGACGCCCAGTCGTCCGCGGTCACGGAGTGCACCGTGCCGCCCGCGTCCGCGCGCTCAGAAACGAAGGCGCCCAGCTCGCAACGAATCGCGACGACGTCGCCCCAGAGAAAGCGCAGCAGGTCGAGCATGTGGGATCCGATCGCGCCGAGGATCCCGCCGCCGAGCTTCGCGTCGAACCACCAGCGATAGGGACGCTCCGCGTATCCCGCCGGCGGAAGCGGCATCTCGAAGCGCGCGTGCCACGGAGTGCCGAGCTGGCCCGCCACGATCCGCGCGTGGAGCTCGCGGACGTGCGGTCCGAAGCGCAGCTGGTGGTCGATCCACGCCGCGCGGCCGCGCGCCCGCGCGAGCATCCGCACCGCCTCGTCCGCGTTAAGCGCGAAGGGCTTCTCGCACAGGACCGCGCAGCCGGCGTCGAGCGCCGCGAGCGTCATGTCGTGGTGCAGGAAGACCGGCGTCGTGACCACGATCAGATCGGGGGCCTCGTCGAGCAGCGCGCGCCAGTCGTCCGTTCCGATCGGCGCACCCCACGCGGATGCGGTCGCGCGCGCCTTCGCGAGGTCGGCGCCGGCGATGCCGACGAGCTCGTTGTGCCCGCACCAGCGCAGCGCGGGCAGCTGCACCTTGGTCGAAAAGCTGTTGCCGAAGACGGCGACGCGAATGCATTCCTTCATGGTGTGGTTCACGCGCCTGTGGATCGCGCGCCGAACCGCGCCTATCCTCGCTCGCCCAAGGCCCCAGTGCCAACCCCACGCCGCGTACGGGGCTGCGCGCACGAATCAGGAGATCGGTCGATGAATCGCATGGGACGTCGCGTTCGCTGCTCGCTCGCAGCGCTAGGGCTCGGAGCCTTCGCGTGCGGAGCGGCCCCGCCTGGCGCCGACGACACGGAGTTCGAGGCGTCCGGCGTCGTGCGCGTCGGCGACGACCTGTGCTTCGTGGACGACCACACGCCGGGCGCGTACTTCCGCATGCCCATCGCGCGCGCCGAGGGGGCGGTCGAGCTCGGCGGCGACGCGTGCGAGCGCGTCAAGCTGAAGGGCGGCGGCCTCGCGTTGGACCTCGAGAGCATCGAGCTGCGCGGCACGGAGGTCTTCGTGCTGAGCGAGGAGCTGCGCCTCCTGATCGGCGCGGAGAAGACCAGCTATCAATACTCCGACGCGTTCGCGCCGGGCGGAAATCGGGGGCTCGAGGGCATCGCGTTCTCGCGCGACGCCTCGCGCGCGGCGGCCCTGTGGGAGGGCGGTTTCCTCTCGCCGGACGAGCTGCCGGACGCGTTGCGCGCGCCGCTCGACGGCGTCGCGCCGCAGCCGCTCGTTGTGTTTCACGACCTGCCGCGCGCGGGCAAGGAGCGCGGACAGAAGGGCGACGACTCCGCGCGCGTGGTCGAGCTGCGCGTCGGACAAATCCCGCTGTGGCAACCGGCGTCGGTGCCGGTCGTGATCGAGCCGGGACAACGCTTTCGCGCGACCGACCTCGTATGGAACACGGAGCGCGAGGACGAGCTCGTCGTCCTGCTCGGCTCCACCGCGAAGCCCGGCGCGCCCAAGCGCTACGCGCACAAGTGGCTGCAGCGCTTCGACACGGACGGTCGGCCGCTCGGTGCACCGTTCGACCTGAAGGCGTGGCTGGTCGCGCACGACCTGGGCGCGCTCGCCGACGCGAACTGGGAGGGGCTCGCGTGGTGGGAGCCGGGCGAGACGCTCGTGCTCGTGCACGACGCGGGGCGCAAAGGGAAGACCTTCGCGGTGTTCGTTCCGATCCCTAAGGCTTGGCTCGCGCCGCCGGCGGAGGACGTTTCGCGCGCCGACGCGCTGCACCGCGACGCGCTCGTCTTCGACGGACACAACGACCTGCCATGGGCGGTGCGCGAAGGGGGCGCGCCCTCCTTCGACGAGTTCGACATCGCGCTTCCGCGGCCCGGGCTGCACACCGACATCCCACGCCTGCGCGCCGGCAACGTCGGGGCGCAGTACTGGTCGGTGTTCGTTCCCGCCGAGACCGAGGCGGCGGGGACCGCAGCGCATCAGACGCTCGAGCAGATCGACGTCGTGCACCGCATGGTGCGCCGCTATCCCGACGTGTTCGAGCTGGCGACCACGGCCGACGACGTCGAGCGCATCCAGCGCGAGGGGCGCATCGCGTCCATGCTCGGCATCGAGGGCGGCTACTCGATCGAAGACTCGCTCGCGCTGCTGCGCGTCTACCGCGACCTCGGCGTGCGCTACATGACGCTCACGCACGCGAACACGACGAGCTGGGCGGACGCGGCGACCGACGCGCCGCAGCACGGCGGGCTGTCGCCGTTCGGCGAGGAGGTCGTGCGCGAGATGAACCGCATCGGGATGCTGGTGGACATCTCGCACGTGTCGGTCGAGACGATGAAGGACGCGCTGCGCGTCAGTCGCGCGCCGGTCATCGCCTCCCACTCGAACGCCTTCGCCCTCGCGCCGCACGTGCGCAACGTGCCGGACGACGTGCTCGAGCTCCTGAAGGCCAACCGCGGCGTCGTGATGGTCAACTTCTTCTCGGGCTTCGTCGTGCCCGAGTCGGCGCGGACGGCCGCCGACATGTTCGACGCGCGGCGTGAGCTGCGGGCGCAGCATCCGGACGACGAGGCGTTCCAGGCCGCGGTCGCGCGTTGGAGCGAGGAGCACCCGCTCGTTCCCGGAACGGTGTCCGACGTCGTCGATCACATCGATCACATCGTGCGCGTCGCCGGCATCGACTGCGTCGGACTGGGCTCGGACTTCGACGGGGTCTCGGTGCTCCCGGTCGGGCTCGAAGATGTTTCGTGCTATCCCGCGATCACGCGCGAGCTGCTCGAGCGCGGCTACAGCGAGAAGGATGTTCGCAAGGTGCTCGGCTTGAACGCGCTGCGCGCGCTGCGCGAGGCGGAGAACGTCGCGCGCGAACTCTCGCGCTGACCCGGATTACGCCGCGCGACTCAAGACCTGACGCTGCGTTTACCGAAGGGGCTGTCCGCCGACGGATGTGGGGTCCGACGGGTCTCTGTCGAGTGGCATCGTTCCTCTGGGGGAAATCGTGAAAGGCAGCATCTCTCTTGTTCTGGCCGTGACGGCCGGTTTGTCCGCGTGCAGCAGTGCTTCTAAGGAGAAGGACGGCCTGCGCGAAGTCGACACGCTCGTGAATCGCATCGAGCGCGTCCACGTCGAGACGGAGCTCGCGCAATCGCGCGCTCACGACGCTCTCGAACGCTTGCAGACGCTGGTCGCGCCGGACTTCGGCGGTGACTCGCTGCTGTCGTTCGGCGAGTTCGTCGACGCCGTCGAACAGTCCGAGGATCAGTCCGACCGCCTGTCGAAGTCGCTGAAGCCGATGGAGAAGACCGCAGACGCCGTCTTCGAGCGTTGGAACAAGGGGCTCGAGGACTTCACGAGTCCCGACATGCGCCGGCGCAGCGCCGAGCGCCTGCAGGTCACGCGCGACCGCTTCCTGTCGGTCCTCGCCGCCAACCAGCGCGCCGTCGCCGCGCTCGAGATCTTCAACGTCGGCCTGCGCGACCACATGCTCTACCTGCAGCACGACTTCAACCCGTCCGCGGTCGCCGACCTGCAGGGCGAGGTGACGGCGATGGCCAACCGGGTGAAGGGCGTGGACACCGAGATCACGGCGAGCCTCGCCGCGACGCGCGAGTACGTCAAATCGTCGGCCCTGCCACGCCGCATGGAGGCCGAGCCGACCCAGGTCGCTCGCTCGGACGACTAGCCCGGGTTCTTCATGAGGCTTCGCCGAGATCGACGCGGATGTGCGTCAGGTCGGCGCTTCGCGACCGAAGCGCGTGGAGGCGACCTCGACGGGTCGTCGAACCCGGTGAGGAAGGGAAGCGTTGGTATGGCGCGCAGCTGCGTCGATCTCGGTGAAGGCTCATGAATGATCCGGGCTAGCAGCCCGTGGTGAAACTCACGCCATCGTCGGAGGGTGAGAACGCCGTCC
>JAJDEV010000136.1 GCA_029259605.1 Planctomycetota bacterium | reverse complement strand
GGAGCAACCACGCCGGGCGAAGCCCGCATGCGATACGGCGAGCCCCACACACGGCGGCGTGCGCGCGGGCGGTTGCGCGCGCGTCCGCACGGCGCGCCGCGAAGCGGCGCATGCCGTGCAGCGGGGCGAAGCCCCGCGCGTGAATCGGTAGCGCCGGCGGCTCGCAACACGCGAGCGCAGCGAGCCTGTGTTGCAGCGGCGCGATAGCGCCGCGCGTTAAACGGTAGTGACGTGCCCGAGTCCCCGAATCGGCCGTGGTCTCCGTTGGAACTGCCGGAGACCAACCCATGCCGTTGCGCCAGCGACCAACCCATGCGGGAGCGCGCGCGCTCAGGCGAAGCCTGGCGCGTGGTACGGGAGCACCCCGCCTGTGGTGTGGGAGCGCACCGCCATGGGAGCATGCGCGCGGGCGCCCACGCCCGCGCGTGATGCGGGAGCGCGGAGAGCGCGGGAGCATCCACGCCGGGCGACGCCCGCGTGCTCCGCGGACCGCGCCGTACGCAAGTCCGGCGGGTTGCTGCGAGTCGAACGAACCGTGCACCGTGCTCCCCCCACCACGCGCGGGCGTGACCGCCCGCGCGCTCGCTCCCATGGCGGCAAGCCACCGCACCACGCGCCAGGCTTCGCCTGAGCGCGCGCGCTCCCGCATGGGCTGGTCGCTGGCGCAACGAGATGTGAGAGTCGACGGCACCTCCACCGGCGACAACGTCCGGTTCGGGGACTCGGGCACGTCACCACTGCTCAACGCGCGGCGCTATCGCACCGCTGGGGGACAGGCTCGCTTCGCTCGCGTCCCCCCGGCCGCAGGCGCCCGTTGGACGCGTGGCGCTTCGCGCCGCTGCAACACAGGCTCGCTGCGCTCGCGTGTTGCGAGCCGCGGGCGCACCGCCTCACGCGCGGGGCTTCGCCCCGCTGCACGGCATACGCCGCTTCGCGGCGTGCCGTGCGGGCCGCGGGCGCGCCGTGCGGGGACTGCGCGCTACCAGCCGGTCGCAGCTGCGTGTCGTCCCCCCCACCTAGGAACCCCAACCCCGTTCAAGTACTCTCGACCCACCGCGCCCCGCCGCCCCGTCGCACCTGCGCCCCCTCGATGCCCCCAAACGACACAACCGATCGAGCGCTCGGTTTTCCCGTGGTCGTGATCGGTGCGTCCGCCGGCGGGCTCGACGCGATCAGCGAGTTGCTGGACGACTTGCCGAGCGAGCTCGGCGCGGCGCTCGTCGTCATTCAGCACCTCGACCCGACGCACCAGAGTTCGTTGCCCGAGCTCCTGTCGCGCGTGTGCCGCATGTCGGTCTGCGAAGCGAAGGAAGGGATGCGGCTCGCGCCGAACACGGTTTGCGTGATCCCTCCGAACGTGAGCATGACCCTGAGCGGCGGCGCGCTGCACCTCGTGCCGCGCGACGAAACCCCGACGCCGCGCCTCCCGATCGACGTGTTCATGCGCTCGCTCGCCCAGGAGATGGGCGTTCGGTCGATCGGCGTCGTGCTCTCCGGGACCGGCAACGACGGGACGAGCGGACTCGAGTCGATCCGGGCGGAGGGCGGCATCACGTTCGCCCAGGACGAGAGCGCGAACTACGGAGGCATGCCGCAGAGCGCCATCGCCACGGGGTGTGTCGACTACGTCCTCGCTCCCGCCGCGATCGCGCGCGAGCTGGTCCGCATCAGCGCGCACCCGACGGTGCGCGCGGAGTCGCCCGCGCTCGAGCCCCTCGACCCCGCGCAGGCCGGGGATCCGCTCGAGGCCGTGATCGATCGCCTGAGCGAAGTCAGCGGCGTCGACTTCTCCAACTACAAGCAGGCCACGCTGCGGCGCCGGATCCAGCGACGGATGGTCGTCAACGGCGTAGAACGAGTCGAGGACTACAGGCAGCTCCTCACGCAGGATCACGGGGAAGTCGACGACCTGTGCCGTGAAGCGCTGATCCACGTGACGAGCTTCTTCCGCGACTCCGCCGTCTTCGATGCGTTGAAGCTGAGCGTGTTTCCCACGCTGCTACGCGACCGCCCGGCGGACCGCGCGATCCGCATCTGGGTGCCCGGTTGTTCCACCGGGGAAGAGGTCTACTCCCTCGCGATGTGTCTGCTCGAGTTCCTCGGGCCGAGCGCGCGAACCACACCGATCAAGATCTTCGGGACCGACGTGTCCGAGACCGTCATCGAGCAGGCGCGTTCGGGCCGCTACCCGGAGCGCATCGCCGCGGACGTCGGTCGCGCGCGCCTGAGCCGCTTCTTCGTCGAGGGCGAGGGCGGCTACGTCATCAACAAGTCGGTGCGCGACCTCTGTGTGTTCGCCAAACAGGACGCAACCCGCGACCCGCCGTTCTCGAACGTGGACTTGATCAGCTGCCGCAACGTCCTGATCTATCTCGGTCCGGTCCTCCAGAAGCGGATCTTGCCATTCTTCCACTATGCGCTGCGGGACAACGGGTTCCTGCTGCTCGGGACGTCCGAGACCGTCGGCCACGTGGCGGACCTGTTCACGGTCGCGGATCGCAAGCGGCGCATCTACACGCGCCGGCCCGTTCCGAATCGGCTCGGGTTCGAGCTCGCATCGACGCACGCGGGAAGTGCGCGGCACCGCGGAACCGGCGTGCCGAGCGTCGTCCCGGTCTTGCGCGAGATCGATGCGCTGCGCGAATCGGATCGCGTCCTCCTGGCACGCTACGCCCCCCCCGCCGTCCTGATGGACGACGCCATGGAGATCGTTCAGTTCCGCGGCGAAACGGGCGCGTTTCTGACGCCGGCCCCGGGGACACCGAGCAACAACATGCGGAGCATGGCACGCGACGGCCTGCTCCCCGATCTGACCGAGGGGCTCGAAGAGGCGAAGGCGCAACGGGCGCCGGTGCGCAAGGAAGGGCTGCGCATCCAGTCCGAAGGCGCGACCCTCGGCGTCGACATCGAGATCATCCCGATCGACGCCCCGATCTCCGCGCAGCCGTTCTTCCTCGTCCTGTTCGAACGCGCGGCCGCGACGGACGCCGAACGCCGTCTCCTGCGCCACCGCCGCGACGAGGAAGCCACGCCGGGCGCCGCCCAGCAGCGCATCTCCCAACTCGAACGCGAGCTCGCGTCGACCAAGGACTACCTCCGCTCGAGCATCGAGGAGCGCGAGGCGGCCAACGAGGAGCTACGCGCGGCGAACGAAGAACTGCTGTCGGGCAACGAGGAGTTGCAGAGCACGATCGAAGAACTCCAAACCGCCGACGAAGAGTTGCAGGCGACGAACGAGGAGCTGCTGACCGTCAACGAGGAGCTGCAGCACCGCAACGAGGAAGCGACACTGCTCGGGAACGACGTCGTGAACCTGCTCGCCAGCGTCGAGATCCCGATCATCATGCTCGACCGCAACCTGAGCATCCGGCGGTTCACGCCGAGCGCCGGCAAGGTGCTCACCTTGATCGCCTCCGACATCGGTCGTTCGATCCTCGACTTCAAACTGAAGCTCGATGTTCCGGACCTCGAGAGCCTGCTGCTCGAGACGCTCTCCACGCTCGCGATGCAGCAGCGCGAGGTCCAAGACCTGGAAGGACGCTGGCACTCGCTCCGGGTTCGCCCGTATCGCAGCCAGGACGACACGATCGACGGGATCGTCATCGCGCTCACCGACATCGACGAGATCAAGCGCAACGCCGAGCGCTTGGGTACGGCCCGCGACTTCGCCAACAGCATCGTGATGACCGTCCGCGAACCGCTTGTGGTCCTCGATCACGAGCTGCGCGTGAAGAAGGTCAACGCAGCGTTCGCCGAGACGTTCCGGAGCGTTCCTTCCGCGATCGTGGCGGCGGGCGACGAGGGACAGTGGGCGCTCCCCGAGCTGTGCACCCGACTCGAGGAGATCCTGGAGAAGGGCGAGGCGTTCGAGAGCTTCGTCGTCGAAGCCGACTTCCCCGTCCTCGGACACCGGATCCTGCGGACCAACGCGCGGCCAGTGCGCGGGAGCGAAGACGAAAAGCAGTTGATCCTCCTCGCGATCGAGGACGTGACCGAGCAGCGCCGCATCGAAGCGGCGAACGCCGAACTCGCGGAGAAGCTCGAAGCGACCCAGCGCATGAAGAGTCTCGGCGTGCTGGCCGGCGGAATCGCCCACGACTTCAACAACATCCTCACCGCGATCCTCGGCTACGCCGACGTGCTCCACACCGGGCTGCCCGCGGACTCGCCGTGGTTGCCCCACGTCAGCAACATCGAGCACGGTGCGCTGCGCGCCGCCGAGCTCTGCAAGCAGATGCTCGACTACTCCGGGCGCGGGAAGCTCCACGTCGAGCGAGTCGAACTGAGCGCGCTGATCCGAGACACCGAGCCGCTCCTGCGAGCGTCCGTCAGCAAGAAGTCGCTGCTGCACTTCGAACTGGACGACGCGCTCGCCTGCATCGTCGGCGACGCCACGCAGCTGCGCCAGATCGTCATGAACCTCGTGATCAACGCGTCCGAGGCGCTCGGCGACGCGGGCGGATCGATCGGCGTGCGCACCGGACACGTGCAACCGAACAGCAAGGACCTCGCGGACGCCCTGCTGCGGCCGGATGCGCTGCATGAGGACTACATCTACATCGAGGTCGAGGACGACGGCTGCGGCATGGACGCCGAGACCCAGGCGCAGATCTTCGATCCGTTCTTCACGCGCAAGTTCACGGGGCGCGGGCTGGGCCTCGCCGCGGCGATCGGCATCGTCCACAGCCACCACGGCGGCTTGACGCTGGACAGCGAACCGGGACGCGGCTCCAGGTTCCGCATCCTCTTCCCCGCCGTCGATGGCGACGTCGAGAAACGAACGCCTGCGCCCCCGATGGACCAATCGTGGCGCGCGCGAGGCACGGTGCTCGTCGTCGATGACGAAGAGGCCGTCCGCGAGCTCCTCGTGCGCATGCTCGAACCGCTCGGTTTCCGCGTCCTGCAGGCGGAGCACGGCATGCAGGCCATCACGCTCGTGAGCGAGACGACCGACGACATCGACCTCGTCCTGCTCGACCTGACCATGCCGCACGCCGATGGCGTCGAGACCTTCCACGCGCTGCGCAAGCTGCGACCGGGCCTGCCCGTGATCCTGATGAGCGGCTACGACGCGCGGGAAGCGGTGGACGCCGAGACGGTGTCCCTACTCTCGGGGCTGATCCGCAAGCCGTTTCTCTACGGGGATATCGTGTCGGCGGTGCGGGCGGTGTTCGACGCGAGTTGAGGGAGCGGTTCGGGGTCGGGGCGCGGTCGCGGGGGCGCTCCTCGCCTCCGGTGGATCTCTCGGGGACGCGGACCCGTTGAGGTTTCTTCGATCCTGACGCTCCGGGTGGT
>JAJDEV010000135.1 GCA_029259605.1 Planctomycetota bacterium | reverse complement strand
TGCGGGCGTTGGCCCCGGAGGCGACCTTGTCAGGTCGTCGAGGACGCCGACGTTCGCAAAGTGCCGGCAGGGGCCGAGAGACCGGCGTAGCCGGTCGATTGCAGCTTTTGGCGTGCATGCTCATGAATGATCCGGGCTAGCGGCCGAGGCGCGCCTGGACACCCTGGAGCATCTGCATCGCCGAGCGGTTCTCGGCATGGCCCGGCCGCGCGCGTTCGCCGCGTTCGTAGCTCTCGAGCAGCGGCGCCTCCGCCTCGGCGAAGCGTTCGAGCTGGATGAGGTTCTGGCCGTAGGCGCGCAGGATCTGGCTCATCGTGTAGTCGTCGTCGGCGAGCGCCTCGCGTCCGAGCTCGGCCGCTTCATACAGGAGGACGTCGGCTTCGTCGAAGCGCCCGCGGCCCGTCAGGAAGCTCGCGAACATGGTCATCGTGATCAGCGTCTGGATGTGGCGATCGCCGAGCTTCTGCATGCGCAGGTCGAGCGTCTCGGTGAACAGGGCCTCGGCTTCGTCGGGGCGGCCGACGAAACCCAGCGCCTTGGCCCAGTTCCCCATCGCCGTCGTCGTGTCGATGTGATCGCGACCGCGTGACGTGGTCAGGAGCTCGACGACCTCGCCGAAGACCGGCTCGGCGCGCTGCGTTTGGCCGCGCATCATGTAGGTGCTGGCGAGCGTGTTGAGCGCGAACAAACGCTCGGGGTGCACCGCGGGGTAGCGCTCGTCACACACGGCGACGACCTCGGTCAGCAGCGCTTCGGCGCGATCGAGATCGCCGAGCTGCACGCAACAGATGCCGAGGTTCGACTGCGCGTTGATCGTGTCCGGGTGCAGGCGGCCGAGGTGTTCGGTGCGCAGGGCCACGAGTTCGTCGAGCACGTCGCGTCCCTCCTCGACGCGCCCGAGGTCACGCAGCATGTTCCCGTAGGTGTTCATCGCGCTCCACGTCGCGGGATGGCCCGTGCCGTAATGCGCGAGGCTCCAGTCGCGGATCTCGATCGCGACCGCGAGCGCTTCCTCCTTCTGCGACAGCTTCTCGAGCGAGAGCGCGAGCCGGTGCATCGCGTCCGCCCACAGCCCGCGGTCGTCGCCCACGAGCGCGAGCACGTCGCGCGCGATGCGCACGGCATCCGCGTGGTTGTCGCGCTCGAACTCGATGCGCGCGCGCGTCAGGCGCGCGCGCAGCGTGATCCGGTGCGCCGGACCGTGGACGCGCGATGCGGTTCCCTCGACGCCCTCGAGCGCGGCCTCCGCGTTGTCGAGCCGCAACAGGCGCGACACGTAGAGCTCGGCCAGCGCGATGCGCGCCGACAACGTTTGCAGGTCGCCGCGCCCGAGCTCGCTCTCGAACGACTCGACGGCGCCGGCGATCAACGGCTCCGCCTTGTCGTACAGGCCGACGCTTTCGTACGACTCCCCCACCATCAGGCGCAGCGCCGCGCGCTCCACCGGGTCCTCGCTCTCGTCGAGCAGGAGTGCGCCGCGGTCGAGCAGATCCTCGACGAGCACTCCGGCCTGGTCGGGATCCGCCGCGGCGAACATGCGCTTCTGGAAGTCGAGCATCGCGCTCGCCAATCGGAAGCGACGCTCGGCGTCGTCGCGCTCGGCGGCCGCATCGACCATGCCCTTCAGCGTTCCCGCCAACCCGATGAGGAGCGCGACGACGACAGCGGCCGCGCCGGCGACGAGCGCGCGGTGACGGCGCGCGAACTTCGTGAGCTGGTAGAGCGCGGTGGCCGGGCGCGCGGTGATCGGCTCGTCGCGCAGATAGCGCCGCAGGTCCGCCGCGAACTCGGCGGCCGAGTCGTAGCGCCGCTCCTTCTCCTTCGCGAGCGCCTTGGCCACGATCGTCTCGACGTCGCCGCGCAGCGACCGATCGAACTGCGACAGCGGCGCGGGCTCTTCCTCCTGGATCGCGCGTAGCGCCTCGAGCACCGTCTTGTCCGTGGGATCGTGCGGCAGCTGGCCGGTGAGGAGCTCGTACGCGACGACGCCGAGCGAGTACACGTCGGTACGGCTGTCGATGTCGCGCGGATTGCCGAGCGCCTGCTCGGGGCTCATGAAGGCCAGCGTTCCGATCAACTGCCCGACCTCGGTCCGCAGCGTCTCCAGCTCGAGGTCCGGATCGATCGTGCGCGCGATCCCGAAGTCGAGCACGCGCGGCGCACCGCGCTCGTCGACGAGCAGGTTGGCCGGCTTCAGGTCGCGGTGCACGACGCCCTTCTGGTGCGCGTGGTGCACGGCGTCGGCGACCTTGGCGACGAGCTCGAGCTTCGCGCGCACGTCGAGCTTCTGCTCCTGACACCACGCATCGATCGGTCGACCGCGCACGAGCTCCATCGCGAAGTACGGCATCGTCATGCCGCCGACCTGCGCCGAGCCGACTTCGTAGACCTGCGCGATGCCCGGGTGCTGCAAACGCCCGAGCAGCTCGGCCTCGTCGCGGAACCGATCGCGCCCGTCGCGGGCGGGCAGCGCGCGCAACACCTTGAGCGCGACGTGCCGCTGCGGCCGCTCCTGCCGCGCCTCGTACACCACGCCCATCCCGCCGCGCCCGAGCACGCCGACGATCTCGTACTCGCCAATGCGCTCCGGCCGCGACTCCTTCGGTGCTTCGCCGACGAGCCCCATGCGCCCGAGCAAGTCGAGCCGCTCGCGCACGAACTGCGACGAGTCGGGATGGTCGGCGAGCAAGCGATCGACGGCGACCGGCCCGGTGCTCTCGTAGAGCTCGAGGCAGACGGCGATCAGGTGCTCGATCTCGGGAGCATCGGTCGGGCGCTTCATGTCCAGATGATACGCCCACACGCGACCGACCTACGACTTACGCGGGCGCGCTCAAGATCGATCGCTCCGCGGCCCGAACGCGTCCTCTTCGGGAGCGAGCATGAAGAAGAGTGATCCGTTGGTGGGGTGTTTGGCCGTTCTCGTCGCCGCGTGCAGCGCGGGCGGTGGCGGCGGAGGTGGGGCGCCGCCCGTCTTCAACGAGAACGGGCCGGTGCCGCCGGCGGCGCTCTCGCTCGAGACGGTGAACGGGCAGGTGCTCGTCGATTGGGCGCCGGTGTCGAGCGCGGACTCGTACTACCTCTATTGGAGCGACACGCCCGGCGTCGATCCGGCCACGACGCCCGGCGCGCGGTCGATGCCCGTCGATGCGCCGCCCGCGATCGTCGCGGGGTTGAGCGGCGACTTCCACGTCGTCGTCGCGTCGGTCGACGGCGAAGGGCAGGGGGATCCGTCGAGGGAGGCGAGCGTCGCCGTCGGACTCACGTCGCCCGAGCGCTACGTTCCGTCGTGGGCCGGCGCGACGCCGACGACGGTGTTGTCGTTCGACTACGACAACGGGAAGACGCAGACGCAGAACGGGACGGCGCTCGCGAACATGCTGTACTCGCTCGTCGCCGGCGACCGGCTCGAGATCGGGACGGGGCGGTACAAGCTGACGAACTCGCTCGCGCTCGCGCTCTCGGGCACCGCGCAGAAGCCGATCTGGATCGCGGCCAAGGCGGGCGCGAAGCCGGTGCTGACTCGCGACGGGAACAACAAGAACGGTGTGGAGTTCGGGCTCGGCGGACGCGCGCAGTACGTCGTCATGGAGGGCATCGAGATCGAGGGCGGCGACATCGGGTTGCGGCTCTACGACTGTCGCAACCTGTGGTTCGACCGCTGCGAGATCCACCACACGTACGCCAACGCAATCGCGGCCAACTCGGTCGATACCGAGTTCATCACCTTCACGCGCAACTCGGTGCACCACACGGCGGGCTCGGGCGAGGGCTTCTACGTCGGCGCGAACAACGGCGCGGTGATCGCGCGCTATTGGGTCATCGCGCTGAACACGGTCTACGAGTGCAGCGGCATCCAAGGCGACGGCATCGAGATCAAGCAGGGTTCGTACGGAAATTGGATCGCCGAGAACGTCGTGCATGACACGAACTACCCCTGCATCCTCGTCGGCGGCACGAACGGCAAGCAGCGCAACGTCATCGAGCGCAACATCCTCTACCGCTCGAACTTCGAGACGCTGCAGGTCCAGGGCGACGCGCTCGTTCAGAGCAACGTCGTGTTCGACGGCTCGACCGCGTTCTATTCCGGCGACCACCAGGGCCCGGCACAGAACCTCGTCGTCGTGCACAACACCTTCATCAACGACGGCACGGCCGTCTCGCTCAACCAATGGAGCGGCAAGCCGGGCATGGTCTTCGCCAACAACGCCTGCTACTCGCGCGACGGGATCGCGCTGCGCTTCGGGAGCGGCGACAGCGGCGTGACGGTCACCGGCAACGTAGCGAGCGGGTCCGTGCTCGGCACGAACGGCGGCTACTCGCTTGGCGCCGGGCTGTCGGACTTCGAGAACGCGTCGTGGGACGGCAGCAAACGCAACGTGACCCCGACGTTCTTCGGCGCGCTGACGGCGTCCGGTGAGGAAGCGTGGTTCGAGCTCGAGGACCTGAACGGCGCGATCCGCACGGCGCCGTTCGACACGGGCGCGGTCGACAACCGCTGACGCGCGCTCGGCGCGGTTTCGCGCCGCGCTCGTCCGACCCGCAATTGGGAGACGCCATGCGACTCCGTCCATCGTCTACGATGTCCGGATGAACGAGCAGCGTCCGTCCAATGGAGACTCCGAGCTCGGACCGCCGTCGGTCCTCATGCGGATCAAGCAGAAGATCGGCGACACGCCGCGCATTTCGTTGCACGGGGATTCGGCGACGGCGTCTTCGCCGGTGATCGATCCGCGCAGCGACGAGCGTCATGCGTTGCCGCAGGGGCGCGGCACCTATCAATTGATGGGTGAGATCGCGCGCGGCGGAATGGGCGTCGTGCTCAAGGGACATGACACGGACCTCGGGCGCGACGTCGCGCTCAAGGTGTTGCACAAGGATCTGGCCGACGACCCCGGCGTGCTGCAGCGTTTCGTCGAGGAGGCGCAGATCGGCGGGCAGCTCCAGCATCCGGGCATCGTGCCCGTGTACGAGCTGGGGCTGATGGCGGACGAGCGGCCGTACTTCACGATGAAGCTCGTGAAGGGCAAGACGCTCGCCGCGCTGTTCAGCGCGCGCGCGAATCCGGACGAGGATCGCGCGCGGCTCGTCGACATCTTCGAGTCCATGTGCCAGACGATGGCGTACGCGCACTCGCGCGGCGTGATCCACCGCGACCTGAAGCCGTCGAACGTGATGGTCGGCGCCTTCGGCGAGGTGCAGGTGGTCGATTGGGGTTTGGCCAAGGTGCTGACGCGCGGCGGCAACGCCGACGAGAAGCGCGCGCGGCGCGACCACGCCGAACGCACGGTGCTCGACACGGTGCGCAGCGGTGAGCCGCGCTCCGGCAGTTCGCACTCGGTCGCCGGATCGGTCATGGGCACGCCGGCGTACATGCCTCCCGAGCAGGCTTCCGGTCGCGTCGACAAGCTCGACGAACGCTCCGACGTCTTCTCGCTCGGCGCGATCCTGTGCGAGATCCTGACCGGTCTGCCGCCGTACCCCGGCGACTTCGACGACGCGATCACGAGCGCGGCCAACGCGAACGTGGACGACGCGACGTCGCGTCTGGAAGCGAGCGGCGCCGCGCCCGAGCTCATCGACCTCGCCAAGCAGTGCCTGATGCCCAGCCAGCTCGCGCGGCCGCGCAACGCCGAGATCCTGGCCGAGCGCGTTCGCAAGTACATCGACTCGACCGAGGACCGCGCGCGGCGCGCCGAAGTGAGCGCCGCCGTGCAGCGCCGTGCCAAGTGGTTGTGGAGCTTGATCGTCGCGATCGTCCTGCTCTTCGGCGGCGGCGGCGTCGCCTACAACGAGTGGAACAAGGCGCAGGAGCTGCAGCGCACGTTCGGGATCGCGGCCGACGCACGCGACGCGCGTTTCGCGGCGACCTCGTTGCGCGACCAAGCGCGCAAGACGCAGGACCTCGCGTCGTGGAACCTCGCCTACGCGTCAGCCGTTCGCGCGCAAGCGATCGCGACAACGAACGAACTCGAGAAGAAGGACGAGATCGACGCGCTCGCGCGCGAGATCGAAGAGGAGCGCGACGCGTTCGTCGCGGATCTCGACAAGCGGGAGCGCGTCGCCGCGTTCACGACGGCGATGGACGCGATCGCGAGTTCGCCGAGCGCGCTCATGAGCGGAACGGCCGCCACGCTCGAACTCGCGCACACCTACGAGGCCGCGTTCGACGCGCTCGGCGTCGATGTCCTCGCGCTGCCTCCCTCGGAGGCCGTCGAACGCCTCGAGGCGCTCGGCTTCGGCGCCGCGTCCGGCACCGGCGTGACCATCGGCGGATACCTCGACGGGTGGAGCATGGTCTCGAACCTCGACACGTTCGAACGCTTGATCCCGGTCGCCGATCGCATCGATCCCGATCCGTTCCGATCGCAGATGCGCGCGCTGCTCGTCTCGAACGATCGCGAGGCGATCCGGAGCGTGCTCGCGTCGCCGCAGGCACTTCACGCGACGCCCGACTCCACGTTGCTCTTGTTCCGGATCTTCAGTCGGAACCAGATTTTCAACATGGAGACGATCCTCTCCGCCACGCGCGCCAACTATCCGGACGACCTGCGCGTGAACCTGCTCTTCGGCATCTTCCACGTGTTCTCCGGCGGCGACCTGTGGGAAGCGCTGCCGTACATGACGGCGTGCGAGTCGATCCGGCCCGATTCGGTGGCGACGAGGATCTTCCGCGCCGGCGTTCTGGCCGCGCTCGATCGAGAAGAGCAAGCGCTTCAGGCGCTCGACGCCGCGCTCGACGTGGCCAACGCGTCCGACGGTGAAGAGCGACTCGGCGATCCCATTGCCACCCTCGCGCGCGGCTTTCGCATCGGGCGGCACGCGGGCGCGCTGGACCGTTTGGAGATGCTCCTGCGCGCGCGCATCCACGAGCCCGCCGCACGCGTTGCGCTCGTACCGCTCCTGCGCGAACGCCAAAACTACCGTGGCGCGGTCGAGATCGCGCGCGAGTTCACGCGCTCCCGAACCGACGCTCCACCCGAGCTTTGGTGGGAACTCGGCATGAGCCTGTCGATGATCGGCGAGCACGCCGAAGCCATCGACTCCATGCGCGAGGGCGCGCGCCGCGCGGACGGTAACGCGTTCGCGCTGGCCGACTTCTCGTGGGCCCTGTCGACCTGCCCCGACACGACCCTACGCAACCCCGAGGAAGCGGTGGCGGCTGCCGAACGCGCCTGCGCCCTCGCGCCGGACGTACCGGCCTGCATGGAACCGCTCGGCGCCGCTCTCTATCGCGCGGGCCGCTTCGACGAGGCGCGCGACGTGCTCGAACTGACCGCCCAGCTCGCCCTCGGAGGTCTGCGCCGCCCCGCCGCATACTTCCACGCGATGGCGCTCCACAGCCTCGGCGACGCAACAGCAGCCGCCCAAGCGCTCACCCGCGCGGACCGCATCCAGGTGCAGTTCGGCAACTCGAGCCAGGACGAGCTCTGGGCACGCCTAGTCGACCAGCTGCAAGCGGAGGCGCACGCGTTGATCGAGGGCGAGTGAGCACCGGCCCGCGCCACGGACACGCGCTCGGAACGAGACGGATCGAACGCGTCGAGCTAAGCTCGGCCCGTCACGCACGCGGGAGTGGCGGAATTGGTAGACGCGCAGGATTTAGGTTCCTGTGCCGCAAGGCGTAGGGGTTCGAGTCCCCTCTCCCGCACCACACTCACCAGAGGCCGTAAGTGCTGGTATCCAGGCGAGATGCGACCTTGGGCCGACGTCGGAGCGAGCGTCACGGCGGATCACGTCGCGTCACCCACTGAGCGAGGTGAGGGGTACCAGAAGGGGTACCAATCTCGACTGGCTAGGAGTCTGCTTCTTACTCGCCGTGCCCCCGGAGAATCCGGCCCCGGAATCCACGGAAGAAGATAGGCGATTCCGGATTCCTAGAGTGGATTGGGGTCGACAGGCGCCAGCGCGAGTCCGGGTTCGCGCGAGAGGAGGGCGGAACCGCTCCGGCAGATCCACGCGAATCCCCACGGCACCTCACTCGGGCCGTCGTCGAACCCATGACCCCCGGGTTATGAGTCGGGATCCTCTCGAACAGACGCACGAGGGCGACAGAAGACAGTCGCACTCAAGTTGCGTGCCCGAAGAGGGATACGATCACGACGCCTCCGAAGGCTGGCCCTGGTGACGGGCTTCCCTATCTGCATTCGAGATCGTACGTATCGATTTCCCCCCATCCAAGCCCGGCTACGGAATAGCGAGTCTGTCGCTCCCACTCCAAATCAACGAATCGACAACGTCCAACCGACAGACTCTGAGGAACAATACAGCTGCCCTCATTCGGAATCCGCAGGCGAGAATCGTTTACACTGCGAAGAGCTAACAAGCCCCAGATCCGTGGGAGCCTTACCATCGGTTACGCCTTCAAGCCGGTAGCTCCCCGCGGCAATGTTAGTGAAATGCAGCGTGTGCGCTTCGCCCGCAGCACGAGTGCTCCATGAGAAAGAACGGTCCGTCGAAACCAGCCGCAACACTTCAAAGCGCGGATCCGAATGGACGCGAATGCAGCCTCTTGAGACCTCGACAATCTTGGTCAGGACTCCCTGCCGTATCGCGCGTGGCGTGAGGACGGAAACGCTTTGAACGTCGCTGGCCCGATCGCCCAATCGCACCCGAACAAGAGCTCCTCTCGACGGACCACCGACAACAACATCAAAGAATCCATGCTCGTCGGATTCAACCTCGCCTCGCTCGAGCGATCCCGATACCCGCACGCGCGCACCTACCACGGGAAGGCCGTCACTAGTCCCGACAAAACCCATAACTCTATGACGCTCGCCAATGAACGCTGGAGAGCGGATAGGCATCTCGACGTCTCGCGACTGGCCCGAGAAACACCACGCTCCTTTTACTCCCACACTCCGCCCATACCGATCCCACGCTGTCACCAAAACAGGCCCAGGCTCAGCATCGAGAACAGAAAACTCACTCCAGGCATCACACCAGCCCTCGGAGAGTATAGAACCATCCAATGACTGCACGCGCACACGGCCGAACGGACTGGAGCCACGTATGCGCAGCTCACCCGTGGGCCCATCGCCCCGAGGAGACACATCGGAACCGTCGCGCCTGCCGAGGTGAGCAACTCCATTCACAGATGGATGTTGCGGAGGCCACACGAGCGGCAGATGGGGACGAACCCAAGCTGGTGCACGCATGACAGGAATAGGCTCAAGCCAGATCGCTCGTCCAAGCCACTGCTGATCGGTCGTGCGCCAGAAGACCGCGAGTGGCCACCCGTCGGGCACACGCTTCTCCAACACGATCTGATCCTTGCCGCCCTCAACGAAGCGAGGTGCGTCGGGCCAGGACCCGGAGTAAGGCGCATAGCCCCCCCCACTGAGATCGACGCCCGGAATAACCGCGTCGAGAGGCAACGTGATAGCCTCTGCACTCTGGAGCCTAATCGCATTGGAGAACTCCAGGGGAACTCCGTCTGACGCGCAAACATTGGACAGCCTGTGAGGCGCCTTGCCTGCGGAGAAAAAGTACAACTCGCGAGGACCATAACCTATATCGTCAAAGCGAAACTCCCCGTCGTGCCGAGTCGTGGTAGACCGCACTCTCTCGAACTCACCTCGGACACCATCGCGGCTGTCGCAGAGCTTGACAACCACGCCCGAGAGAGGTGCGCCGTTCTCCGAGCAAACGGTGCCAGCGACCCAGTTGAACCGATCCGCTGTATAGACATGTGCTGGAGTAGCTCTAATAGACTCCTCCCATCGGCCGCGATACTCGAGCACATCGACTGAACCGCTGGACGCGAGCGCTGAAAGCACGATTGCAGTTGCGACTGGAACCATCGCGACGCACGCGAGAACACGAGGAGCAGAAGGCGACACTAACGGTCCTGCCCAATTGCGATTAGAGACGATGCGCCGATAGTCGCAGTGCCGAGCGTCGCGGAAGGACCGCCGTCGCCCCACCGCGCAAAGGAAACGTCCCCACTAGGCAAGAGGTGCCAGGACTCTTGCGCCCATCCGCCAGACGGACGAAACAGAAGACCGCTAACGGTTCGCCCGGACCGAGTTGCCTCCCAATAGAGTTTTGCGTCCAAGCTGAGCCTCCTGTCGTCCGCCGCGAACCTGATCTTCCGGTAGGGAACCAATAGTAGATCAACATCCCCCGCTTCTCGAACATTGACGCGAGTGGAACCACCCCAGTGAAACCCGACTGGCGACTCGCTCTCGTAGTCGAAGACCCAATCCCCGGCCGGCAAGAGAATCGACTCTCTGCGCCCCGGATGGCACCGAACAGCCGGCGGTAACTCAAAGCGATCAGGCGCGCCCTCGCCTACACCCGATACCCTCACTTGCCCCCCGATGTCAGCCCCGGTCTCCCAGTCAAGAAGTGACACTCTCGCCTCAACAACATCGATTTCGAGAACTAGCCCCTCCGTCGGAAGCTCTTGCCGCAGGCGAAGGTACCGCGTGGCATTTGTACGAGGCGCAACCACGCCAACGTCGACGGAGTGCGACCGCACATCGACAAAAGCGAATCGCCCCCCCTCATCAGTCAACGACCTAAGTAACGCCCCTCCGTCCCGGTCCCTAAGGAGAACCTCCCAGGCCGCCACTGGACTACCACCTTGAGTAACGAGCACCCCCGACATGGATCCAGTTGTGCCCAGGGGGCAAACCAAGGTTGTCGCGCCGGCGATCTCGACGTCTGTACGGTAGACGGCCTGACCAATGTGATCAAGTACCATGAGTTCGTAGCTGCCGGCCTGAAGCGTAAGCTGGCCCCCCCCGAGCGCGTCAATATCAGCCACGTACCTAGGACGGCTCCGCAGCGGCTTCCCGTCATCGTCGAACCCCGAAGTTAGAAAGCACTGAACAGACCCGGTCTCGCGAAGACCGCCTGCGTTCAGCACATCGACTGCGACAGGGTAGTGCCGCGGAACAACGATCGAGAAAATCGCGCCTTCCTCGACAGCCCTCGAGACCGAGGAGACAGACGCACCTCCCACGAAAGCGGTGAACTCGAGCACCCGACCCGACGGGACGCCCTCGCCCAAATGAACTTGGCTACCGTCTGGTCCAACCGCGCTCGTCCAGCTCACGTCATGCACTCGAACCGAGCCCGGCCACATCCCGGAATCCCCGGTTCCGATTCGAGACACTCTGACCTCTCCGTCAACTGCATCTCCTTCCGAGTCTACAATTGAGACATAGACGCGGCAACGACCCTCGAGCTCTATGAGGAGTGAGTCCCGCCCTCGATCGCCGAGACGAACTGTTGCGACGGACTCCCTCTCCAAGAAGGTCGCGGTAACGGTGTACGCGCGACCGCGCTCCAACCCGTCGAATCGCACGAGACCGAGCGCATCCGTTGCCCCCTCCTTCACGGCAGGCCCCGATGCGCCAACTTGGGAGAGAACAGGGCTCACGACCACTCGCGCGTGCTCGGCCCCAATCCCGTTCTCATCTACGACAGAAACGTCGAGTACCGCCTCCGGGGCGAGAGAGACAACGACTACCGTGGGAGACTCCAACGATCTCGTAAGATCGCGCACTTCCGTACGGAATCCATGCGCACTAACCTGCAGGCGTACAAGATCAGCATCGATAGCGGCGAACTCCACGAGGCCATTCGATGAAGAACGTGCGACGCGGACAGAGTTCGCTTCCTCACCATCGAACGAAATCACACACTTGGATTCCGTGACCGGCACCCCATTTCCATCGCGAACGTCGACGTGCAGCGTCCAGCGCTCTTCTAGAACAACTGAGCGGATAGCCAATAACGTAGCCATGTCAAGACGCCGCGTCACGAATCGGCGATGAGCAACGACAGCCTCGAGAGCGCCCATCTCGATTGCGCGCTCGGCGGCCCCGGCTGGAAGGCGTGCCGATCCATCCACGTCGGAGACTAGTCGTGTGTCGCCAATTGCGATCTCAGCTGCTTCAATCGGCGCCCCCCGGGAATCGCGCACCGACATCACTACCTCACGCGATCGGTCACCTCGGCCGGAGTCCGTGTGACTCTCTGTCATGGACTCCCGAGCCGGCGACACGCTTGCGCTTGCTTCCGGCAGAGCCTCCTTCGGGACGGTGGGCGGATACGGGCGCCGAAACCCATACCCTGACTCTTCGCGCCGCGCCACATAGAGGGCGAGACCGGTCACGCATAGCGCTGCAAGTACTGCCCAGACGGTCAGCTCTTTGGTCACCTTCATTGCAACTAGTTGGAGGGCACCACAAAGGTCTTCCGATCAATCGAGAATGAGGGAACGATCTGCTCTATCGCCGCGTAGAGTCCTTCGGCGGACTCTCGCTGCTCATGTCCCGGCATATCGAAGCAGTGTCCCAGCCGATCCCTCGACAACCACTCGAGCCCGCACAGCACGACGAGTCGCCCTGTTCCCACGACGCTCGCGGACGATCGCACACCTTTCACTACGTTGGTATCAGAAACGTCGCTGAGCCGGGTCTCCGCCTTCGTCTCGTCGAGCACCTCGTCTAGATTGAGCCCGCAGAGAGAGAAAAGGTTATGAAGGGCGTCCAAGTGCCTGTGATCGTCCCGGATCATGACGACCAGGCTTCCGCCTCCGCGGACGAATGAAGCCAGACGCGTGACGTCATCAGTGTCGACGCTCGACCCAGGTGACACCCAAATCGCGGCACGACTGTGCGTGAGCTCCTCGAGTGATGAGGCGACAGTTGGGAATATCCCGCCTCTCGAAATCGCTGTGAACATGGTGTCGTAGCAGTAGTCCGGATCAAGATGCCCGATGCCCCCCAGAACTGGCGGAAGAGCGCCTTCATCGACGAAGACCGACACTCCAGGCACCTCGCGTATGGCCGAGCTGCCAGCGTATGCGAACCAGTTCGCACATGAAGCCAATGACACGCCCAGAAGCGCGCCCCCAGCTGCCACGATCGCACAGGAATCCGCCGCACAGTGTGCCCCTTGTCGATTCGTGTATCCGACAAATACAATAAGCGCTATCATCCCGGCAATCGCAACGATGGGAATGTACCGGATGAAAACGTAGCTATCCTTGCGGTTTAGGTAGTCGATGGCCCCCAGGAGGAACTCCGATCGACCCTCGCGCGTCACAGCGAAGGATGAAAGGACGGTGCTGTCAGAGAATGCGACGACGCGTCCACTACCAAGACGCGATGACGCGGCCAGTACCATGGGACCTATCTCCGCGCTTGGATTCGAATGTAATGTCCCGAAGAAGCTCGGATTCGCGTAGTCACCCGGTTGGCTTACCGAATTCCCAACGACCATGATTGGTTGCGCAAAGCCGTCGAGCTCGAGCGAACAAGAAGACATGAACTCCATCTTGGCGACGCGGCTCGCGACCGCGTGAGCACCCAGTAGGGGACGATCGTAGACAGAGAACGCCGACGTCCTCGCGTCGGAGACCGAATCGAACTTGAATCGAATGCCACTCGGCTCACCAAGCCGGTTCAACTGTGCGCTATTGCCAAACAGATTGGTGTGATCTCCGATCAAGAAGAGCCCTCCGCCAGATCGAACCCAGTCGAGAATCGATGACACCTCCGCTGGAAGCAGCTCCCGCTCTGGTGTCTTGATGACCAGGACGTCCGCATTGCGGAGCAAGTCGGAAGACAGACTCTCCTGGACGTTCACCTCCACTGAGTAGAAGTAGCCGAGCAACTCGGCTGCGAGCGAGAAGCTGTACGTTGACATGTCTCCGTACCAGTCACGATCGAGTCTTCGGGCAGATTGCTCCCACAGGCCAGAGAGTGAGTCGTCGATTAGAACGCGGCCGGCTTTGGTGACTCCGGGACTGTCCCAGAATGCGAAGAATGCGCAGGCGAAACCTGCGGAACTGGAGAGGAGCAGCACACCGGGCGCCGGGACGACGTCCTCGCTGCTGGCTCGAGGCAATTCGCGGGATCGCCGTACGATGTCATCAAGTATGAACGGCGTCGTGGCCACGGCCAACCACACAAGATCGACGACGGGGTCGGACATGAGCAGGGATCGCCATCGGCCGGAGGACGCGAGCACGTTCTCGATGCTTTCGTAGCGGATCACATTCGTACCGAAGCGACATACTGCGACACATCCGATCCAAAGCACGAATCCGACACCGTACCTTCGCCGGGAGGCACCACCTCGGCCAAGAGCGAGCGCGAGCGCGCACAGCGTTACGAATCCAGCGAAACCAACCTTCTCGCAGCTCGCACTGTAATGCGTCCACCCGTCGACACCAGTAACGGCGACGCCAGCCCCTGTATCCACTGCTTCGATGCCGATCGCTCGCAACGCTGCCGCACTAAGCTTAGCGAACACTGCAAAACTGGGCTGCCGCACTATCACAGGCCACAGCAGCGCGGACACAAGCAACGTCACGCCTCCGATCGCTGCGTAGGCTAGTGCGACGCGACGAAGGTGCGCGCTACGAAACCGGAGCTTCGCCGACGATAGCCCAATCCCGTGCGTCAGCCAGACGCAAATAAACGATACTCCGAGAGCGGCCAGCCCGACTAGCGGGCGTGCGGGATTCGACCAGCCAGTGAGACAGCCAAGTCCTCCGACGAAGAGCGCCCAAGCCAGTGCTTCCAAAACTCTTATCCGCCCCCCAACTCGCCCTCTGCAGGCGGGCGCAAGCTACCACCGAAGTACGCCTCACATAACGCATAGAGGAACTTGATCGTGCCGGCGTGATACCAATTACCCCGCTCGTAGTTTGATCCGCTCAAGAACCGGGTGTCTCCAATTAGTATGAGTCCGCCTCGGCCCACGCCGACATGCCCGGCCAGCGTTAGATCGCCATGCGCGCACAGCTCGGTGAGTTCGATGCTCTCCTTCGCATCGATTGCCCAGGCATCTCGAAACTTGGGGCCATCGTACTCCCATTCGGGTAGATCCTGACCGAATGGTCCCAGCGACACAGACGTCACCTCCAAGCCAGCAGACCGCAGTAGCGGAAGTACACCTTTGCGGTCCGAGTATGAAGCGCACACGAGGACAGTCCCACCATCGCTCATATAGTCGGTCAATGCCGACACTTCGTCTGGCGAAAGCACAGCGGCCGGCGCGACGAGCACTATTGCTTTCGATCGTTGTGTGATTGCTTGCGTCAGGGAACACCCGACGTCAACGACGAGGTTTGCTCGATGAAGGTTCGTATAGAAGGCGCTTATGTCATTCCATCGCGCCTTGTAATGGCCAATGCGTGGACTGATATTGCCCGGGAACGCGACGACAGTCCGTTGCCTGGGCTTGTCTTCGCCGATGTCCGCGGCCAATTGACTCGAAGAGGTGTACTGTTGCATCAGCGTCATCGCCAGCCCCAGTACCGCTACTCTCTTTGCTAGGACCGAGCCTCGGAGTCTATTTGCCGCCACGAGCAGCGCGAAGGCGACCCCGACGAATGCGACTACGGCTCTTGCTCCCGTCCGATCCCAAACTCCGGTCTCCTCACAGGCCCAACGCAGTAGGGGCTCAACATGCCCCCTCCACGTCGTCGGAAGAGAGCTGTTCTGGAACGCAGATGTATCCCCGTACACGACCAGACGTCCCCTACCGACCTTTCGCCAGCACGCCAGCACCATTCCTCCGATGCTCTCCCCCTCGTCGAGTCCATAGTTCCCGAGTTGCGCACCCGCTAGGTTGCCTGGGTTTCCACGATCGGAGAACCCCGCGTTTCCGACAAGCAGAGGCATCACGGGCCACCGAATGTCAAGGCTTGCCCCAATCCCGTGGACTGGCACATAGGTCATGCCTTGACTTGGTCGCGGCCAGTCCACCGAGGCCTCGAGTATCCGCTTCCACTCTCCTCCTGCTGGATAAGCAGAATCGTATCGAAACGTGACACCGAATCTCGCGAGCGTCGGGTTCAACGCCTCCATCAGGCCAAATACGTTCGTATGATCTCCCAGCACCAACAAGCAGCCCCCCGCCCTCACGAACGCCTCTATCTTGTTCTCGAGCTCCGAGTCAAGCGCGGCCTCTGTATTTGCCAGCACGAGTACGTTTCCGCCGGCGAGGTCAGCTCTGAGGATCTGGTCTCGTGATATCCGCGCAATGGTGATCCCACTCGTTCTTGCGTATTCGGGTAGTAGTCCGAACATTCCCCCGCCGAATTGCTCATATGTCTTGTGCGTCGGGGCCTTCCAATCGATCCCACCCTCGTCAAGCACCAGGACCCTCGGCGTCGACTCAACTCGACTCGGAACGCGCATCGGGGGGAAGACCGTCGCGGTCACAACTACGACGGCTAGCGCATTCACGATCCGCCCACCGCGCAAACGCTCTTGCAATCCGGAGGCATTCCGCAAGTGAACAGCGTTTGGCGCGAGCCAGGCGCCAATTACGCAGCTAGCAAGGATCGATCCGTAATCCCATTTCGTCGCCGCACTGAGCGCATCGACAATCGTGGCAGGATTCTCTTTGCTCGCGGCGTAGCGCGCGCCGAAGAGCGCAATCGCGACCGCCACGAGCACAACTCGCGTCCGAACTCTTAGGGGCTTCTCGGCGTGCATCGCTCCAACGACCCATGAGAGCACGAGAGCGAAGCATAGGATCGGGATCCCGACATACTCGGGGCCCCGCGAGCTCTCCATGCTCGTCGCAAGAGCGACGTCGATGTGAAACGACAACCATTCGGAAAGAGCCGTGAACGAGCCTAGGAGCTTGATCGCGCCGAAGCCGATTGAGCACGCAAAGAGACCGAGTCCGACGGGGTATAGTACGCGCGATCGAGCCTCAGGTCGTTCGACGTGGCCCCCACCGAAGATGACCAGCGCGCAAGCGAACATCGTCGGTCGCGCTCCGGGGGCGACGACGAACGTCGCAAGGCATGCCGCTAGCGCGAGCACGCGCGGGGCTTCCTGCCGCTCCTTCTGGACCGCCAACCGAATCATGCCGACCGCGAGGAACAACGCGATCGCTGGGACGGCACTCGTTCGGCCGCTGCCGCGCTCCAGCAACCACCAAGCAATGGAAGCTGCGGACCACGCCGCCGCGTAGGCTGCCCTCAGAGGAGCGTCGCCTAGCATACCCACGCTCAGCGGAGACACACGACCGCAGCATGCGCGAGACTCTTGATTGGACCTTGCTCCCCTCTCAAGGCGCGGTTGAACGTGTCCGCTCAGCCCCCGCCGTCATTCGCTTGTGCCGAGTCGTTCACCCCAAGAATGGCTCAACAGTCCGCGGTTGCATAACAGATTCCGCTGGAGTTTGGGGGACACGGCGGCCCGCTCGGATTCAGGGTACTGCACTCCCCTCCTCCTGCGCCAACTTGGACGGAGCAGTCGCCCTCCCAGATCGCGGTGCAATTATTGCCTGTTGATCCTGCATTCACCGAACAGCTACCACCGTCGATCGCCGAGCAGGTTGCATCTGCGCTGAAAGTGGAGCACGAGTTGTCATCGCTGCTTCCTCCGCCAAAGACCGAGCACGTCCCTCCTCCTTGGGAAGAACAGTTCATTCCCGATCCGTTGGCGGAAGAGCAATGGGAGTCGTTGCCCCCAATGACGGAACACTGGCCACTCCCAGAGGTGCTGCAGAGCCCCCCATCGATGTTCAGAGCCGAACAGCCGTAGCTGTTACCTTGCGCCGAACACTGCGAGCCCGGGGGTGTCGAGCACGTCGTGTTCCCGGTTTGCCCTCCCGTACTGCAAGTGAGGCCGCCGCTAACCGGGAGAGGTGCGCTCAGCTTGGTGGGCCCAGGAAGCGCGCGCAAAGCTGAGCGGTATGACGCGACCTCGGGAAGCGTCGGGCTTTCTTCGAAGCGGGTCTCACTCGCCTTCAGCTGGTGGATGGGCACCGATGCGCGGTCCGAGAGTTCGTTCGTCGCATTGGGGGTGAACACCGCAACAAGCCCGAAGCTAACACCGGCCACGATTGCGAAATTGCTCATGCTGGTCGTCCTCTTCGCGTCCGGTTGCTTCCGGAGCTCAATTCGAATCGAATGAATCTGCGCTCGGCCCGAGCGGTCTTTCCGTCAATTCAATTCAACGTGCGTTCGAACGAGCGGTCAACTACTCCCACGTTTCTTACGCACGCGATACCTGGCTCCGGAGTGGCTGGGTCCCCCCTTTCTGGCACGCCCGAAGGCCGACGGTCGAGGAGCAGGACAACCCCAACGGGGGTGTAGTCGGGTTCGCACCGCCGATGCAGCCGACGGTTCACGTCTACCGTTCTCCACGGCTGCTCGCTCCTCAGGGGAGAATCCTGCGTCGGCCACAGCCAGATCGACGATCGGCTTTGACGCCAGCGAGGCTTCGCAGAGGGACTCTGCGGCTCGAGTGCAGATTCTGACGACCTCCTCACACCCGGACGGAGTCAGGAGTTTCGCGGCGTGAGCGCCCTGTGGCGGGGTGCACCTCGACGAAGCAGCTGCAGACCTCAGATCTCTCGAACGCGGAGGACTCGTTCAAAGACCAACTCGTTCGCGGTGGACTGATCGAAGGTCGGCGCAGCCGAGAGTAGCGCACGATCCGGACGAACTCTTCAGCCGCCATCCGATCTCCGCGGAGCGTGTCTTGTTCTTGTCGACGATGCTCACGAGGTGGCTGGCGTGCGACCGCTCGCGCTCTCGAACGCTCAAGACTTCGTCCTCGGCTACTAGCCCGGCGCGAACTAGACGACTCCTGCACAGTGTGTCCTGGGTTCAGGGGCCTACTCAGCTCCTGGGATGCCCCTTGCGGTCTTGCCGCTCGCCGCGAGCCACCGCTTAACGGCGTTCTTCGTCGCCGCGGCAGGTCGCGCGTTCGCATGCCCGCGGAGCTCCGCGACGCCGCAACCCTCGCCGTAGCGGTTCAACACAAGCGTTGCTCGTTCCGGCGCCATCACGCGGTAAGCGTAGGAGACCCCAGTCAGGACCCGGTCCGCGTACCTCTCGACGCAGTGGTGCATCGAGCGTCCCTCCTCTGCCAGGGACCTCGAGTCCTCGATGGGGACGATCTGGGAATCACCCGCTATGGGTGGCTTCGGAAACCGGACGGGACGATGACGGCTGACTTTGGACCGTACTTCGCGCATCAGCTCTCGGTGGGTTCGCTGGAGCGCCTCGAGGCTTCGGAAGAGCTCCCTCGGTCTGAATCCGAGGACGTCGAGCATCGAGGCGACCTGGTTGAGAACGACGAAGCCACGCACGTTGTCCCGCCACTGCCGATCTCGGGCGATCTCGTTCAACAACACTGGGGTGACCATCCCACGTACCGCGGAGCTTTGCGTCAGCACGAGAACCCCTCGGGTCAAGGCCGGTACGTGCGCAAGGAGTCTTGAGGACTCCGCGTCGAGCAAGGAACGCCGGAGGTCCAGCAGAAGGGGAACAGAGACGCGCTTCGGGTGGATCCGGGCGAAGCACCTGGCCGCGGAAGCAGTCGGTGGAAAGCCGAGCCACCCAACGATCTCGCGTCGGCGCAATCGGACGAGTCGCCGTGCAGCGCGCATGGGTTGCTTGACCGAGGGGTCGCGAAGGATCCAGTTGGATGCCACGGCCCATGCGAGCGCGGGGTTCGAGTCGACGAGATCGTCAGCCCCGGGGCATCGCGCGAGAACGGAGAGAACGTGCCATTGCCGACGGGGGAAGCGGCGAATCCGCTCTCGAGCCTCCTCAGGGATCGTCTCCAGGAAGCTCCGGGCGGCGGCGGCCCGGGTTCGAAGTCCCGCATCGAGTCGTTCGATGTCGGCGGGGTCCAGCAGGTTCGAGAACGGCGAGCACGCGGCGCGGAGCTCAGAGCGGCGCCGACAGCTTGCCTCTTGCTCGATCTCGCGAAGGGAGAACGCAGGACGCACGTGCCGCCACGGCCCCCCACCGATACGGCGCCAAGCCAGCGGCGATGGCCACGCGCGCAGTACCTCCACCTGATTCGCTCCGAACCTTAGGAGCTTCCCGTCCTTGAATTGCCATCCGGGGTGGAATGGCCGCCGTGCTGCCATGACATCTCGTGAAGAAGGAATGCGAGGGGTCCTTCCCTTGAGACGCCGGACAAGAGGAGTGGTTACTGAGCGTCTGTTCCAACCGTGCGCCCCGCCAATCGCTGAAGCTGTGCCTCCTGTCCCCGATCGCCAACGGGCGACGCGGATGATCGACTCGCTTCGAGAGGTCTCTTGCAGCGGCGACAGATCGCGTCCGCGAAGCCGACACGATTCCCGCACACGCAGACACTGGCCACGATCCGCTCTGCGTCGCGTTGCCTCCCGGCGTCGATCAGTCCGCGCCGGACCAGCTGCTCGCGGAATGAGTCCTCCGCATTGGACAGGTCGTAGGTCTGCAGTTGCTTCGTCGACGTCCAGCCCGCGACATGCTGAATCTCGAGATCTGAGTCGCCCCGAAGACGCCGAAACGTCACCCCGTTGCGCTTCAGGCTGTAGGCAGTGATTCGCTTGTCGATCCCAAGGTCACGGCACGCACGCCGAAGCCGCCTGTTGATGCTCAAGGGCGAAAGTGGGCGATCCGGCGCTTGGGTCGGGGAAAAAAGAAACGCGTCCGGGTCGGCCTGATGGGGATGATGCTCGAGCCATCGCACGAGGTAGGGGTACGAGTCGATGCATTGGAGAAACTTGGTGCCCTCCTTCCCGTGCGAGCTGACCCAGATGCGGCCGTGGTGCTCGGAGAGCTCGACGTCTCGAAGGCGCCTGAAGCAGAGCTCCTGAGGACGCGCGAGCGACTCGAACGCGATCGCGAGGAATGCCTGCGTCTGGGGGTCCGAGCTGAAGTACCCGACGATCCGGAGGAACTCGTCTGCTGTGAGTCGGTCGTTGCGGAGCGTGTTCTGGCTCTTGTCGACCGATGAAGTCAGGTGGCGAACCGCGTAGGGAGTGAGACGCTCGTCCGGACGCCCATGCTCGTCTGCTTCTGGAAAGAGGGCTCGCCAGATCCACTTCGTCGTCTTCAGGAAGTCGCGCTTCGAGTTCGGGCTTCGAAGAGCTGCATGCGCCCTGCCTACGAACGCGTCGACGTCGTCGCGGGAGCAATCCGCCAAGCCCTTGTCCGTACAGTGAGTGATGAACAGAAGCGTCTGCAGAACCTTGTTTCGCCGGACGTAGCTCGTGTCGCGGCTCTCGAAGCGCTGGTGAAGTGCCCTGAAGTACGCGAGGTTCGACCGATTGCGGCAGAAGTACTTCCGACGACCTCGGGCCGACTGCGGCGGCGCCGAGGGCTCCAGAAGGAGCTCGTCGAGCGTGTCGATCGTCCTGAGATACGCTCTCTTGTTCTTGTATATATCTTCTTCTGCCATGGCCACGATCCAAGACACGCTGCTACATAAACGTTGAACTGATCGGAGCCGGAATACCCCGGAATACGTCGGGGGCTTTGACTGTCGGCGTCAATGCTCCCGCCGAGCAGAATAGCTCGCGCTCAAATCACCGACGCTGTTCGCGGACCGATTCAGTTCAAGCGTGTGTCTTGATGGCCCGTAGAAGGCACCCCCCTATTTATACTTTTCGGTTCCGACGCTCAGCGCATCCGATCGACGTATCGGGCTTTCGTCGGAGTCCAGTGCAGGTCTCGGTCTACTTCGAATCCCTGTCGAGTGCGAAGCGACACGAGCTCGTCGAGGCTGAAGTAGCCCCACTCTGCGCACCGATCGTTGCCCAGGTTCGCGTAGCCGAAGAAGACTCGATCGGCAGGGCTGTACTCGACGGCGTACCAGTCGCACGCCCCAAGGAAGAAGTGCATCCCGATGACTTTGTCCTCGAGCGAGGTTCCGTCGGTTTCGTAGAGGCGCGGGAGACGCCGAAGCTCGGTGCCGGTTGGCTCGTTCCACATGCCCTGGCTCGAGCGTGCGGACCTTATAAACCTTCCGCTGAACCGCTCCGGAGCGAGTTCCCCGCCGGTCGCACGTGCAGCCGGCGCGGATGACCCGGAAGACTTTGCAACTTGCTAGATCGTCCTCACGAGGTAGCGTTCTTGGCATGCCCCCCGACTTCCGTCAGAGCCCTCGTTCGGGGCTGTTTTTGCCCAGGTCCTTGATCGGGCGGACCTCCGTTACCGACGACGACGCTCGCGATCTCGGCGACGAAATCGAAGAGCCGGAGACTCCAGCGCTTCGCGTTGACCACGAAGGAGATTCACCCTCCCGGGCCACGCTGATCGCAGGATGGTTGAACGCTCGAGGCCTCGTGTACGCGGCGCTGATTACCGGAGCCGCCTTGCTTCTCAACGGCGCGGGAACGGGCCTAATCTCACTCTACAAGATGCACGTGGAACGTATCGACGTGGCAATCGAGTCTTTGCCCTCGCTCAAAGACCGGATCTCTGATGCAGACGCGTGGGATGAACTAACCGTTCGAAGCGCTCTACAGTACCTCCACCACATCTCGATCGATTTCCCTGAGCTCGCAGACGAGATATCTGACGCGGCTCTGAACTCGATCCCCGAGTCCTCATGGGTGCCGACGAACCACGCAGCTGCGGTCGCAAACGTCCGGGCAGCGCTCTTGATAGTCGGCGATCTCGCCGGACGGGATCTAAGCGGCAAATGGCTCGAAGGTTGCGACTTCAAGGACAAAGATCTTACCGGCACTCACTTCGTCGATTCGCGGCTCGTTGAGTCGGAGTTTGGAGGACGACAAAGGTCTGCGTCGGGGTCGGACAAAAGTCTAGCCGCAGCAACCAACTTCTCTGGTGCAGACATGTCCGCTACCCGCTTCATCAACTTCGAAGGTCGTATCGAAGCGCTCGGAACGACGTGGGACGGCGCCTGCTTTCTCGGCGACACTCACTTTGTCCGATCGCGCTTCCGAGGTGGTTCATCAACGCTAGTGCTGGTGATGCAGGCGGTCCGCTTCACCGAGTGCGAGGGCCGGCCCGACGATCAGTCGCGCCCGCTATCAGATCGAGACTGACTAGAGCGAGCCGAGTCGCTCAAGCAGCTCGCTGAGGAGCTCGATGTCGCGCTCCAGCGCCCGAACGGCCTCCGGCGACCACCCGCCCGACTGGATGCAGTCCTCGAGAACCTGCATGGCCGCTTCGAGCAGGCTCCGCAGGCGCTCTAGGGTATGCTGCTCGGGGCTTTGAACTGCGCTTCGAAGCGCGTGCATCACCCGCAGCGCGTGCTCGCGTGAATCGTTGGACTGCGCCGTCTCCGCGAATCGATAGGCGCACGAGGAAGCCGGCTCGGGTGCGAGGCTGGCCAGAAGACAAGCGAGGACTGCAGGACAAATCATGATCGGAGTCCGTGGAGCAGGGGTGGGGAGGGGCACCACGGTCGATCGGAGATCACCAAGGATCTACTTTAGTTCCGCCGCAGTTTCGATTCCCGCGGGGGACGAACGACCTGCTCAGCCCCAATCCGGCTCGCCAGGGCGGACCTTCACCCTGGGCTAGCCCCTGCTTCCACGCGGTCGCTCGACATGGTCGGCCGGACACGTGCTCGGGCTCCGATTCCCTAGCCGGGCCTCGGAGTGCTCGCGGCCAACTCAGGTCAACGAAGAGCGTATTCAGCAAGCCAACCAGCCCCACGATCATCCACTCCAAAAAGGAACGCGTACACGCCGTCCTCAGGAATCCCCTGAGGTGGTCGCGGAGCGGACATGCTACCGGCCGGCGGCAGTAGCACCTCGGACGGACCCTGGCGAAAGCACACGCGTAGCTTTCCTTCTTCGCCTACGTCCAGCATTCCGAGATCGCGTATCTCAAGGCCTCCGACGCGCGAGAGCGCTCGTTGGTCGGCCGTTGTTGGAAGCAGCAAGAAGTCGATCTCGGTCGCGCCACCGTTATCCGGACGCGGGATCCACCGGATGACCTTCCGCGCTCGATGAACATGCCGTTTCCGCGTCACCGTCTCAGGTATCACGATTCGAAACGCGAGAGCGACGCTTCGGATGGGAACCTGACGTTTGAACCGTAGAACGTGCCGTCCGTCTGCTCGCTGGCGGATCTTGCTCTGAATCTGGTTGGGGAGAGTGTCCAGCTGTTCTCGCGTGAAGGAGAACTGAGACTCTCCTGTCTCGTGAAGGCTCAACTTCGCCCACGGCGTTCCTCTTGCCGTGACGTAGATGTCGCCCTTTGTCGGAGATGTCCGGGCGCTCCAGATTGTGGAAGACTCCTCTGGATCGCCCACCGCAAATCGAAGAACCCTCGAAACCTCGCTGCCCATCATGCACTCCCGTGGAAAATGGGGAAACTCCAACCGAACGCTGAGGACCGCGCAACGACTCGCGACATCGGACGAGTCGCGCGCGCCAGCTCGGTCCGTCGCGGGGTGTCAGCCAGCTCTTCGACAGTCAACCCCCTGACCGGGCGTCGCGCCAACTCAACTCACTCCCACATTCGTCGCTTCTTGCCTCGCTTCACAGACCTCGCTAGCGTGGCCCTGCGGGACCAATCTCCGAGGACCGACGACCAACTATGAAACTAGGCCGACTTTCAACCGTCGCAGTCAAGGGGGCAGCCGCCAAAGTTGACCTCTGGAGCATGGCCTTGGGGTCGGTCCAAATCCGATCGTACCCGCTCCGCAGGGATGGCGAACCCGAACCGAAGGAACTCCTGCTCGCTGCAGAGATACAGCTTGGATCACCCCCGGCGCGGGATGAGAAGAACCAACTATCAATCCCGGATGCGGAGCGGCGCGCCCTCGAGCACGCGCTTGAGCTTTTTGCTGATACTCTATCCGTGGTTCACCGTGCGCCTCGATCACTCGCATCCACGATTCCATCTATAGCTCTCATTCCCCAGTTAGACGAAGAGAAGGAATGGCTTGACTCTACTGCGGGGATTCTGAGGCCCCCATCTTCGTCCTATCTCGGACATATTTACCCCCCGGACCTCGAGCCCGCTCATATCGCGATGCTCTCGGACCGGGTCGCCGGGGTTCAGCTTCTCTCCGAGGTGCACTCTCAGCCGAATGTCCTTGGCAAGTACCGCAGCCTGGCACGCTTCTTCGAGTCGGCGCTCGGCTTGCCGTTCTCTCAACTCGGGAAGAAGCTGGCCCAGTTCCTCAAGAGCGGCTATCTAGCCTACGATCGGAACGAGATCGAACAATGGGTCGCATTGCGTCACGGCGCCATTCATGCTGACCAGAAGGTCCCCGAGGATCTCGTCTTCGAGTCGGACGTATGGCCGTACGTTGGGAAGATGATTGACGCTGCCTACGACGTCCTACTCAACAAGCAGTCCTGGGGTTCCTCGTCACGGTCTCGCCGCCAGGCGTGGAAGCCGCGCGCGTACCTGCGACAGGATGGCGGTATGGTGCTTACTCAGGGTATTTCGCTGAATCAGATGTCTCGGCTCATGGACGAATTTGGCGTGTTCCCCGTGAACCTGACCGCCGTTCTGAGCGAGCTTCCGGACGGCTGGTGGTATCGGAGCGCAAACGCCGAAGGGTCGACCAAAGAAAATTCGTAGCGAGGCCGCCGTCGTCGCCCCCACAAACGCATCAAAACGACGCGGCGCCTAGATCGAAAAACCTCCGACTCCACCATCGAGCGCAAATCCCACTCCACATTCGATAGCCGCGCTGAACCGAAGGACTGGCGAGACTCCATCACGAATCACCAGGGGAGGGCGCCCCGGCAAGCAGACGCGCGCCTGGTCAATATCGACAAGGGGAATCCGACCCTCGTCGTCCAGGCAGTTCTTTGTCGCCCAGGCCAAGACGGTCGAACTGACAACGTCATCGCCATCGCAGTCGATCTCGAATCCACCGGCGTTGCGACACTTCGTCCAAGCCTTCATTCCGCGAGCCCGATCCCGTTCGAGCATCAACTCGAGCTCCTGGTGCGAAACACGCGCAAACTTCAGTTGAAGTCCGACTGACTTCTTTGCCCACCAGATGCGCAACTGCGTTGCTCCCGTATCGGCGACCAGATCGTGGATCTCTGCAGGGTCCCCAAGTAGGACGTTGTCTTCCATGACAACTTCCGACTCTCCATCGGGCGCCGCTAGGCAGAATGAAAGCGCGAGCAGACCTTCTTGGTTCCGGCGCAGCTGAACGACTGCGCCCTGTGAAGAATTCAGAACAATGGTAGCCTGGGCCCCAGAACGGCCGACATAGCAACCACCTACTCGAACCAAGAACTCCCTCTTGGTCCACGGGAAGTGCCCCTTGACCCCATCGGCACTGTGGATGCCCTGCTTTAGTGCGCGAAGATCCTGGATGCTGTATACACCGCGGTCAGCCTGAGCGTGATGCTCTAGACAGATCGCGATCATGCCGTTCGGGTCGTGCCTCCGACCGACTCCCCAAGGCGGATCGAAATGATGGTACGTCAGGAACGGCTTTCGACACCCAGGAAACGGGCATCCGTAACCTACCTCTCGCCGAAGCTGCCGCTTGATGTCAGCTCGCAGGTGAGCTCGGTGAACCTTGGCCATGAACGGCTTCCGCCGTCATCACGACGGGGAGCGCGAGGAATCCTACTTGTTGCTCGGCACGAATTCACCCTCCTCGTGGGCTCGGGACCATGACCTCTCTCGATCCTCGGAGTGCGATCGCGAAGATGTCGGCGATGGTCGTTCGCCCCCCTGGCCGGGCGCCGTCCGGCTCAGCTTTCACACCTTGTGGGCCCAGCCGCTCGGCGAGCCCACGAGCCGTTTCTGCGACCGCGTCGTCTCGCGCCGTGGCCTGGATCAAGTCGTTACAGAAACACAGCATCTCGCGGGGAGAATCCGCGTCCGGGTTGAAAGCGCCACAAGCTGCCCACGTCACGCGCATCAGCGAGCGACCTATTCGCTCCGCCCTGCCTCATATCGCGTGAGGCAGTGGTGTCAGGCCGAAAGCTGATGGCTATGAGGACTTGTCCGGGCTACCGGCTTGCACAAGCTCGTCGTCAAACGACCTCGTGTGGGCCTCCATTCGTTTACGCCTCTCGCTTGCTTCGTGCAGGTAACGCCGACTATTTGCCAATCGAGTAAGTCGCTCCTGGTCGAGACGGCGTCGACGATACTCAGCTCCAGTAATCACGAGCAATACGGAAGCGATGTACTGGAACGGACGTAGCACTGCGGCAAGCAAACCTCGTTTAGTCTCCATACAGTCCATTCACCTCCTTCGCGCGAGAATCATAGGGCCCACAACTCTCCACGGTAGATCCATTCTGAAATCTCCGACGCAGCGTCAATGACTGCGATGCGTTCCTTTCCCACAATGAATTGCGTCGCGCCATCAACGGACACGACAACAACTGCACCGCTGAGCCTTGAACCGTTAACATTACGGGGGTCCGGTTGACGAGTAAATGCCGCAATGAACGGGTTTGTTCCCGCCCCAACCTCGACCCCGATCTCCTCCGCTCCGACGACAAGCGTAGAGTCCTCATCGCTTGCATCACCATCGTCGGACTCTAAGCCCAAGACTGCCCTCGACGCGCGAACGCCTCGGCTTTGAACCGCACTTAGCCACTCGTCCTCGACTAATGAAACAGCCGAGAGGATCGAGCTAATCGGCCCTAGGCTTTCCTGAGTACGAACATCGGAATCCGTACTTGCGACCACCTCCAGCCGGACAGAGTCCGGCCCGGACATCTCACCGAACGAGACATACGCAACGAGCACTCGCTCGTCATAACTGCTCTTCGCGACATCAGCAATATAGAAGATAATGTCTTCGACTCGTCGCACCGCGCTTGACATCTCGGAATACATCTCCATTCCAAAGGTGAGGCTGATCCAACAAGATATAGCGATCAACGCAACTAGGCCACATGGCCATGTCCGCCCCACCGAGAGAATGGCCAGGCTAAGTTGATCGTATCTCGCAGGAACCGTTACGCCAACCCCGAGCGCCAAGAGAATCCCAATACACGCCCTGAGCTTCTCTCGCTTCCACGCCTGGCGCCAGTACCTTCCCAGTTGCTCGTCTTCCCGTCGCCGCAGCAACGCGACGCAGGCGCCGAGCACAGAAAGCAGACCTATGTAAACCAACGACGCAGACAGCATTCCCTCAAGCGCCAGAAGAGGATCAACATCCGAAGCGCCGAACACAACACCAAACCAGAAGAGAGACGCTGCGACCGCTGCGCAATGGCCCGCGGGCACGAGAAAACGTGTCCACGTTTGAATCGACTCTCCATGCAGCACGCTGGTCGGCGGCCTTAACCTAGACGCGCTTACGAGCACGCGCACATAACTCATGATACTCACCGCAAACAAAGCGATCCATGCGGATTCAGTATCGTGGAATGGCTTTGACTCGATGTGCCCAATCGAATTCGCGGCGAAGAACAGGGTAACCGCAACGCACAAATCAAAGAGGAGCGAAAAAGGCCCGTATGCTTGATCAGAGTAGACGTGGAGGCACGCGATAAAGAAGTAATAAGATGCCCACAACAGGAAGAGCAAGACGGCAAGGGCCAACACATCAAACTCCGGCACAAGCAGACTTCGTTCAAGGGGACTATCAAGAACGCTGACGTGCTGCCCGTACACTCTTCTCAGATGCCAGTAGAGCTGCCGAACGGAATGATACAGCTGGGGAAATATCGCGAACGCCACAACACCATGAGCCACCCCCATGAAGCCGAATAGGATTGCGTCCCGCGAGTGGGCCGAGGCGGCTCTGCTCCTTTCAGCCATCGTTCTCCCTCCGAGCGGAGCCGACCATGCTTCGGAACTGCTCTCTCGTCCAGGCTCCCCTTAGGTGAGTGCTTTTCGACTCCAAGTAGTCAAAAAGTTGCGCGCTAACCTGAGGATCCAGGGATCGACCCTCTCGCTTTATCACCCGAAGCAGCACGCCCTCCAGCTGGCCCCAGAAATCGGCTCCGTTGACCGAATAGAGATACTCAATATACGTGACCTCGTAATGCAGAGCCACGGCGTCGGGAATGTTGCCTCGACTCCGAAGTCTATCTCTGAATTCGGTTGCGAACCGCAGCACCCCTGCGTGATCGCCCACAGATGCGCGCCACCCTTCAATGTGCAACCAGTTCGTAAAGAACGTACTATACACGATAAACGCCTGGTCCGAAGCGGCTTCGAAGGTCCCATTTGCGTCGCCGGAGTCGCGGGGCAGAGGAAACCCAACCTCGGACAGACGAGCGCCGGAATGCCAGTTCCGAACGTAGTCGGCGAGTGCGACCTCGAGTTGTCTCTGAAGAGCTCCGAGCTCCGCCGGATCGGGGAACGACGGAGGGCTATGCCTAATACCGTCTTCAAGTTCCGCGATACGTCCGACGACTGGTCGAATCTGGCCGAAGAAATACTTGCCCTCATAGTGGCGGCCTTCCTCCGGCTGGCTCTCGATAGAGCCCGTGCCCTCCGACTCGGACCGTTCGTTCCCGGGCAGTCCGTCTCTCTGCACGATCTCGGTGGCTTCGAGCGCGGTGAGAATCTCGGAGATGAGCTCATCTTGAACCGCGTATGGCTCAATTACGCCGGTGGCGATCGCGTCTGCGTAGGTCGGTGGCGGAAGGGAACGAAGGTAGAGTGCCCTCGCAAGTGTTCGTACCGAGGCTAGCCGGATTTCCGTAGCTGTTTTCGGGGGCGTATCTCGACGCCAGGGCCCGGCTGCCAACCACGCCCAGTGATCTATGAGCTGCGAGTACGCGTGCAGGTGGTATGTTGGCATATGAGCGACTTTCCGGACAAAGTCCGTCACCTGTTGCTCCGTTGGTTCGTCGAGAGGATGCCCGTTCGCCAAACACTCGAACGGGCAACTCTTGTCACATCCACCGGGCGTCGAGGGCGATACCGAGTGCCCTTTGAGTGATGACGCCGCCTGTATCGACCTGATGCCGGCGACCGCGGCAAGGATTGCCAATACCAGATTGAAGAACGCTCCTTTTCGTTCCGTCACGGCACTAATAGACCAACTAGACATCTTGCATCACTGGCGAGTCAATTGACTGCTCTCGCCGCTCGATTGGCCGAGCACGGGCCCCTGGCGTTCACCGACTCTAAACCCATCGGTTCCACAGATTGCCCGAATCTGGGACAGTCCATTCATGTACATTTCGCTAGCTATAAGCGATTCCGTCATGATGTCTCCCAGTGTTCCATCGCCAATCGGAACAATCGCATCGACTTGAGGCATCAGCCACATCGATCCCACGGAGCACCTCGTCGATTCTATCATCGTTAGTTCCGCAGCCCGAGAGTCGGTAGCGCCAGGTTCTTCAGTCGTGTTCCTTTTCACGATCGCGAGGTCACACCGCCCTTCGCCCAACATCGCTAATGCCTCGGCGCTGGATTCTACCGGGGAGAAATGATCGCTCTCGCGGATTGCGTTAAATACACTAGTTGCCTGGTCTAGGCAATAAGCCGGCGGAACCGCCACAGTCCTCGGCGTCCCGTCGTCGACTACAACGGAGTCTTCGCGGGCCATCACGCCAACGACGTGCCCTGACTCGGAGTTCGAACACCGGCAGTAGTTTTCGGCGACTACAACAGTGTCCTCACGTGAAGACCATTCTCCGTGATAAACGCACGTGGGCACGACAAGAAGTTGAACACCGGCCTTGTCGACGACGTGATCGAGACGCGATTTCGTGTCAAAAACGGCCACGTCCACACGCGGCCTCCGATAGCTCGGCGGCAAACGGTCGCGCATCGATCTCCCGAGTGTGTCCGCAAAATCCGCAAGTGCGCGCCTCAACCTCGAGGCATCATGCCGAGACGTAGCGTAGATCCGAACATGTGGAACATCACGCAACTGCGCCTGGACTTCGACATCTCCACGAATGGCAACGTAGAGAACGGCCAGGGCTAAACAGAAGGCCAACGCAGCCGGCACTGCGACGCCCAGCCAATGAAGATGTCGGTTGCTAGAGACTACGCCTCTTCCCCTTGAAAGTGGCGGACTTATATCATGCGTCCTCTCTCGTCGCCACCTCCCTCGGAACTCCGCTCCACGGCAGCCAGAAGTCCTTTGTTGTCAAGTAGTTGCGCCTACCACGAATCGTCCTGATTCCGCGTCACGGGGAGTTACGGCGTCCGCGTCGTCGTCGGTTCCGTACTACCTGCTCCAGTACTGCACGGCATACACATCACGGTCACTCGATAGAGGTAGTGGTCCGTAGCTTCGCGTATAGGCGATGGCCCCCACCCTTAGGCCCGTCGCTATCCGCTTCGCCAGATATGGAATCCACGGCTTTCGCTCGGTTCGTCGCACTACAGCTATGCACGGAGCGCCCAAGGGAATCAGTCCCATCTTCACGGCCTCGTCGCTCGTTATCTCACTCAGACATTTTTTGCTTGTTTTGTCCATCGCATAAGCAATGCATAGCTATTTTTATGTGTTGCGCAATTGGCGTTTATTGCGGCGCTCTGCGCATCGGCGTTTGACTCCACCCACACCTGATGTCCGTTTCCCTGACTGGGCATCGCCCTTCGTCTCTGGGCATACAGGTTAGGAAGCCAGTGCTCTATCCTGCCGAGCTACGGGCGCCCTTGCCCGAGAGGCAGCCGAAGCTAGCTCCGCGAGGCAACGAACACCTATACGCAGGGCGGTGGCCGAGGCGAGCCCTCGCCCGCCATCTCGGAGGAGACGGAGCCGCTCTCTGGAGGAGCCGGTCTCGAAGCTTGTCGTCGTCCGTGAGATGCCCGAAGATGAGGGAGTAGCGGTCCACGAGGTCGATTCCAGAGAGACGTCTCCACGCCGAGACCGCCTCACCCAACCGGCTGATCGACGCCGCGATCGTCATCAGGGCGATGCTCGAGATTCGCATGGAGATGGACGCCGACGACACCCTCGCGAAGGAGCTCGACGCCGTCACCGCTAACTTCGACACGGTCTACGACGTCTCGATCCTACGCGACCTGGTCCACGACGTCGTGCAGTCGATCAAGCGCTACCTGAACGTCGACTGGACCCAGCCACACCGCGAGTAGGTAAAGGCAGCCTTGCGCGCCGCCATGAAGCGAGTCCTAGCAACTCGAGCCGTTCACTGCCGCGACCGTGCACGGGCTCGTCCGAGCCACTCCTCCAGCTGCCTCAGGTGGCTCCGCTCAGCCGAACTACGAGTGGCTCCTGCCAGGCGGTCCTTGACATTGGCCGCTCCCGTCACCTTTGACTATGTTCTCGGGATGGACAACGGCGCCCACTACCACTGCTGCGACTTCCAGGTTCACACCCCCCGTGACATCAACTGGCAGGGGCAACGAGCCACCACCGAGGAAGAACGCGCCCAGTACTCAGAGGAATTCGTCGCGGCGTGCAGGGCGAAGGGCTTGCAGGCCGTCGCCATCACCGATCATCACGATCTGGTGTTCTTCAAGTACATCAAGTCGGCCGTTTTGAGCGAGACAGACGAACACGGCGAGGCCCTGCCTCCGGAAGCTCAGCTCGTTGTCTTTCCCGGCATGGAGTTGACTCTGGCAGTGCCCTGCCAGGCGTTGCTGATTCTGGACGCCGATTATCCCGTTGAGTTGCTCCAGCAAGTCGTACACGCACTCAGCGTCACGCCCGCACCGGAAAAAGACTCCACGCACGCTCCAACAGTGCGGCTAGAACACATCAAGACCCTCAAGGAGCTCTACACGGAGTTGAACAAGAAGGAGTTCTTAAGAGACAGGTTCATCGCGCTCCCGCATGTCGGCGACAGCGGGGATTTCTCCATCGTGAGGAAGGGGATGAGCGCCGCCTACAAGGACATGCCGTGCGTGGGCGGATACGTAGACGGAAGCCTCCCTGACAAGACCTCGATTGTTGATGGGAAGGCCAAAGAGTGGGGCAACAAGGCCGTTGCGGTGTTTCAAACGTCAGACAACCGCTCTCGAGACTTTCAGCGTCTGGGTGAGGACGTCACCTGGGTGAAGTGGGCGAGGCCTACTGCGGAAGCACTGAGACAAGCTTGCTTGGCTCGGCACTCCCGCGTGGCCCATAAGGAGCCACGACTGCCTCCGCTGCGGATCACGAGGATCGAGGTCACCAACAGCAAGTTCCTGGGGCCGATTGAGCTTGACGTGAATCCGCAGTACAACGCGGTCATCGGAGGGCGTGGCACCGGGAAGTCGTCGATCCTCGAGTACATGCGGTGGGCCCTCTGCGACCAGCCGCCGACCAGCACAGATGCTGACGGTGAGGACCTGGCCGACTTCCATCGGCGTCGCCAGAGTTTGATCGAGGGTACGCTCCTACCCCTGGATGCTGTTGTGGACGTGGCGTTCCTTCTGAACGGAGTACCGCACGTAGTTCGGAGGAAAGCGTCCGGCGAAATCTCCATGCGCATCGCCGAAGGCGGCTTCGAACCATGCACTGAGCAGAACGTCCGAGAGCTACTTCCGGTGCGGGCGTACAGTCAGAAGCAGCTGAGTGCGGTGGGCGCACGACTTCTGGAGCTTCGGCGATTCGTCGATGCGCCGATCCAGTCAGAACTCGAGGCGCTGCAAGAGCGAGCTGATGGGCTCGCCGTGGAGTTGCGCACAGCCTTTGAGCAGGTCGTGAGGCACCGAGAACTTCGCGAAGAGATTGCTGCGCACGAAATGGAGCAACGGTCACTGACTGAGCAGATCGAGAGCCTTCGGAAGTCTCTCAAGGGTCTGCCTGACGCGGACCGAGTTGTCATCGCGAGGCAGACATCGTACGAGAGTGAGCGGCGCGTTGTGCAGTCCTTGGAACGAGATGCAGAGACCGCCAAGGAGAGCCTCGCGAGCGTCGCGGACGAACTCGCGCGTCTTCCGGGTTCGATAGACGACAAGAACACGCCAGAGAACGCGGAGGTCATCCAGCGAGCGCGGGAAGCGTTGGACAGCTGGGTCAGCGACGCAGTGAAGTCGATAGGAGTTCTCCGCCATGCATTTGCTGAGCCCGTCGCGACGAACGAGCTGGGGCCGTACTTTGAAGCGATCGCTGAGTGGAAACGGAAGCAGGAGGCGCACGAAGCGGAGCACGAACATGCCCGGGCTCGGGCGAAGTCGCACGAAGAGACGCTCAAGCAGATCCAGCAACTCGAAGTTCGGTTGGGCGAGATCAACAACGCAACCGACACCAAGACAGCGAAGACGGCACGGCTTGGGGATCCGGAAGGGAAGTTCGATGGGTTGCGCGCCGACTGGATCGCAGTTCACGTGGAGAGAGCTGAGCTTCTCGAGAAGCAGAGCCAGGAACTCACAGATCTCTCGGGAGGGAAGCTTCAGGCGACGCTGCGGCGTTCGGGCGACGTAGAGCCTCTGGCAGACAGGTTGCGCACCCTCCTGAAGGGGACGAAGTCGCGCGCTGAGAGTGTCGAGAAGTTGGCTGCGCAAGTGGCGGATGCGGAGCAACCTCTTGAGGTGTGGCACGAGATTCTGGACGAGCTGCTCGAGCTAGCGTGGATGGACGCGGAAGATGAAGCGGTTACCAAACTACCAGCGGCTCCGACTCTCGACGGTGCAGGATTCACTCAGAAGACGAAGTTCGCGATCGCGAAGCAGTGGACGCCGAGAGTGTGGATTGACCTATTGACGTTTGAGCTTCAGGACATGCCGGTGTTCGAGTACCAGGTACGGCCCGACGACTTTCTTCCTTTCGAGGACGCATCACCGGGGCAGCAAGCTACCGTACTTCTTTCCATTCTCCTTGCCCAGGATGGGCCTCCGTTGCTGATCGATCAACCTGAGGACGATCTGAACATGAAGATCATCAACGATATCGTGCGTTCGATCTGGTCGGCCAAGAGCCATCGGCAAGTGATCTTCGCGAGTCACAACGCCAACCTCGTTGTGAACGGAGACGCAGAGTTGATCGTCTGTTGTGACTACAGAACTAGCGCCACAGAATCCGGTGGGCGAATCAAACTGGCAGGCGCTATCGACATGCCAGAAATCAGGCAAGAGATCACCGACGTCATGGAGGGCGGCAAGGAGGCGTTCACACTGCGCCACCAGAAGTATGGGTTCTGACCTTTAGGGTATCCGCGCGCGCGGCGCGCCCCTAGGGCATGGTGAAAAGCCAAACATGGACAAGGAGAATTCATGAAGCGTAACCTTGAACTTCTCCGCGGCATCCTGCTCGAAGTGGAGAAGTCGGACGGGAGGTCGCCGCTTAACGGCAAGCAGCTGGCGGAGATCACGGAAGCCGATGAGCGCACAGTGAACTACCATCTGAAGCTCCTTGTAGAGGCAGGGTGGATCGAGGCTCTCGGCGAGCCGCACTACGCTTCCCGTACCGCCGATAGCGTTCCGGACCTCGTCTTGGTTTCGTCGCTTACGAACGACGGTCACAACTTCGTAGAGGCAGTGGGCGAACCGTCTCGTTGGAAGAAGTTCCTCGCGTGGGCGGGCGACAAGGTGGCCGGAGCCAGCCTTTCGACCCTGGCGCAGCTGGCGATGCGGTTCGCAACGGGGGGCTGAGCTACGCATCCAGGGACCAGGTCCCGGTAGAGCGCCTCTGCCTGCTCGATGTCATTGGGCTGCCGGAGAGAATCCTCGAGCCGTAACACCCGCCCCCCCCAGCGACTCATACCAGTCGGCCACCCAGCTCCCTCGCAGTTCAATGCCCTGTATGGGCGTTCGCCCAGGTGCCGCGATCACGCCCGCTTGGTCGCCTTGCGCTTCTTCTTCTTCCTCGCAGTGGGCTTCGTTCGGGTGGGCTTCGCCTTGGCCGATCCTGCAAAGTACTTCGTTCCCCGACGCTGACCGGTCGTACGCACCTTCTTTGCTTCGAGCAGCAGAGCCACGGGTCGTTTGAGTTCGGATGTCGGAATCCCAAGGGCGGCCCCAATCTCCTCCAGGCGCTGGCCGGGGTTGGCCTTCACGTGAGCCAAGAACTTGGTCGAGAGAGCCTCGAGTTCGGCGGCGCTGCGACGCACGCGCTTGCCCTTCGACTTTCGTGAGACCCGCTTCACGGCCTTTCTCTTCTTGCGGCCAGGGCGACGGCCCCTAGTCGCAGCCCGCGGCCCCGTTTCGCCCGTGAGGGCCTCTTGTACGGCATCGACCGCGGCCTCGCGGACGATCTCTGAGATGTCGGTGACGAAGGCCTGAATCCGGTCGTTGAGTCGTGAGTCGATTGCGCTTTGCATTTCAGATGCCTCGTTGGGGAGCGGTGTTGAACGAGCCACTGCACGGTAGAAGTTCGCGGCGCGCCGTTCCAGTGGGATCACCCAAACCGCTTCACGGCATCCTTGGCCTAAACCGGTTTGCAGTCTCCACCATGCCGCTCGAGAGGTACTCCACGACACACTGCCTCGAACAGAACAGGGCCCACTCGGCCTTCTCGGGCGGGCCGACGAAGCCCGTGCCTCCCATGACTCCCTCGAGCAGAGCAAACGCGAAGGCCGCGTACTCGAGGGGTGACGTGCACCATTCGCAGCTCTTGCCCGTCTCCTCGAGTTCTGCACGCCCCGGACGCTTCCAGCCGTCACCACTTTTCATGGAGAAGGAAGGCCGAGCGCCTATTTGAACCCTCAACTGGTTCGGTCCTTCCTCGCTCCTTCCGAGGCTGGAGCCCAGGGTACGTCCCCCACCGCGAACCCGTCTCTCAACACGACGACGACGCGGCCGCGGATGAGGAGCTCGTGCTTTGCGAGCTCGCGTTCCACCCGGTTCCTGGAGGCGTCGCTGGTCGTTACGACCACGACCAGGCCGAAGCGAGAGCGTAGGCAGTTGCTCACGTTTCGCGCGATGGTCGAGTTTCCCATCTCTACTTCGAAACCGACCGGCCCCCTATCCGTCTGAACGAGTAGGTCTACTCGCCCTCCCTTCCGCGGCGCTTCGACTTCGACTGAGTATCCAGCCTCCGTCAGCTTCTGCGCGTAGTGATGCTTCCAGAACTCATGCTCGACAGATTCACGACTCGCTGCGCGATCGAGCCCGAGCAGGCGACGTGCCTCGGGGGTGGGACGCAGGATCAGCCGGCGCGTTCGCCCGATTGCGATCCGCCGCGTGGTCGCAAGGCCCATCGACATCACGCCCGCGATGATCGAGGACTTCCTCACTGAGCTTCGCGTGAAGCGAAAGCTGTCGGTGGCAACTGCGAATCGCTACGCAGCGATCCTCTCGAGCGCCTTCCGGTTCGCGGTGGCAAGGGGATGGGCGCGCGCGAACCCCGTTCGCAACGTGGTGCGGGCTCGCGAACCCGAGAAGTCCGTTCCGTACGTCTCCAACGCGGATGTCGACTTGCTCGTCGCGAACGCCGGTGACTGGAGATTCGGGGCGTTTGTGAGAATCCTCGCGGATACGGGGCTCAGACGAGGTGAAGCACTGCGTCTGAAGTGGCAAGACGTCGACCTCAACCGAAGGGTGCTCGTCGTCCACGAATCGAAAGGGAAGCGCCCGAGGACCGTCGACCTGACGAAGCGAACGCTGGTCGCGTTTCGCCGCCTCTTGAAGGACCGCGCTCCCGTGCCGATGAACGGCCCGAATCTCGTCTGGCCGGAGTGGTCAGGCCGCAATCCCGGTGGAGTGTCGAAGCGCTTCAAGACCGCCGCTCGACGCGCGGGGTTTCCTGAGATGCGGATGCACGACCTCCGACACGCGTTCTGTTCTCGCCTCGCCCAGTCCGGCGTCCCGTTGCCGACGATTCGAGAACTCGCGGGGCACAAGACGATCCTGACGACCCAACGCTACGCGAGTCACCTTCCGGACGGAGCCGGACGAGCAGCGGTCGAGGCCATGGAACGACACGAGACGAGAGGCCGGGGTACCAGAAGGGGTACCAGTCGAGCGGCGACGTCGTAAGCTCCTCTCCTCCAGAGACCTACGTTACGGCCTTTGGGATTTAGGTTCCTGTGCCGCAAGGCGTAGGGGTTCGATTCCCCTCTCCCGCACCAGCCGAGAGCGTTGGTTCGCGAGGCGCGGCGGCTGCTCGACGAGAGCCGGCGTGTGTGCTTTCCGACGAGCTCGCTTCGACCGCGCCGGGGTCGGCCCCTACCCGCCTACTTCGCCGACTCCTTCGCCGGCTCCCTCACCCACGCGCGCGCGGCTTCGAGGTCGGTGGACTCGAAGTACTTCACCTTCGCGGTGGTGAACGGTTTGCAGAAGACGGCCATGCCCTTTTGCCACTTCGTCTCGCCGACGATGGCGAGGCGGGAGATGTCGCGGAAGTGGTCGAGGCCGAACTTGATGTCGTCCCAGAGGGCCCCGGCGGTCCAGCCGTGGAAGTCGTGCATCGTGAAGAGCATGCGCAGCTTGCCGCTCTCCTTGACGAGGCGGTCAACGAGGGGAACGAGCTCGTCGTACATCTCGGCGGTCAGCTTGCCGGTGACCTGGATCTCGACGACGTTGCCGGAGGCTTCGATTTGGATGGCGTTGTTCATGGTTCGGGACCTCGTTGCCCGGGGTTTGGTGCGAGCGAGCATTCTGGATGGCGCTGCGCGGCTCCATCAGACCTGGACCTGTACGCCAAGTTCGACGACGCGGTTGGCCGGTACGCCGAAGAACTCGTCGGCCGTGCGCTGATTGCGGGACAGGAATACGAAGACGGCTTCGCGCCACCAGCTCATCGCGTGACGCGAGCCCTTGACCAGCGTTTCGCGTCCGAGGAAGAAGGTCGTTTCGTTCACGCCTTCGTACGGCACACCCTCGTCGCGCGCCTTGCGCAGCAGCGCCGGGACGTTGGGCTCCTCCAGGAACCCGAAGTGGGCCAGCATCCGGAAGAAGCCCGGCTCGACCTCCACGACCTCGATGCGGTCGCTCGCCGCGACCTTCGGGACTTCGCTCACGGTCATCGTCAGCATGACGACGTGCTCGTGGATGACCTTGTTGTGTTTGAGGTTGTGGAGCAGCGCGTGCGGCACACCCATCGGGTCTCCGTCGAGAAAGACCGCGAGCCCCGACACGCGCGGCACGTCCTGTCCCTTCAGGTCCTTCACGAACGCGGAGAAGTCGATGCTGCGCTCGTCGAGCCGGCGCCGGAGGTTGCGGTGCCCCGTGCGCCACGTCGCCATGACGAAGTACGTGATGCCCGCGATCAGCAGCGGGAACCAACCGCCCTCCGGGATCTTGACGATGTTGGCCGAGAGGAAGCCGAGGTCGATCGTGAGGAAGGCGAGCGACGCGGCGACCGCCGGGAGGAGCTTCCACTTCCAGACCAGGCGCGAGCACACGAAGCCGAGCACCGTCGTGATGACCATGGTCGTGACGACCGCGACTCCGTACGCGCCGGCCAAGGCCTCCGATGATCGGAATCCGAGCACCAGGCCGACCGTCGCCAGCAGCAAGATCCAGTTCACGATCGGGACGTAGATCTGCCCGGCGTGCGACTTCGACGTGTGCCGGATCTCGACGCGCGGCAGGAACCCGAGCTGCACCGCCTGACGCGTGAGCGAAAAGGCGCCGGTGATCACCGCCTGCGAAGCGATCACGGTCGCGAGCGTCGCGAGGAGCACCAGCGGCACGAGCGCCCAGCTCGGCGCCAGCCGATAGAACGGGTTCGTGACGGCGTCGGGGCGCTCGATGAGCAGCGCTCCCTGCCCGAAGTAGTGGACAACGAGCGCGGGCAGCACGAGCGCGAACCAGCCGAGACGAATCGGGCGCCGCCCGAAGTGCCCCATGTCGGCGTAGAGCGCCTCGCCTCCGGTCACGACCAGGAACACGCCGCCGAGCACGAGCAGCGCGCGGTCGCCGTGCTGCACGAAGAAGGTCACGGCCGGCCCCGGCGAGAGCGCGGCGAGCACCTCGGGCACGCGCACGATCCACGGGATCCCCATCGCGGCGATGCAGACGAACCAAACGAGCGTGACCGGCCCGAAGATCCTCCCCACCGCGCGCGTGCCGCGGTGCTGGAACGCGAACAGGATGCACAGGATCGCGACCGAGATCGGCAGGACCCAATGCGCGAGCGCGGGTGTCACGACCTCGATCCCCTCGACCGCGCTCAACACCGAAATCGCCGGCGTGATCATCCCGTCGCCGTACAGCAGGCACGCGCCGAAGAGCCCGATCGCGACGAGCGTGGGTCGCATCCGGCTCGAGCGCGCCACCGACGACAGGACCAGCGTCATCAGCGCGAGGATGCCCCCCTCCCCCTTGTTGTCCGCGCGCATCACATAGCCGAGGTACTTCACCGACACGACGCAAATCAGCGCCCAGAAGATCATCGACAGGACGCCGAGCACGTTCTCGGGCGTGACGGGAACCCCCTCGCCCGCCAGGAAGCACTCGCGGAACGCGTACAGCGGACTCGTTCCGATGTCGCCGTAGACGATGCCGAGCGCGGTCAACGCGCTGACAACCAAGCGCCGCCCCCGTAACTTCTTTGGAGCGGCTGACATCGACCGAGAGCATGGCACGCAGCGCTCCGATCGTCGACAAGACGCTGTGTCCGTGCGCGCGAAGCACGGCTGCGACGCGCTTGGCGCTCAGGAATGGCCCGGCCCGACGACCTCGAACACCCTCCCCAACGTGATATGACGAGCAACGACCTCCTGCCGACGCTCCTCGCGCTCGCGCTCCTCACCCAAGCCTGCGCGTCCCTCCCCGCCACCGCACCGCCCGCCGACGTGCGCTACTCGATTCGGCCCGTTCCGCGCGCGGATCGAACGACGCTCGAGGTCGAGATGGGCTTCGCGGGCGACGCCGACGGCGTCACGCGCATCGCGCTTCCTCGCGGGCGCTACGGAGTTCTCGGCATGCATCGCGTCGCGACCGAGCTGCGCGCCGAGGGCGCCGAGCTCGCGCCGGTCGCGGGCGACGAACGCGTCCGCGACCTGGTGCACGCGTCGGGCGCGAAGGTCGTGCTGCGCTACACGGTCGACTGGGACCCCGCCGCGGAGCCGGGCAGCGCGTACCGGCCGTCGGTCGGGCCCGCGCACTTTCACTTCTTCGGTCGACAGTGGATCGTCACGCTGCCGGAGCGCGGCGGCGAGCAACGCTTCTCGCTCGCCTTCGACGGCGTTCCGGAGGGCTGGTCCGCGTTCAGCAACCTCGGCGCCGGAGCGGGGCCGTTCGAAGCGCGCGCCAGCGTCGACGCGTTCGAGCCGCTCGTGGCGGGCGGCGACTACCTCACGCGCGACCTGGTCCTCGACGGCGCGCCGGTCGCGATCCATGTGCGCGGGCCGTTCGCCGACGTCGCGGCGGTGGCGGACGACGTCGAGCGCTCGATCCGGCTCCTCACGCGCTCGTTCGGGAGCGGCGGCGTGCTCCCCCACTTCGTCGTCAGCGTCACCGGCCGCGGCGACGTGCGCGCGGGCGTCGCGATCGACAACGCGTTCGTGTGCCTGGTGAGTCCCGACGCCACTCCGCGCGACGTGCTGCTGCTCGTCGCGCACGAGACGCTGCACAACTGGCTGCCGCGCAAGGCCACGATCGAGGAGTGGCGCGGCGCGAGCGTCGACGAGTACCGCCTCGATTGGTTCGTCGAGGGCTTCACCGAGTACCTCGCGCGCAAGGCGCTGCTCGAGGCGGGGCTCTTAACGCTCGACGACTTCGTCGACGCGTTCAACGCGGACCTGCGCGAACTCGCTCGCAACCCGATGCGCGCCGCCACGCTCGACGAGGTGGCGCTCGCGATCGAGGAACGGCGCTACACGAACCGTCACGAGCGGCTGAACTACAACCGCGGCCCCCTGCTCGCGCTGCGCTGGGACCTCGCCCAAACCGCCGCCGGCCGCGAATCGGTCGACGTCGTCGTGCGCGCGTTCCTCGACGCCGGCGTGGCGAGCGGTGGCGCGATCCCGGAGGCGCGCTTCTTCGACCTGCTCGAGCGCCACGGCATCGACGCGTACGCCGACTACCTGCGCTTCATCGTCGACGGTAAGGAACCCGCGCCCGCACCGGACTCGTTCGGACCCGAGTTCGAGCACGAGGAGCAGGTGGTGGACGGGCGCGCGACGTGGCGCTTCGTGCGCCGCTGAGCCCGCCGGCGAAGAAGTCGCGTTTTGCGCGGCGGAAGCGGGGCACCCGTTCGGAGGAGGGCTTTCCGGAGTCCCTTTCTCGGAGGCAGGTCGATGATCGGTTGGAAGTGCTGGGTCGTGGCGGGGTTGGCGTGGACGTCGTTGGCGGGGGCCGACGCGCCGCGCGGGGTGCAGGACGGTGCGCAAGAGGTGCTCGTCTGTCCGCCCTGCGGCGGAGCGTGCGACGCGCGCACGTTCACGGGCGACGCGGCGAAGTCGGAGACGTGTCCCGGATGCGGGATGCGGCTCGTCGCGCAGGCTTCCGTTCCGCACGTGGCCGTGCTCGTCTTGCCCGGGACCGACGTCGCGAGCTTCGCCGGGCCGGCGTCCGTGTTCGCGAGCTCGCACACGATGAACGTGTTCACGGTCGCGGACACGACGGATCCGATCCAGTGCCAGGGATACCTCAGCGTCGTTCCGACCTACGCGTTCGACGACGCGCCGGAGTTCGACATCCTGATCGTGCCGCCCATCGGGCACGACGAGATCGAGGACGACTACATCATCGATTGGATCGCGAAGGTGAGCGAGGGCGCCGACTTCGTGCTGACCGTCGGGACGGGATCGATCGCGCTCGCGCGCACGGGCATGGTCGACGGCGAGACGCTCCCCGCCGGCTCGCTCGCGCCGGCCGCGTTCTTCGCGCGCTTCGCGCCGAACGTCTCCTTCAGCTCGGACGACGCGGTCGCCGTGCTCGACAAGTTCGTGGTCGCGCGCGACAACGCCGCGTCGATCGAGGCGGCGCTGCACATCCTCTCCGAGGCGAGCGGCGATCCCGCGGCGGAGACCGCGGCGACGGCGCTCGGATACACCTGGCCGATCGAGGTGCGCTGATGTTGCGCACGGCACTGCTCGTCACGCTCGCCGGTCTGCAAGTCGCGGGCGCGTCGTCCGCGCAGTCGGACACCGGATCGCGCGCGAACTGGCCGCATTGGCGCGGTCCGCAGCGCTCGGGCGTTTCACTCGAGACCGACTGGAAGAGCGAGGGCGCGACCGAGCCGCTGTGGAGCGCCGAGGTCGGGATCGGCTACTCGTGTCCGTCGATCGCCGGCGGGCGTCTGGTCATCGCCGGGTTCGACGTGACGATGGAGGAGGACTCCGTGATCTGCTTCGACGCGGAGAGCGGCGAGGAGTTGTGGCGCGCTGTGTATCCCGCGCAGATCTGGAATCGCGAGCACGGCGGCGGAACGCTGACCACACCCGCGATCGCGAACGGACGCGTCTACGTCACGACCCGCGAAGGCGAGCTGCGCTGCCTCGACGCGGACGACGGCACGGTGCTGTGGATGCGGCACATCGCGACGGAGAACGAGACCGAGCCGAACGCCTACGGCTTCGGGGGGTCGCCGCTCGTGCTCGACGACAAGCTGATCTGCAACGTCGGCAAGACGGTCGCCATCGACTCGACGACGGGCGACACGCTCTGGGCCACGCGCCACCACCTCGCGATGTACTCGACGCCGACGACGTTCGAGCTCGACGGCGAGCGCACGATCGCGACCTTCACGAAGGAGGGCTTGTTCCTCCTCGACGAGCAGACGGGCGAACAGCTGCGCTTCCACCCGTTCCGCAAGGGCAACGTGACCGTGAACGCGTCGACGCCCGTCATCGCGGGCGACAACATCTTCGTCTCGTCCGGCTACGGCCACGGCTGCACGCTCGTCGACGTGACGAGCGAAGCACCGACCGCGCTCTGGGAGAGCAAGTCGATGCGCACGCAGCACAGCGGTTGCGTGCTCGTCGGCGAGTCGCTCTTCGGCTTCGACCAATCCACGCTCAAATGCCTCGACATCTCCGGCAAGGAGCAATGGCGCAAGCGCGGCCTCGGCATGGGCGCGCTGATGGCATCGGCGGATGGCCGCCTGCTCGTCATCGGCGAGGACGGCGCGTTCGTCGTCGCAGCGGCGAGCCCGGACGGCTACACGGAGCGCTCGCGCCGCCAGGTCTTCGACAGCGGCCCGTGCTGGACGAGCCCGGTGCTCGCCGGCGGGCTCGTCTACCTACGCAACCACGCGGGCGAGCTCGTGTGCTTGGACCATCGTTGAGCGCCGCTACGCGTCCGGCTCCACACCGAGGCGCTCGAGGATCCCGCGCACCGCGGCGAGGCCGCGCGCCTTGGCCTTGTAGACCTGGTTCGCGTTCATGCCCATGCGCTCGCAGACGTCGGCGACGGTGAGCTCGTCGACGAGCAGGAGGCGGAAGGTTTGGTACGTGCGTTCCGAGACGTGTTCGGCGACTTCGCGCAGGGCGTAGCGCAGGTGCTCCTCGCGCCACAGTCGCTCCCAGACTTCGTCGGGGGTCGGGGACGGATCGGGCGCGGTTTGCAGTTCGCGCGTGTCCGCGTTGCGCGCGCCGGCGCGGCGCAGGTGGTCGACGACCTTGCCGCGCACGATGCGGTAGAGCCAGCCGCGGAAGCCGCCGCGGCGCGGGTCGTACTCGAACTCGGGCAGCTTCGCGGCGACGCGCGCGAGGCTCTCGTCGCGCACGTCCTCGATCTCGTCGTGCGACAACCCGTGCGTCGCGGCGAAGCGTTCGATCAGCGGCGCATAGATCCCGTAGAAGCGCTCCCACGCGACGCGGTCCGCCGGGTCGCGCACGCGCTCGAGCAGCGTGCGACTCGTGATCTGTTCCCCGGACGTCATGGCGCCTGCACCGTCCCGACCGAGAGCCGCTTGCGCAGCTCGAGCGCCTTGGCGACGAGCGCGTCGTCCGGCGACGCCGGCGCCGCGCGTTCGAGCAGCTCGTCCAAGCAATCGGCGGCCTCGCGATCGAGTTCTCGATCGGCGAGCTGTGCGGCGAGGAGGTAGAGCGTCTCCTGGCGGTTCGGGCAATCGAGGCCGTAGATGCGGCAGTGGATCCACAGCGACTCGCGCAGCAGCGCCTCGGCTTCGCCGTGGCGCTCGAGCTCGTCGAGCAGGCGCGCGATCTGGTTCATCCAGCTCGACAGGTTGAAGTCGCTGTCGCCGCGCAGCTCGCGCAGGGCGCTGAACGCGTCGACGTACGGCACCGGTTCGCCCTCGCGCACGCTCGCCGCGAGCGGGCCCAACCGCGGCTCGTCGTCGGGGCGCAGCTCGATCCAACCGTCGAGTTCGGTCGCGAGCGCGGCGCGCTCCAGCCGCTCCGCCGACGCGAGGTTGCCGTCGATGCGTTCGAGCTCGGAGCGGCGGCGCAGGTGGTCGACGGTGTGGCGCTCGCCGTACGTCTGTCGCGTGAGGTTGGCCGCGCGCTCGAACACGGCGTCGGCCTCGTCGTAGCGCGCGAGCGACGCGAGCCGGCCCGCGTAGCGGTCGAGGCACTCGATCGTGCGGCGCGCCTCGCCCGGTCGGCGCTCGAGCACGCGCAACGCGCGCTCGTACAGCTCGATCGCATCGGCGCCCGACGCGGAGATGCTCGCGCTCAGGATGTGGATCATCGCGACGTCGGGGTCGTTCGCTCCCAATTCGGCGACGAGCGTCCCCTCGGCGCGGTCGAGGAGCTCGCGCGCGCGCGGCACGTCGTCGGGCTGGCGCGGCAGGCGCGCGAGGAGCGTGCGCGCGAGCAAGCGCTCGCCGCACGCGACGCGCACGGCGTCGAGCGGAAGGGCCGCGCGCCGCAGGTCGAGGGCTTCCGTCGCCGCCTCGACCGCGTCATCCGAGCCTCGCTGGCATTGCACGGCGGCCAGCGCTTCGAGGCTGCGCGCGACGCCCTCGCCATCGCCCGCCTCGCGGAAGCGCGCCACCGCATCGCGCAGGTGTTCCTTCGCCTCGTCGAACAGCAAGCGCGCGGAGTACGACTCGCCGAGGCTGAGGTGGAGCGACGCGCGCACGTCCGGCGACACGTCGAGCTCGGTGTTCAGGCGCTCGAGCGACTCGGCCAGCGCCGCGATGCGCGCCTCGCCGTGCTCCATCGAACCGCCGCTGCCCGCGCCGACGATCGTTCGCATCAGCTGGCGCGCGAGCGCGGCTTCGTGGCGCTGATCGTCGGCGCGCCACTGCTCGCGCACGGCGAACGCGGCGGCGACGCAAACGACGACTGCGACGGCCGCCGCGATGCCGAGCGCGGTGCGGTGGCGCGCGACCGCCTTGCGCAGGACGTAGGCCATGCTCTGCGGACGCGCGGCGAGCGGCTCACCGTTCCTGTAACGCACGAGGTCGCGCAGCAACGCGTCGGCCGAGTCGTAGCGCTGGGCGGGATCCTTCTCGAGCGCGGTCATCACGATCGTGCGCAGCTCGGCGTCGACGTCGCTCGAGAGCGCGCACGGATCCGCGGGCCGTTCGTGCTTCACGCGCTCGAGCACCTTCGACACATCGCCATGCGTCGACCACGGCAGGCGGCCCGTCAGCACTTCATAGAGGAGCAACCCGATCGCGTGTACGTCGGTGCGCGTGTCGACCTCTCCCCCACTCGCCTGCTCCGGCGACATGTACGCGAGCGTCCCGAGGAACGCGCCCGTCGCCGTGATGCGACGCGCGAGGTCGCCGCTCGACGCGAGCGCGAGCCCGAAGTCGACCACGCGCGGCGTCCCGTTCGCATCGACGAGGATGTTCGCCGGCTTCAGATCGCGGTGAATCACCCCCGTGCGGTGCGCGACGGCGACGGCCGCAGCGATGCCTTCGATCAACGCCAGCCGTCCGGCGAGGTCGAGGTGCGCGGTCGCGAGGAACTCGTCGAGTCGCACGCCGTCGACCAACTCCATCGCGTACCAGAGCCGCCCGCCCGCGTCGCCGCTCTCGAAGACGCAAACGATGTTCGGATGACGCAGCCTGCACGCGAGCTCGACCTCGCGCTCGAAGCGCCGACGCTCCTCGCGCTCGGCCTCACCCCGGTGCCGCGTGAGCACCTTGAGCGCGACGCGCCGCTTCGTCGCCGTCTGCCGCGCGACATACACCGTGCCCTGTCCCCCGCGATGGATCTCGCCGAGCAGCTCGTAGCCCGGAATCGCGTCGCGCGTCAGCAGGTCGTCGGTCGCGACCGGCGAGTCGCGCGCGACACTGGCGAGCTCGCGAAAGAGCGCTTCATCGCCGGGAGTCTCGGGCGACGACGGATCCTCGGGAACGGGGCACGACACGCCTCCATCCTATGCGCTGCGCCGGACGCAAAACGCACGCAACGGATCTTGAACGTCGGCCCGGCACGGGATGCGCGGCCGGGCGTCTAGCGCCGCTCGAACCCGTCCAGCTGGGCGCGGATGGTCGCGATCTTTTCGCGGGCCGAGTGCCCCTCTTCCAGGCGGTCGGCGAAGGACTTGGCGCGCGTGAAGACTTGCTCGGCTTCGTCGAAGCGGCCGGCGTAGGCGAGGTTGAGCGCCCAGGTCGACATCATCCACGGGATGCGGTAGTCGAGTTCGTCGAGGACTTCGGCGGCGGTCTCGGAGGCGTCGCGGAAGTAGGGCTCGGCTTCGTCGTAGCGGCGCGTCTTGCGGTAGAACTCGGCCAGGTTGTAGGCGCTCATCAGCGTGTTGACGTGACGGTCGCCGAGCATCTCCTGCGTGACGTCGAGGACGGTGAGGAAGAGCTCTTCGGCCTCTTCGAAGCGTCCGAGGGCTTGGTAGGCCATCGCGAGGCTGCCCATGATCGCTTGGGCGTTCGCGCTGTCGGGGCCGACGAGTTCGGATTCGGCCGCGAGCTGTTGCTCGAGCAACTCCGCTGCTTCGGCGTTGCGGTCGAGGAACAGGAGGTTGCCCGCCAGGTTGCCGCGCGCGAGCCGCATCGTCGCGTGCGCGGGGGGCAGCACGCGCAACGCGATGGCGTACGCTTCGCTCAGGAGCTCGTCGGCGTGCGCGTAGTCCTCGCGCACCGAATAACGGAACGCCGCGTTCACCATCGCGAGCAACGTCTCGGGATTCTCGGGGCCGAGCAGCGCGCGCTTGCGCTCGTACACGTCCTCGATCAACGCGCCGCCCTCCTCGACGTGGCTGCCCTTCTGGAGCACGGCGCCCAGGACGTGCATGGCCTCGAGCGTGTCGGGGTGGTTCTCGCCGAACGCCGCGCGCGACCAGTCGAGCGCGTCGCGCGCGTCCTGCGCGGCGCGCTCGAAGTCCGTCAGCTCGCTGCGCGCCATCGCGCGCCGGAGCTTCAACCCGTACCACGACCGACGTTCGGCGCCGGCGTCGAGCAAGCGCGTGCAGAGCGCGTCCTCCTTCGCGAACCAACCGCGCAGCTGGTAGAGCTGCGCGCGCACGATCTCGGCGTCGAGCACGGTGCTGTGCCCAGCGCCGTGCGCGGCCGTCGCGCGCTTCACGATCGCGTCGAGCTCCCGCTCCGCCTCCTCCAGGCGTCCCTTCGAGATCAGAAAGCCGACCAGGCGCGTGCGCGCGCCAAGCGTTTGCACGTCGGACGCGCCGAGCTCGCGCTCGAAGAGCTCGGCCGACCGCACGAGCAGCGGCTCGGCCTTTTCGTAGGAGCCGGTCATCGCGTACGCGTCGCCGAGGACGAGTCGCACCGCGGCCTCCTCGAGCGGGTCGTCCTTCGTCTCCTCGATCAGCAGCGCCGAGCGGTCGAGCAGATCGACGACGCGCAGGCCCTGCTCCTGCGGATCGGCGCGCGCGAACATGCGCGCTTGGAAAACACGTACGGCGTCCGCGACCCCGAGGCGGCGCTCGGCGTCGTCGCGCGCGAGCGTCGCTTCGCGCAGGCCGTAGAGCGTCCCGACCAACCCGAGCACGAGCGCGACAACGATGCCGACCGCGCCCGCGACGAGCGCGCGGTTGCGGCGCGCGAACTTCCGCAGTTGATAGGCCGCCGTCGCCGGACGCGCGGTGATCGGCTCGTTGTGAACGAAGCGGCGCAGGTCGGCGGCGAGTTCGTGCGCGGACGCGTAGCGGCGGTTCTTCTCCTTCGAGAGCGCCTTGGCGACGATCGTCTCGAGGTCGCCGCGCAGCGACCGATCGAGCTGGCCCAACAAGCGCGGCTCGTCGTCGCGGATCGCTTGCAGCACGTCGAGCACCGGGCGACCGTCGACGTCGATCGGCAGGCAGCCCGCGAACAGCTCGAACGCGACGACACCGAGGGAATAGACGTCGGTCTGGCTGTCGATCTCGTCCGGATCTCCGGCGGCCTGCTCGGGGCTCATGTACGCGAGCGTGCCGACGAGCTGGCCCGCCTCGGTCTGCAGCGTTTCGAGCCGGAGTTCGGGGTCCGTCGCGCGCGCGACGCCGAAGTCGAGCACGCGCGGCTCGTCACGCTCGTCGACGATCACGTTGGCCGGCTTCAGGTCCCGATGCACGACACCCTTCTGGTGCGCGTGGTGCACCGCGTCGGCGATCTTCGCGACGAGCTCGGCGCGCGCGGCGACGTCGGGCTCGACCTCGGCGACGTAACGGTCGAGGCGTCGGCCGCGCACGAGCTCCATCGCGAAGAACGGCACGGTCAATCCGCCGACGACCGCGGTGCCGACTTCGTGGATCGTCGCGATGCCGGGATGCTGCAGGCGCGCGAGCAGCTCGGCCTCGTGCTGAAAGCGACTGAGCCCCGCCTCGCCCGGGGCGTTGCGCAGCACCTTGAGCGCGACGCGTCGTCGCGGGCGTTCTTGCTCGGCCTCGTACACGACGCCCATCCCGCCACGACCGAGCACACCGATGACTTGATACGCGCCGATCGTGTCGGGCTGGGACGCGGGCGGTGCGTCCGCGATCAATCCCATGCGGCCGAGCAGGTCGAGGCGTTCGCGCACCAAGTCCGCGGAGTCCGGCGTGCGGACGAGCAACTCGTCGACCGCGCGCGGGCCCTCGGCCTCGTAGAGCTCGAGGCACTGGGCGATCAGGCCCTCGAGGCGGTGCGCGTCCTCGGGGCGCGGCGTGGGTCGCTTCATGACGTTCGCTTCATGATGGAAGGGACCATTCTAGCCGGAGGGATCCGCCTCGCGCGGGGGGGGCGCGCTACGATGTCCCTGACGATGACCGACTCTCCCACTCGCGTCACGCAGCTCCTGCACGAGATGAGCACCGGCGAAGACGGCGCGGAACAGCGCCTCTTCGACCTGCTCTACAACGAGCTGCATCGAGTCGCGCTCGGACAGCTCGCCGGCGCGAACGCGCGCGCGACGCTGCAGGCGACCGAGCTCGTGAACGAGGCGTACCTGCGTCTCGTCGGCAAGGCAGGATCGAACTTCGAGAATCGGCGTCACTTCTTCTTCACCGCCGCGCGCGCGATGCACGACGTGCTGGTCGAGTCGGCGCGCAAGAAGTTGGCGCGTCGGCGCGGCGGCGACCGCAAGCGCGTGACGCTCGCCGGGCTCGAGGGCGAGATCGGAGTGGAGACGCCGGCCGACGACTTGCTCGCGCTCGACGAAGCGCTGAAGAGCATCGAGGCCGACGACCCGCGCCGCGCCGACGTCGTGCGCCTGCGCTTCTTCGCCGGACTGTCCGAAGCCGAGACCGCCGAGCTGCTCGGCGTGTCGACGCGCACGGTCAGCCGCGAGTGGGGCATCGCGCGCGCGCGGCTCGCGCTCCTGGTGCGCCCGCCCGACGCGGACTGAGCCGCGCGCCGCGGCAGGCGCCGCGCGAACCCGCGCTCAGTTGTCGGAGAAATAGCTGCCACCGCGCCAGTCGTAGGTGTTGGTGACCGAGCGGTTCGAGCCGCCGCTCACGACGCTGTAGTAACCCGAGGCCGTGTTGTTGTAGCCGCCGGCGACCACCGCTCGCGTGTAGGTCGCGGCGTTGCTGTAACCGCCGAGCACGGCGCTGTACACACCGCTCGCTGCGTTGTTCTGGCCTCCGGCGATGCTCGCCGCGTACGCGCTGGCCACGTTTCCGTAGCCGCCGGCGACGCTCGCGTAGTCCTCGGTCGCTCGGTTGCCGTAGCCCCCCGCGATGCTGGCGTACGGATTGGACGCGACGTTGTAGCGCCCGCCGGAGACCGCAGCTGCGAAGTCGCTCGCGGTGTTCAGGAAACCGCCGGCGACCGTCGCGTGGGTGCTCGAGGTGCGGTTCTGCGATCCGCCGCTGACGGTCGAGCTCACGCCGTCGGCGGTGTTCGTCGTCCCGCCGTGGATCGTCGACAGACTGCCGTTCGCGCGGTTGCCGTCGCCACCGGTGATGCTCGAGTAGTCTCCGGTGGTGCGATTGTCACTGCCTCCGGTGACGCATGAGCCACGACCGGACGCGAAGTTGCCCTCACCCCCACCAACCATGACGCGGTCCCCGTACGCGTCGTTGTATTCGCCACCGACCGCGACCGCCCAGGGACCGCCGGCTGAGTTCGATTTGCCGCCGACGATGCACGCGCGCACGCCGCTGGCCGTGTTGCCGCTGCCGCCGCCGATCCAGCCGAGCGAGCCCGACACGCGATTGTCCTGGCCGCCGGCGATCGCGCCGCGCTCGCCGTCGACGCGGTTGCGGTAGCCGCCCGTGACGCTCGCGTACGCGCTGTCGTTCGAGTTGTCGCGTCCGAAGACGACGCCGGCGACGCTCGTGTACTCGTGCTCGATGCCAACCACCAGGTTGTGCGATCCGGTGCGTGCGAAGCTACCGGCCTGGACCTCTTCGTAGCCGAGGATCAGGTTGCCGAGGCCGGTCGGCATGGCGGCGTCCGGGTCGAAGCTGAGCGGGTCCGCCGGGTTGCCGTTCGTCGCACCCGAGCCGTCGACGAGCTGCAGGTTCACGCCGTCGATGCGGACCGTCTTGCGCAGCCCGCCCGCCCCGTCGTCCAGGTAGACGATGCTCAGGTGTCCGAGGATCTCCTGTTGCTCGGGAGTGACCTCGCCGTGAAGCGCGAGTGCGGCACACGCGGCCCAGCCGGCGAACGGTGCGGTGCTCTTCAGATTCATGTGATCCTCTTGGAAGAAGGGCTGCGATGCCCTTCGGCCGACGAAGCCCCTGCCGGCACGCCAAGAAAACCCCGGAACGGAGCGAGAAACCGATGGCGTGTCCGCCCCCCCGTTCGCGGCTGGAGTTCACGGCCCGCACTCGTGCCGGAATCCGCAATGACCAGGAGAACCAGATGAGTTTCAAAGCGCTTCAGCTCGCGGGGTCGTTCTCGGGTGGGATGGTGGCCGTGGTCGCCGTCCTGTCGGGAGTCACGCCGAGCGATCAGGACGTCCAAGCCAAACAGCAGCTCCCCGGAGCGCTGACGCAGGAGCAACGTGACATCCTCTCGCACCAGAAGATCGTCTACCTGCCGGATGGCCTCGGTGGCTTCGCGAAGACGATTCGCATCCGCGGCGTCAACCTGCAGATCGTCAACGGACTCGGCGCGACGAACGGCTACCCGGCGGATCCGGACCTGTACGACCCGACGGTGGTGCAGACCAACGGCACGGGCAACCTGATCGTCGGCTACAACGAGCTGGGCAACGTGAACGGCGATGACCGCACCGGGTCGCACAACGTGATCGCCGGGCAGCGCAACAGCTACACGTCGTTCGGCGGCGCCGTGTTCGGCGCGGACAACACGATCTCGGACGCGTTCGCGACCGTGACGGGTGGGCTCGCGAACTCCGCGGTCGAGCGCTGGTCGACCGTGGCGGGCGGTTGGCAGAACGTGGCGAGCGGCCCGGCGTCGTTCATCGGAGCAGGGCGCGCGAACGGTGCGACCGGCTTCGCGGCCACGGTCCTCGGCGGTTACGCGAACGTCGCGGGCGGCGACTACTCGATCGTCTGCGGCGGCAGCTTCAACGACTCGACCGGGCTCTACGGGTCGGTGCTCGGCGGCTACAGCAACACCGCCGCCGGACAGCACGGCGTCGTGGCCGGGGGCAGCTCGAACGTCGCGAACGGAACCTACGCGGTCGTCGGCGGCGGCTACTCGAACGACGCCCAGGGCAGCTCGACATCGATCATGGGCGGCTACGACAACTTCGCCTCCGGAACGTATGCGTCGATCAGCGGCGGTCGCGAGAACTTCGCGGCGAGCACCGGCGGTTGGATCGGGGGCGGACGGCTCAACTCGACCGCCATATACACCTACCAGGCGGTGATGGGCGGCTATCAGAACCAGGCACAGGGCACCTACTCCGCGGTCAGCGGCGGCTACCAGCGCACGACCACGGGCACGTACGACTGGAGAGCCGGCGCGCTCTTCCAAACCCAGTAGGGGGCGTCATGCAGATCACCAACCAGCCCTTCTTCTCCGCCGCGCAGCTCGTCGCGTCGTTCGCCGGTGCGCTCGTCGGGTATGGCTACCTCGCCGCGACCGACGGCTTGCAGGGACCGCTTCCGCCTCCGTCGATCGGCGGCGGGCTCACGCCCGAGCAAGTGGAGATCTTCGCGCACCAGTCGCTCGTCGACCTCGACGATGGTCAGGGTGGCGTCGCGCCCACGCTGCGCTTCACCGGAGTGAACGTGCAGGTCGTCAACGGACTCGGCGCGACGAACGGCGATCCCTCCGACCCGACGTCGACCACGTTCGGTGCAACACCGACGAACGGCGTCGGCAACGTGCTCGTCGGTTACAACGAGCCGAGCCCGTCGACTCCGGACTACCACACCGGTTCGCACAACTTGATCGCGGGCTACGGCAACAGCTACACGCGCTTCGGGGGCGTCGCCCTCGGCTCCGAAGGTTGGGCCGACGCTGCGAACGGAACCGTCACCGGAGGCAACATCAATCGCGCGGTGGGCGACCAGAGCACGGCCACCGGCGGGCAGGCGAACGCGCCGCAGTCCGCGAACACGGGAGCCTTCGGCGGAGCGGAGAACGCACCGTCCGGAACCTACAGCACGACCGCGGGCGGGCGCGCGGACAACTCGAACACGGCGACCTATGGCGTGATCGTCGGCGGGAGGCGCAACGCTGCCACGGGCACGTACGCGGCGGTGCTCGGCGGCTACGTCTCCAGCGCTTCCGGACCGAACAGCACGTCCTGGGGCGGCTCGTACGGCAGCGCCAGCGGGTCCCGGGCGTCGCGCACCGGCGGCTACTCGTCCACCGCGTCCGGCACCAACGCGTCGGCGACCGGCGGATACGACAACCTCGCGTCCGGCGCGTACTCCGCCAGCTCCGGCGGTCGCGCCAACCGCGCCGAAGCGTCGACCACGTGGATCGGCGGCGGCTACGGCAACCACACCGGGGGCACGTTCGGCGCGTACGGCGCGGTGATGGGCGGCTATGGCAACGAAGCGCTCTCTTCGCACACGACGGTGAGCGGCGGCGCCGGGCGCGATGCGACGGGCGGGTACGACTGGGTCGCGGGAGCGCTCTGGGAGGAGCAGTAAGGACTGATCTTTTTCTAGCCGGCGGCCATGCGACGGGCAGAGGCAGCTCGGTATGCTCTGCTCCATCCCATCTCCATGCGCTTCGCCCTCTTGCCGTTCGTGATCGCGTCGATCCTGCTCCCGGGGCTTCCCTGGCGTGCGGCGATCGGGCTGCGGCTCGAAGGCGGGACCTGTTGCGAAGCGAAGGAGAACGTGGACGAGTGCTGCGTGGCGGTCACGCCCTGCTGCGCGTCCGGTGAGTTCGAGGATGCGGGCGTCTCCATGGCGGCGTTCTGCAACTGCGGCAACCACGGAACCGACGGGCGATCGCTCCCGGACGAACTCGGTCCGCAGTCGACGGCTGACGCACCGAGCGTGGGAGCACGCAACCAGCTGAGGACCCGCGTCCTCGCACCGTCGCGTCGGAGCTCGACCGCGCGACCGAATCCCGAGACGCCGCCTCCGCGCCGGCTCGCCGGCCGCATCTAGCAGGCCGTGGCGAGACTCACGATGCCTTCGGAGCGTCGTGATTTCGGGGTGTCGAGGCGCAACGCGGACAGCGCGGATTCCGTGCGCTCCGCGGACGTCGTGAGTTTCGCCACCGCCTGCTAGGGCCCGTCGGCGCAAGCGTTGCGCCAGGAGAGCTACGCGCCCGAGGCGCGCCGCTCCGGATTCGCGAGGGCGCCGGTCGTCGTCGCTCCCGTGTCGTGTCGCGCACCCGTTGCGTGCGCATCCAGCGTTGGCGTCGCTGCCGCGCTCTGCCCCCGACGTGCCCCCTCGTCCCCGTTCCTCCGGCATCGCATGCAATCTTCAACAACCACTCGAAAGACTTGGCGGGTTCGACGCCGCGTCGACGGGTTCGAACATGAGGGGTGCGCCCAGCGGACGTCGCCTCCCCAACTCGTCCCCACCCGCGGAGTTCCCCAGTGATCGTCTTCGTCGTCTACAAGTACGGATCGTCCATCGAGTGTCCGCGTGCGGACGAGCTCGTTGCGGACCTGCGCGCGAACGGCGTGGACGCGTGGCTGTGGATCGTCCACGACGAGGCGATCGACCTCGTGAACCTGGCGCGCATCGTGCGCGGCGAGCAGAGTCGCGCGAGCTCGATCGTCGTCCTGCCCGACGTGTCGCTTCCGCGCGAGCTGTCCTTCGACGCGCCCCTCGTCGCCGCGACGCTCAATGGGGATGCCGACGCGGTCGACGAGCGTTTCGGGGGTCGGACCTGCGCGCTCGACCCGAGCGACGGATATGCGGCCTTGCGTTCGCGGCTCGCGACGCTCGCCCCACCGGGCACCGAAGCGACGCAAACAGCCGGCGCACCCACCGCGTTGGCGGCAGCGCCTCCGCCCTTGCCGAAGCGCACGAACGCGCCGTCCGCAGCAACGTCGACGCTCGCGGTGTCCACATCCGAGGTGCGCCCCGATGCATCGGCGCCGGCGGGCTTCGACGACGAGGTCGAACCGTTCGAAGTGTCCGTCGGACATCCGCGTCGGCTCGCGAAGGGTCATTCGGCGCCGATGTTCGTGCAGGTCTTCCCGGCGAGTCAGGGGCAAGCGGCCGAAGTGCGGCTCAGGACCAAGCTGAGCGGCTGGGAGATCGAGGAGACGCGCGGCACGCTCGACGTCGAAGACGGCTCGCGCATCACCGTCGCCCTCGAGTGCCCGAACATCACGTTCTCGAGCGCGGTCGAAACTCGGATCGGTCGCGAGACGATGGCGGCGTTCCTCGCCACGCCCGATGAGGGCTGCCGACTCGGCGAGCACGCGGCCTTGCTCCGCGTCCATCGGCACGACACGAACACCGACGAGAGCGTCCCGTTCACGCTCACCGTCGTCGACTTCGCGTTCGGCCACGTCTCGCGTCCCGGGCTCGCGCGCGCCGTCGCGGTCGTCGCCGCGCTCGGCTCTGCGGCTTCGTTCCTCATGACGACGCTCGGCCAAGTCGATCAGGTCGCGGGGCTCGTCTCGGGCGCCGCCGGCGCGGTCGCCGCGTCGTTCGTGCACCTGCGCGTGTTCGCGGCCTACGCCAAGCCGACGTCGTAACCACGCGCGATCAGTCCTCGTCGTCCGCATCCTCGTCGTCGTCGCCGTTGGAGAGCTCGAGTTCGCGGATGAGTCCGCCGCGCGCCTCGACTTCGACTTCGATCCGATAGCGGGCGTGGACGAAGGTGACCTCGCACGAGGGAGCGCCGTGGTCGTCCTCGAGTTGGGCGGACACCGCCTGCCCCTTGACGATCGCGTCGGCCGCCTCGACGAGCTGCTTCAATGTCCTCTTGCTGTTGCTCAACAGGACCTCGAAGACGGCCAGCTCTTCGAGTTCGTCGGGGTCCGTGGCGCGGGCCGCCTCGAACACTGCACCCGTGACGCAATCGAGCTTGACCTCGAACAGGCCCCGATCCGTTCCGACGACCATGACTTCGTAGAAGATCTCGGTCTTGCCGTCTTCGACTTCGCCTTCGAGTTCGGCCTCCACCGCCGACCCCGGCTGCGCCTTCAACGCCAAGTCGATGGCTTGAACGAGCCCGATCTTCGCCTGCGCGGCGACATCGCGAACGTCGATGTGTTCGTCCTCTTCATCGAAGGGGAGTACGACGAAGGCGAGCGCCGCGACGATGGAGAGGGAACCGAGACGGAGCATGGGCATGGGGACTCACCGCGAAGAAGACGAGGTCGGAGGTCGTCTGGCCGAAACCAGCGAACGCGCACCGTACGGCGCAGTGCGCAGGCCAACCTTACGGTGACCTGATGGTTCAACATCCCCGCGTGATCGCGTGGATCTGGGGACGTAGCGTCCGCGCGTGATGGTGTCCGGGAGTGTCTCGGCTCCTCCCTCGCGCCTTCCTCCCGGGGCCCCGATGAATCACATGACCGCGAACGCCACGCGTCCGGACTCGGCGCCGACCGAGCGTTCGTTCCTACCGTTCTCGCGACCGTCCATGGGACCGGCCGAGTTCGCGGCCGTCGAGTCCGTCCTGCGCTCGGGCTGGATCACGACCGGACCGCGCTGCAAGGAACTCGAGGACGCCTGGAGCGCCGAGGTGCGTTCGCTCAGCGCGGTCTCGCTGACCTCCGCCACCGCCGGCATGCATCTCACGTTGCTGGCTCTCGGCGTCGGGCGAGGCGACGAAGTCATCACGCCTTCAATGACGTGGGTGTCGACGGTCAACATGATCGTGCTGCTCGGCGCGACACCCGTCTTCGCCGACGTCGATCGCGAGACCTTGATGGTCTCACGCGAGACGGTCGAGCCGCTCGTCAACGAGCGCACGAAGTGCATCGTGCCGGTGCACTTCGCGGGTGCGGCGCTCGATCTCGCTCCGCTGCGCGCGCTCGCCAAGGAGCGTGGAATCGCGCTGATCGAGGACGCCGCGCACGCGATCGGAACGCGCTACGGCGACGAGCCGGTCGGCAGCGGCGGGACCTCGATCTTCTCCCTCCACCCGATCAAGAACATCACCACGGGCGAAGGCGGCATCGTGTGCTCGGACGATATCGAGCTGGCCGAGCGCGTGCGGCGCCTGCGCTTCCACGGCCTCGGCATGGACACGTTCGGGCGCGAGTCGTGGGGCCGCGCGCCGCAGAGCGAAGTGCTCGAACCCGGCTTCAAATACAACCTGCCCGACATCAACGCTGCCATCGGCGTCGTGCAACTGGCACGCCTCGAGGACTTCGTGCAGCGCCGCACCGAGCTCGCGGCTCGATACCTCGAGCGCCTCGAGGACGTCGACGAGCTCGTTCCGCTCGGCATGCCCGCGTGGCCGCAGCGCCACGCCTGGCACCTCTTCATCGTACGCCTCGTCGACGCGCGCCTCTCGCGCGACGAGTTCATGACCGCGTTCAAGGAGCGTGGCATCGGAACGGGGATCCACTTTCGCGCGGTGCACACGCATCGCTTCTATCGCGAGCACGCATCCGTCCCGCATGGCGACCTGTCGGCGACCGAGTGGAACAGCGAGCGCATGCTCTCGCTCCCGCTCTTCCCGGACATGCGCCTCGAGGACGTCGATCGCGTCGTCGACGCCGCGCGGGAGATCCTCGCGTGAGCGCCACACTCTCGGTCGTCGTTCCCGCGTTCAACGAGGCCGACAGCCTCGAGGAGTTGCTCGAGCGTTGTGTCGCCGCGTGCACCGCGACGGGCCGGCCGTACGAGATCGTCATCGTCGACGATGGGAGCACGGATGATTCGGAGCGCGTGCTGACGGCGGGTGTCGCGCGATATCCGGGGCACGTGCGCGCCGTCTTCCTCAATCGCAACTACGGACAGCACAACGCGGTCCTGTGCGGGCTCGCGCATGCGGGCGGCGACGTCGTCGTCACGCTCGACGCCGACCTGCAAAACCCGCCCGAGGAGATCCCGCGCCTCGTGCAGAAGATGGACGAGGGCTACGACGTCGTCGGGACGATTCGCGTTCCACGGCGCGACTCGCTGCTCCGCCGCGTCGCGTCGCGCGCGATCAATCGACTCGTCCGCCAGGCGACGGGCGTATCGATGAGCGACTACGGTTGCATGCTGCGCGCGTACAGCCGACGCGTGGTGCTCGCGATGCTCGCCTGCCGCGAACGCAGCACGTTCGTTCCGGTGCTCGCGAACGGATTCGCGCGCCATACCGCCGAGATCGAGGTCGCGCACGCGCCGCGCAAGTCGGGTGAGTCGAAGTACGGGCTGGGCAAGCTCGTGCACCTGATGTTCGACCTGATGACGACGACGACGACGACGCCGCTGCGCATCATGACCATCGCGGGCGTCGTGCTGTTCGCCGGCGGCGCCAGCCTCGGCGTCTTGCTCCTCGGTCTGCGCCTCTTCTACGGCGCCGAGTGGGCGGGCGGCGGCGTGTTCACGCTGTTCTCCGTCCTGTTCTTCTTCCTCGGCGCGCAGTTCGCCGCCATGGGACTCCTCGGCGAGTACCTCGGTCGAATCCAAATCGATGTGCGCGAGCGCCCGCGCTACTTCATCGATCACGCCGTCGGAGCATCGTCGCTGGACTCGGTCCGCGAAGTCGACGTCCCGCGCCCATTCCTCCGCGAGCAGTACGCCCAATGAAGTGCATCGTCTTCGCCTACAGCCAGATCGGAGTCACCGGTCTCGAGGCTCTTCTGCGCAACGGCGCCCAGGTCCTGGCCGTCTTCACCCACGCCGACGACCCGAACGAAAACCAGTGGTTCCCGTCCGTGGCCGAGTGCGCGGCGCGCCACGGCGTCCCCGTTCATTCGCCCGAGGACGTCAATCACCCGTTGTGGGTCGAGCGCATTCGCGCGCTCGCGCCCGACGCCTTCTTCTCCTTCTACTACCGCGACCTGCTCGGCGCTGAGCTGCTCGCGATTCCGTCGCGCGGCGCGTTCAACCTGCATGGCTCGCTGCTTCCGCGCTATCGCGGTCGCGCGCCGGTCAACTGGGTGCTCGTGAACGGCGAGCGGGAGACCGGGGTGACGTTGCACCACATGCTCGCGCAAGCCGATGCGGGTGACGTCGTGGGACAGTCGCGCGTCGCCATCGCGGACGACGACACGGCGCTCACGCTGATGCGCAAGGTCGATCGCGCCGCCGACGCGCTGCTCGACGAGCTCGTGCCCAAGCTCCGCGACGGCACCGCGCCGCGCGCGCCGCAGGACGCCACACAGGCGACGACGTTCGGGCGACGCCGTCCGGCCGACGGCCTGATCGATTGGAAGCGGCCGGCGAACGAGATCCGCAACCTGGTGCGCGCCGTCGCGCAGCCGTATCCCGGCGCGTTCAGCGACGTGGGACGGCGCAAGCTCGTGATCTGGAAGGCCGAGCTCGACGCGGGCGATGCGTACGGCCGTCCGGGGGAAGTGCTGAGCGTCGACCCGATGCGAGTCGCGTGCGGCAGCGGTGCGCTGCGCATCGAGTTCGGTCAGGCCGAAGGCGGCGTGTTCACCACCGGCGCGCAGCTCTGCGCCGACCTGAACGTCGTGCCGGGCATGGTTCTCGGCGGCCGACTGAAGGCCCCCACTCGTCCGAGCAAGGAGTCCGTGCTCATCCTCGGCGTGAACGGGTTCATCGGTCGCGCGCTGAGCGCGCGACTGCTGCGGAGCGGGCGCCACGAAGTGCACGGGATGGACATTCGCTCCGACAACCTCGACGGACTCGTCGGGCATCCCGACATGCACTTCCACGAGGGCGACATCTCGATTCACCGCGAGTGGATCGAGTACCACGTGCGCAAGTGCGACGTCATCGTTCCGCTGGTCGCGATCGCGACTCCGATCGAGTACACGCGCAATCCGATTCGCGTGTTCGAGCTCGACTTCGAGGAGAACCTCAAGGTCATTCGCTACTGCGTCAAGTACGGCAAACGCGTCGTCTTCCCGTCGACCTCCGAGGTCTACGGGATGTGCGAGGACGAGGTCTTCGACGAGGATCGGTCGAACCTCGTGCTCGGCCCGATCAACAAGCAGCGCTGGATCTACTCGGCTTGCAAGCAGCTGCTCGACCGCGTGATCTGGGCCTACCACGCCGAACGCGGCCTGCGCTTCACGCTGTTCCGACCGTTCAACTGGGTCGGTCCGCGACTCGACAGCCTCGACGCGGCGCGCGTCGGAAGCTCGCGCGCGATCACGCAGCTCATCCTCAACCTGGTCGAAGGGTCGCCGATTCAACTCGTCGATGGTGGCGAGCAGCGGCGCTGCTTCACCGACCTGCGCGACGGCATCGAGTGCCTGTACCAGATCGTCGACAACGAGGGCGGCCGCTGCGACGGGCGCATCTTCAACATCGGCAACCCGACCAACGACCTGTCGATCCGCGAGCTCGCGGAGCTCCTCGTCCGCCTGTTCGAACGGCATCCGTTGCGGGACCACTTCCCGCCCTTCGCGGGGTTCCGCGAGCTCGAGAGCGCCAGCTACTACGGCGCGGGATACCAGGACGTGCAGTTTCGACGTCCGAGCGTCCGGAACGCGGAGAAGGTGCTCGGTTGGCGTGCCACGATCGGCGTCGAGACGGCCGTCGCCGAGACGCTGGACTACTTCCTGCGCGACTACCTCGGCCAACAAGACCGAACGCACGTTCTCGTCCCCGCGTCCCGTCCGAAGCACGAGACCGTCGCGCGCGCATGATCGTCGGCCTTCGCATCGACGTCGACACCATGCGCGGTACGCGCGAGGGCGTGCCCGAACTGTGCCGCGTGCTCGCCGAGCGCGACCTGTCGGCGAGCTTCTTCTTCTCGGTCGGTCCGGACAACATGGGGCGCCACCTCTGGCGCCTCCTTCGACCGGCGTTCCTCCGAAAGATGCTCCGCAGCAACGGGCCGAGCCTCTACGGCTGGGACATCCTGCTGCGCGGAACGTTTTGGCCCGGCCCGATCATCTCCGAGCGCGCCGCCGATTCGATTCGCGCCGCGCACGAGGCCGGGCACGAGCTCGGGTTCCACGCCTGGGACCACCACCTCTGGCAAATGCACATCGACGATTTGGACGAGCCGCAGGTGGCGGAGATCACCGAGCGGGGCGTTCGCGCGCTGGAGCGAGCGACCGGGCACCTGCCGACGTGTTCGGCCGCCCCCGGCTGGCGGTGCAACGACGTCGTCCTGCGCGCCCAGCAGGCGTTCCCGTTCGCGTACCAAAGCGACTGTCGCGGCGAGTCGATCTTCCTCCCGTTCGTCGACGGCGTCGCCCATCCGCGGCCGCAGATTCCCGTCACGCTACCGACCTACGATGAGGTCATCGGGCGCGACGGCGTGACCGACACGAACTACAACGCGGGGCTCCTCGCACGCCTGAATCCGGAGCGCTTGAACGTCCTCGCGATCCACGCCGAGGTCGAAGGCGGCAGCCGGTCGGAGCTGTTCGTCGAGTTCCTGGACGAGGCCATCGCGCGCGGTTGGCGCTTCGTGCCGCTCGGCGACCTGCTCGCCTCCGGGGTCGAGCTCCCCGTCGCGCCCATCGTGGCCGAGCAGCTGCCCGGCCGTGAGGGTTGGGTCGCGCAGCAGGGGCAAACGAGCTTCCACACGGCGATGCGACCCGGGCGCGTGCGCGGCCCGCGTTCGCTCCAATAGCCCGCAGTGGAACCCACGGCATGACGGGCGACGCAGCCAACGCGACAGCGGATCGGGCGACGCGGAAGCAGATCGCGTTCGTGATCGGCTTGCTCGTGCTCGGGTTCGCGGCGGCGATCGGCGGACGCTCGCTCTGGACGCCGGACGAACCGCGCGTCGCGGAGATCGGACGCGCGATGCTCGCGACCGGCGACTACGTGGTTCCGAAGCTCGCGCACGAGGCGTTCCTCGAGAAGCCGCCGCTCGGTTGGTGGGCCATGGCGCTGAGCTACCGGTTGTTCGGCGTGTCCGAGGGAGCAGCGCGCGCGCCGAGCATTCTCTTCGCGGCGCTCACGCTCCTGCTCGTCTTCGACATGGCGAGGCGGATCGGCGGGTCGCGCGCCGGTCTGTTCGCGATCGGCGCGCTCGTCACGCTCGCGAACTTCCACAACATGCTGCGCGTGCTGACCGATCCGGCGCTCGCGTTCTTCGTGACGCTCGGGTACTGGTCGTTCCTGCGCTGCGTGTTCCCCACGGAGCGGGACGATCGAGGCGCGCGCTCGCCGACCGTTTGGATCCCCCTCGTTCACGTGGCCGGCGGACTGGCCTTCCTCAGCAAGGGCATCGTCGGAGTCGTCGTCCTCTTCGGGCCGCTCGGGATCTATCTGCTCGCGACGCGGCGCTGGAGCTTGCTGCTGCACCGCGCGCAGTGGCTCGGCGCGCTCCTGCTCGTTTCGCTCTGCGCGGTCTGGCCGTATCTGCTGTACCAGCGCGGTGGCACCGAGTTGCTGGACGGCTTCCTCGTCGACAACGTGCTCCTGCGTCTGCTCGGCGCCAGCGAGGAGAGCTCGCGCGGTGGGCACAAGCATCCGTTCTATTACTACCTCGCGCGCGCGCCGCTCGACTTGCTGCCCTGGCTCTTCGCGGTGCCGGCGCTCGTCCGCTACGCGCTGCAGCGCGCGCGCACGCACCCGGCGCGCGGCGACGCGCTCGTGTTCGTCGCGAGCGTGTTCCCGATCGGCGTGCTGCTCCTCTCCGTGCCGGGAACGAAGCGGCTCCTGTACTTGCTGCCGCTCGCTCCGTCGCTGGCCGTCGCGCTCGGAGTCTGGCTGCATGCGACGTGCGAGAGCCGCGCTGCGCTGGACCTGTTCGCGCGCCGCGCCATGCTCGTCGTGTTCGTCGTCCTCGTCGCGGGGCTCGGACTCGCCGGCGTCGGGCTGCTGCTCGTGCGCGGCGGGCTCCCGGCCGCGGATGCGATCGAGCGCATGGCGCACGCGGGTCCGATGACGCCGTGGCTCGCCGTCGCGCTCGTCGTGTGCGCGGCGCTGCTGCTCCTCTGGCTCCGCCGCAGCGTTCGCGCGAGCGGTCCGTCGGGCGCGGTGGTCCTGCTCGCGTGGTGCATGGCGTGGACGGCGCTCCAGGTCTTCGCGTTCCCGCTCGTCGATCCGCTGAAGGACATGCGTCCGCTCGTTCACGAGATGCGCACGAGCGGCGCCTTCGACCGGCCGATCGTGGGCTTCAACCTCGACGAGACGACGCCTGCCGTGGTCGGGTTCTACGCTGGAACGACGCTGCCCACCGCGTGGACGATCGACGAGCTGCGCGCGTGGCTCGACGCGCACCCGGGCGGCCGTGTCCTCGTGCTGGATCGCAAGGCGGACCGTCTGATGTCGCGCGACGGCGACGCCCCGACCGTCCTCGTGCGCTGGACGTTCTCCGCGCGGCGGACGTACCTGCTGCTGGACGGCGCGGCACTCTGATCCGTCCTCGCGAGCGGCGCGGCCCGACGCGAAAGCTCGCGAACACGCGCGGGGGAAGGGTACGCAAGGCGGGACGACGCGACTAAGCTGCGGGCCGCATGCGCAGCCTGCCGATTCGCCCGCAGCCCGGCGCGCCGACGTCGATCGCGTCCGCGGCAGGGCTCACGCTCGTGTTCGTCGTCGGACTCGTCGTCTGCACCGCGGCGGTGCGGGGCGTCTTGCTGCGCGACCCCGAGGTCGAGAGCGATCAGACGCGGCGCTCGCTGCTGCTCTACCGCCACTTCGGTCCGCACAAGGACGAGTACGACGCGGTGTTCGTCGGATCGAGCCGCTTCTATCGCGGCGTGGACCCCGAGGTCTTCGATGCGGAGGTCGGGCGCGCGGGGCTGGAGATGCGCTCGTTCAACTTCTCGATGAACGGCATGCGCATGCCGGAGATCATCGCGCGCGTCGATTGGATGCTCGCGCAGAAGCCGGCGAAGCTGCGCTGGCTGATCGTCGAGCTGACGACGCTCGACCCCGCGTTTCGCGAGGACAACCGCGGCGGACAGCGGATGATCGCCTGGCACACGCCGCGCGCGACGCTCGATTGCCTGAGCGTCATCGGTGCGTCCACGCGCACGACGGCCGAGAAGCTCGCGGCAGCGCGGCCGCACTTGGTCGAGTTCGGCTACCGCTTCGGGAACATCGGGCTCGGCTTCGAGGCGAGTTCGCGCTGGCTCGGCGTCGCGCCGGTCGGTCCGCGGCTCAAGCACTTCGACGGCTACGAGTCCGAGGAGGAGGAATCGCAGCGCAAACGCGGTCGGCGCAAGCGTGCGGGGCTCGACGAGCAAGGGGAGGAGGAGGACGAGCGGGACGACGACGAGGTGCGTGAACCCGCCGACGTCGCGGCGCCCACGTTCAGCGTGGCCGGCGCCGATGACCTGCCGCCGGCCCAGGAGCGCGTGCTCGCGGCGTTCGTCGAACGCGTCGAAGCCGCTGGCGTCGAGTTGATCGTCCTGCGGATGCCGCGCACGCCGCGGGACCTCACGGCGCGCGCGGCTCGCAAGCGCGGACTGGTGCCGACCCTGCTCGCGTATGACACGCGCGCGGCTGCTCCCGCGCTCTGGGCCGCCGAGCTCTATCGCGACGCGAGCCACCTCAACTCGCGCGGCGCGGCGGCGTTCTCGAAGCGCCTCGCCGCGGACTTCGTCACCCACGTTCGCGCCGGCGAGTAGCACGCATGCTGTTCGTCGACTTCGTCTTCCTGCCGTTCTTCGCGACGGTCTTCCTCGTGCACTGGGCGCTGCGGACGAACCGCGCGCGCAAGGTGTGGCTGCTCGCGGCGAGCTACTTCTTCTACGGAGCGTGGGACTGGCGCTTCCTGTCGCTGATCGTGTTCTCGACGGCGGTCGACTACTTCGTCGGTTGTCGGCTCGAACACGCGGTGAAGCGCAAGCGCTGGCTGATGCTCAGCCTGTGCGCGAACCTCGGGCTGCTCGGCACCTTCAAGTACTTCAACTTCTTCGTCGACTCGGCGGTCGCGCTGCTGAACACGGCGGGCTTCGACGCGCACGAGAGCACGCTGCGGATCGTCCTGCCCGTCGGGATCAGCTTCTACACGTTCCAGACGCTGAGCTACTCGATCGACGTGTATCGGAAGAAGCTCGCGCCGACGCGGAGCGTCCTCGACCTCGCGCTGTTCGTCGCGTTCTTCCCGCAGCTCGTCGCCGGGCCGATCATTCGAGCGGTCGACTTCCTCCCGCAGCTGCGCACGAAGACCGTGTTCGCGCGCACCGACGTGCGCGCGGCGCTCGTGCTGTTCCTCGTCGGCTTCGTCAAGAAGGCCTGCATCTCGGACGGGATCGCGCACATTCCCGACGCGTACTTTGCCGACCCGGCGCACTTCGACGCCGTGTCCGCGTGGATCGCCACGCTGTTCTACGCGGTGCAGATCTACTGCGACTTCTCGGGCTACTCCGACATGGCGATCGCGTGCGCGGCGCTGCTCGGCTACGAGCTGTGCGAGAACTTCCGGCACCCGTACTTCGCGGCCGACATCACGGCGTTCTGGCGGCGCTGGCACATCAGCCTCTCGTCGTGGCTGCGCGACTACCTCTACATCCCGCTCGGCGGCAACCGCGGATCGCGCCTGTTCACCTATCGCAACCTGATGCTCACCATGCTGCTCGGCGGGTTGTGGCACGGCGCCGGGTGGAACTTCGTGATTTGGGGAGCGCTGCACGGCGCGGCGCTCGGCGTGCATCGCGCTTGGCAGCGCTCGGAGCGCTCGTTCCCGTCGGCCGTGCGCCCGTTCGTGCGCGCGGTCTCGCCGCTCGCGACGTTCCTGTTCGTCTGCTTCTGCTGGATCTTCTTCCGCGCGGAGAGCCTCGGCGACGCCTGGATCGCGGTGCGCGGCTTCTGCCTCTTCGACGGCGCCGGGAGCGCGCGCGTCGGAACGCTCGGTCCGTGGTTCGCGACGGGTGTCGTCGCGGCGCTCGGTGTCGTGCATCTGGCCTCCGCTCGCCACATCGTCGAGCCGCTTTGGCGTCGCGCACCGAGCTGGGCGTTCGCGCTCGGACTGGCCGCTGCCGTCGCGGTCGTTCTTCCGTTCGTTCCGCTCGAGGCGAAGCCGTTCATCTACTTCCAGTTCTGAGCCTGTCGCTTTGCGCGGGCGTTTCTCAGACTGACGCGATGGTCGTGCCGTTTTCCGTCTACGCGCTGCTCGCATCGGTGGGCGTGCTCGCGCTCGCCGCGAGCGTCGTCGTCTACCGGCGGACGCACCGGCTCGACTTCGAGCTGCGCGCGATCTGTGCGCTCGCCGCCGTCTTCGCTTGCGTCGTGGGGCTCGTGCACATCGCGCTCGTCCTGTCCGGCCCGGCGCACGATTGGGCGGCCATTCGCCTGGCGCCGAGCGTCGCGCTGCGCTACGGCTACGACCTGTACTACCCGGAGACGTCCGGGCCGCTGCTCTCGACGATCTACGGCCCGATGTCGGTATTGCTCTACCTGCCGGCGGCGTTCATCGACGACATCACGCGCTCGTTGCAGTTCGCCGGTGCGTTGCGCACCGCGAGCGTTCTGCTCCCGCTCGCCTACCTGTTCCACCGCGCGAGCGAAGGGCGCCGCGGCCTCGCGTTCGCGTTCTTCCTGCTGACGGCGGGCGCGATGACTTCGGACGTCGCGATGCTCCAGGTCTTCGGGACCATCCACGTCGACGCGCCGGCGATCGGGCTCGGGATCCTGTCGTGCGCGCTGCTTCTCGGCGGCGCTCGGGTCGCGCCCGGCGCGCGACAGCTCGCGGGCGCCGCGGTTTGCGTCGTGCTCTCCGCCTGGACGAAGCAGGTCGACGCGCCGCTCGTGTTCGCGCAGCTCGCGTGGCTCGGGATCGCACACGGGCGCAAGGTCGCGTTCGCCTACTTCAAGTGGTGCGCCGTAGCGGGCGCAGCGATCACGCTCGCGATCGTCGGCGTGTTCGGCTTCGAGGACACGTTCTTCAACGTGATCACGGTCCCGGGCGAGCACGGCAGGTACCCGCTCGGACCGATTCTGAGCGAGGCCGCGCGCCTGGCGCTGCCGTTCCTCGGCGTGATCGGTTGGGTGCTCTTCCGGCGGAGCGAGCGCACGCGCATCCCACTGGCGGAGAACTGGGCGCTCCTCCTGCTCTGTGCCTTGGCGCTCTTTCCGACGTCGTTCCTCGCGCGCGCCAAGCTCGGCGGCTTCCAGAACAGTTGGCACTCGCAGTTCTATCTGATCGCGGGAGCCGGGCTCGCGGTGTTCGCGCTCGTGACGGCCGCGCGCGCGACGAAGGCGGACCGCTTGATTGCCATCGCGCTCTGCCTGCTGCCGCTGCCGTACGAGCCGTGGACGCGGACGCTGAACATCTACTCGCGACAGAACAGCGAGAACCGCATGGAGCGCGCGCTCGCCTTCTGCGAGGCCCACAAGCACGAGGCGTTCTTCCCGTGGAACCCGCTCGTGACGCTGCTCTCCGACGGTCGCCTGTACCACTTCGAGTGGGCGGTGCGCGACCGCGCGATCGCGGGGTACGTGCCGACGGACAAGCACATCCGCGACCACTTGCCCGAGCGCTTGACCTACGTCGTGTACCCGGCGGACCGCTTCAAGCAGCCCGAGACGATCGGGCGCGAGCTGCTCGAGCGCTTGCCCGAGTTCTCGAAACGTGTGGAAGTGCCGGGGCTCGAAGAGTACGCGGTCTTCGTGCGGGAGTAGCGGAAGCACGTTAGAGTGGTCGGCCCGCGAGGGGATGCTCACCCCTCCGTTCCCACAGATCCGACACTCAGAAGGAAGGACGTCATGGCTATCCGACTCGGCGATACCGCCCCCGATTTCACCGCCGAAACGACCGATGGCTCGCTTCGGTTCCACGAATGGCTCGGCGACAGCTGGGGCATCCTGTTCTCGCACCCGAAGGACTACACGCCGGTCTGCACGACCGAGCTCGGCGCAGTCGCCAAGCTGCACGACGAGTTTCAGAAGCGCGGCACGAAGGTGATCGGGCTCAGCGTGGACCCGCTCTCCGATCACAAGGGCTGGGTCGGCGACATCGAAGAGACCCAGGGCGTCGCCGTGAACTTCCCGCTCATCGCCGACTCGGATCGGAACGTGTCGACGCTGTACGACATGATCCATCCGAACGCGGACAACACGCTCACCGTGCGCAGCGTCTTCATCATCGGTCCGGACAAGAAGGTCAAGCTGTCGCTTACCTACCCGGCCAGCACCGGGCGCAACTTCAACGAGATCCTGCGCGTGCTCGACTCGCTGCAGCTGACGGCGAACCACCAGGTGGCCACGCCGGTCAACTGGAACGACGGCGACGACTGCATCATCGTTCCGTCGCTCTCCGACGAGGAGGCGACGAAGAAGTTCCCGAAGGGCTTCAAGACCATCAAGCCCTACCTGCGCGTGACGCCGCAACCGAACAAGTGACCGTCGGCGCGGGGGCCCGGCGGCCGCGATAATGTGCTAAAGTCCGAGGCGCGGCGGCGGCTCCGTCGCCGCGGCTTCGGGAGGTCGGCCTTCCGTCGCGAGGAGGTCGGCATGGGCGCGCGCGATTTACGCGCCGACATCGCATGGTGGGCGCTGATCGCGGCGGCCGTCGTGTTCGGCGACCTCGACGGCGTCGCCCCCCGTGCCCCGCCGGACAACGTCGCCGTCTTATGGATTCCAAACGCCGTTCTCGCTGTCGCCTTGATTCGGCGCGCCGGCGCCTGGGCGCGCTCGGCGGCGATGATCGCCGTGTTCATGCTCGGCTTCGCGGCGCGCGGAGTCCTGTTCGGCGACTCGGTCCCGGTGCAGCTGGCGTTCGGCGCCGTTGACGCGGTCGAAGCGATCCTCGTCGCCGTGGCGTTGACCTGGACGTTCGGCGCCGGGTTTCAATTCGACAAGCCGCTTGAGGCGGTGGTCGGCGCGGTCG
>JAJDEV010000134.1 GCA_029259605.1 Planctomycetota bacterium | reverse complement strand
CCCTCGGGCGGCTTCGCCGCCCTCTTCGCGCCCTCCTGGGAGGCTTACGGGCTGATCATTTTCTTTTGAAGGGGGACCAGAAGGCGTTGGCTCTCCGAGGGGCCTGTGGGGTGCCGCCATTGTTGCTCTCCTCCCTGCTCTGGCAGAGTGTGAGAGGCGGCGTGTCGCGACGTGCTCGGGTCTCGAGAACCGGAAGGGGTTTTATTGCGCGGCACACTGAGCTTTCCGCCTTCGCCCTCGGTCCGAATCTTCGTCGGGCGCGATCCGGTCGACCTGCGCAAGGGGTTCGACGGCTTGAGCGGCGAGGTGACCGGCGTCGTCGACGAAGACCCGCAGTCGGGTCACTTGTTCGTCTTCTTCAACAAGCGCCGCAACCGGATGAAGGCGCTGGTGTGGGACGGCTCGGGTTTTTGGGTGCTCTACAAACGCCTCGAGCACGGTCGCTTCAAGATCTTCGATCGCGTGGCGGAGAAGCGCGGCGCGTTCGAGCTGAACAGCACCGACCTCTTGCTGCTGCTCGACGGCATCGACTTGCGCGGCGCGCGTCGGCGTCTTTCGCACGATTCGATCATGAAGTGAGGCGCGGCCCTTTTAATGGTCGCGGCGTGCGCGTAGCTTGCCTGCATGCCCGCGATCGAAGATCTCCAGGAGCGACTCGAGAAGCTGATCGAGCTGAACGAGTCGCTCACGCGCGAGAACAAGATCCTGCGCGCGGAGCTCGCGACCCTGAAGCGCGGCGTCTTCGGCCGCAGCTCGGAACGTCTCGAGCCCGGTCAGCTGGGGTTTTTCGAAGACAGCTCGCCGTCGCCTGTCGCGGACGCGCCGTCGAGGCTCGAGAAGTCGAGGCCTGAGCCGAAGCCGGGACACGGTCGTGCTCCGTTTCCGCCGCGCCTGCCGCGACACGTGGTCGAACTCGACGTGGACGAGGCGGAGCCCCGGTGCTCGTGCTGTGGCAAGCCGATGAAGCGCATCGGTGAAGAAGTGACCGAGCGCGGGCACATGATCCCGGCGCAGTTCGTCGTGAACCGCTACGTGCGCCCGAAGTACGCGTGCCCCAACGGACACGAAGTGAAGACGGCCCGCTTGCCCGACGGCGTGATCGACGGCGGCAAGTACGAAGCCTCCGTCTACGCGCACATCGCCACGGCGAAGTACGCGGACCATCTGCCCTTGCACCGCTTGGAGGGCATCTTCAAGCGCTACGACGTGCGCCTCTCGAAGCAGAGCATGTGGGACATGCTCGTGCGCGTGGACGAACTGGTCGCGCAGCCTGTGCTGCACCAGATGCGTGCCGAGCTGTTGGCCGAGCCGGTGCTGCACGCGGACGAAACGCCGATCACGATGCGACTCGAGGACGGCAAGGGAACGAAGACCGGCTTCGCGTGGCGCTGGCGCAACTTGCATCGGCCGGGCGAGCCGTCGAAAGCGATCGTCGAGTTTCGCACGAGTCGCGGGCGCGACGGACCGCGGCGCTTTCTCGGTGCCTGGAAAGGCACGCTGATCATCGATGGATACCAAGGCTACGACGAAGTCATCCGATCGAACGGCATTCGGCGCGCGGGCTGTTGGGCGCACGCGCGTCGCAAGCTGAAGGAGGCTTTCGACACCGGGGCCGCGAACGCGAGCGGTCTGCTCGCTCTGATCCAAAAGCTGTTCGAGCTCGAGCGCCCGACCAACGAAGGCGTGCGATCCGGCGAACTCGATCGAGAGGCGCAGCTCGAGGAACGCCGGGTCGTCCGCGCCGAGCACTCGGCTGCGGTCGTCGCTGCGCTCTACGCGGAGGTCGAAACGCTCGAGCAGCAACGCTCGACACTGCCGAAGAGCAAGCTGGGCAAAGCGATCGGCTACTTGCAATCGCAACGCCGAGCGCTCTCGACCTTCCTCGACGATCCACGCATCCCGATCCACAACAACGACTCCGAGCGTGATCTGCGGCACCTCGCAGTCGGCCGAAAGAACTGGCTCGTCTTCGGCAGCCAGCGCGGCGGCGAAGTCGCGTGCAGGCTGTACTCGCTGATGCTGTCGTGCAAACAGTGCGGCGCGAATCCGGAGGCGTACCTCGCGGACGTGCTGATGCGGGTCGCGACGACGCCGAGCTCGCAAGTCGCGACGCTCACGCCGTGGGCGTGGGCGGCGGCGAATCCGTCCAGCTGACCGCGAGCGCGGGTGCTACGTCACCGTCAAGCGCTGCGCGACATGGGACGGCCGGACTCGTACTCGTAACTCACCCAAGTCGCTCAGGACAGCGGAAGCCCGCTCCTCCTGCAGCTGCCGGAACGCACCCGGACAACGCATGACGCATCATCGGGGGGTGCCAGGTCCTATCGGAGCCCGGAGCGGAGAGCATCCGAGCCACGAACCCCCATACTTGGGCGGAACGCTCGAACAGCCGTTCCGTCTTCGCGACCGATCCACACGTCATCGATCGCCCCGAAATCGACTGCCGAAAGGCGAGCACTCACGCTTTCACTCCGAACGGGGCGCAAGACACCGTCGATTCCCAACTCAACCAACGTCATACTTGATCCGGTCGCGAAGAGCGCGTGTAGACGATCGACAGACACCCCAATCAAGTCGCCATCGACGGCGTCGGCGAACGTAGCCCAGCGAAGGGGGCTGCTATCAGCATGCTCCGACCGACCGACCGCGCACAAGAAAACGGCTCCCGAGGGCGAGAGCAGTAATCGATCTGGACCAACGCCGTGCCCAAAAGCCTCGACGAGAGAGGCGCCCCCCCTCGGGGTACATCTGACCAACTGAACTCCATTGTTGGGAACAACACCTGGCCATCCAGACACAATAGCCAAGAGCGCATCCTCAAGAACAATTGCGTCAAGGACCGATTCTGCCGGAAGATCGTACGACCGCTTAGCGACAAATCCGTCAGCCCGCCAAACACTGAGGTTCGTATGAGCTCCAGCGCTAAGCGCCATCCAAAACTGCTCACGTGATGCTCCGGCCCAACCCCATTCCAATAGCTCCCCGACGATCTCGCGCTGCCGAATCAAGCGTCCCGTAAGCGCGAACTCCGCAACGAGCTTGTGACGATCGCCATCAGGTTCCTTGGTAACGTAGATGATACTGTCATTGGACGCCAAGACGCCACTCACGGACGACGTGTTCACGGAACGAACTCGGCCAGCGCGGCCCCAAACCTCAAGCGCCCCTCCCTTGGTCCCGAGAGTCACCCAGTCGCGCTGTGGAGACGCGGCCAACAGATCGACTATGCCTAGAAACGCGCTGGCGGGTCCTTCGATCTCCGCGCCGGTCGCAATGTCAAAACGTCGTACCCGCGGGACCGACGGTTGCGCCACCGCGACCTCCTCACGATCAGGAGAGAAGGCAACCGCGGAAACACGGGCTTCGGGCAGTGTTAGACTCCATACGACCGATCCATCACCCGCTAGACCGGCAATCGCCCCCCGCCCAGGGCCGAAGCTCGAGATGAGACACATTCCGCTGTTAGAGAGGGAAACGAGCGAATCTCGACCGACGTCCATACTCCGACCAAGGGGACGCGCGGATTCTCCCGCCACCCACTCCAGAAACGACAATGAGCCTTCATCGGTAAGGAGCGCCGTACGCCCACCTCTGTTATCAACAGGCGCCGAAATACCGACGATACTCGCCCCGTCGGCGGCACCAATTTCGACGACTGACGACAGCCCTTGATCGCCATCACTAGCAACGATGGTGGCCGACTCTACAAGCCAGGAAGTCGAGGTACCAACGGCCACTCCCGAGAAGTCATAGTCCCGGCCCGCGGGCAAGCGATCCAGATCAGACAGAACGCCGTCTCGCTCGAAAGAGTACAGAAGACCCGAGCCGGAGAGCAATCGAACCGAGCGCCCGGAACAGCCGAGCACGTACGGTCCCGATATGCTGCCTAATTCATAGATTCGGGGATCACGCCCTGGATCAGGACCGCGCCACACCACGCGAGCCGAATCGCCTAGACGTTCGACACTAACCAGCACGCCGTCGTCTCTGACAGCGAGAGCTTGAACCGATTGTTCTGGCGCGAGAGCAAGATCGATAACGGCACCGGATTCACAGTCGACGGCGCGGAGAACGCGCGTACGATCAATAGCGCCGCCCACAGCTCGAGACAACTCTCCGTAGAAACTCACCCATAGAGCAGACGGGGAGACGGACTGCAACAGGACTCGAACTAGGTGACGCGTCCCTTCCGGAGGAGAGTCCACCGTACCGCCTGGATCGAAGACGTACCAAAACGACTCGGGAACCGAGTAGAACTCGCAGTCAGTCACGGGGACGGTCCCGAGACGACGATCGATCCCTGGCCGAGGCCCCAACGACCACTCGACAGTACGCCCGCCTCCATGGCCGGTCAAAGTCCCGGAAGACGTGTACACGAGCTTCGAAACCGAACCAACACGAAACTCAGAGCTACCTACGAGAGACAGGTCCGATTCAACCTTCGGCCCGTCTATGGACTCGTAGCTCCCGCAGCCGGCGGCTACCAGTGCGACACATCCTTGCGCTACGACCTTCTTGTTCACGACTTCAGTGCACGCTCGAATGATCCACTGGGCCTGAGCTGGGCCCGCCAGGGCTTGACTCAATGAACCACAGCCAATCCCAGAATCCCATCGGAGTCATGGGCGCTGCAGGCGGCTTGGGGTCTTCGCCAAGGCCTCTGGGTCCGGACGTTGGTGCCCCCGGGGGCGGAGACAAGGAAGCTGGAATGTCGTTGGGACCGCGAGGATGACTGTGACTGGGAACGCCCTCGGGAAGTGCAGAGGTGGGGGTATGAGACGGTCGTGGGCGTGCAGGATCGGAGGTCCGCGACATTGGAGAAGATGGCGGCGCAGTGGGCTTCTTGGCCTGCGGGTCGATCTTCGGACTTGGGAAGCTGTAGTACGCAGTCCCCTTGCCGCAGCAGTCGCGCCCCTTATCGCAAGCGTCACTGAATGCGAGAATGTCGCACATCTCGTGAGCATGTATCTGACCATCGGGGTCGGCCATTAAGTGCCCGTCGTGGTCTGCCTTCGGAACCTGCTTTTTCTCGTTTGGGTCCCTGTGCCTACCGAAAACCCCGCGCGGACTCGGAAACGCGCTTCTCGCACGCCAAACGCGACCCTACTCGATCGCGTCCGTTGAGCCAAGCCGGGCGAGCGTCATGATCGACCGATGCTCGGACTCCGCCAGCTCTACGTTCTCGTCCGCCTCTTGATCGAAGACCGCCAACGACTCGCGCTCGAGAACGTCGCGCTTCGCCATCAGCTCGCCGTGCTGAAGCGGTCGGTGTCGCGCCCGAAGATCCACGACAGCGACCGCATCTTCTGGATCCTCATGAAGCGCATGCTGGCCAACTGGCGCGACGCGCTTCAATTCGTCAAACCTGACACCGTCGTCCGCTGGCATCGGAAGGGCTTCCGCTACTACTGGAAGCGCAAGTCGAGGGCGACGCCAGGACGACCGCCGATCAGCATGGCGGTGATCCACTTGATCCGACGTATGTCGATCGAGAACGTCACGTGGGGCGCGCCGCGGATCGCGGCGGAGCTCGCGCTGCTCGGGCACGACGTGGCCGAATCGACGGTAGCCCGCTACATGGTCAAGACGCGGATACCCAACCCGTCGCAACCGTGGACGACGTTCCTACGCAACCACATGGACGTGACGGCGGCGTGCGACTTCTTCACCGTGCCGACGGCGACGTTCAAGGTGCTCTACGTGTTCGTCGTCCTTTCCCACGCGCGCCGCCGGATCCTCCACGTCAACGTCACGGCACACCCCACGGCGGATTGGACGGCGCGCCAGCTCCTCGAAGCGTTCCCCGATCAGGTGCCTCGCCTGCTCTTGCACGATCGCGATGCCATCTACGGCTGGGAGTTCAAGCGGACGGTGAAGGCGCTGGGCATTCGCCAAATTCGATCCGCCCCGCGGTCGCCATGGCAGAACCCCTTCGTCGAGCGCGTGATCGGTTCGATCCGCCGCGAGTGCACCGATCACATCATTCCGTTCGGACGCCGTCACTTGCTCCGCACCGTGCGCGAGTACGTCGAGTACTACAACTCGTCGCGCCCGCATCAGTCGATCGACCGCAACTCCCCCATCGCGCGCTCGGTCGAGCTGTTCGGCGAGGTGCAAGCGACGCAAGTCCTCGGCGGGCTTCACCATCGCTATCGCCGCGCCGCCTGAGCGCGCCGACTCGGGCTCACGCGCGCGATCCGGCAGACGCGTTGTGTCGTGGCTCTCGATTGTCGCCTTGCCAGTCCGCATCGCGCTCGCTACGTTCGACTCGAGTGCGTTCCTGGGGGCCCGTTCCGCGTTTTCGGTAGCCACAGCCGAACCGATCTTCCTCACACCGATGGGTTCACCCTGGCGCGGACCGCGAAACGCACGCAGAGAGCTGGACAGGCTGCTGGAGCTGGCCGATGTGCCGAAGCGAGACGAGCAGGGGCGAACGGTGGACCTCCACGCGCTTCGGCACACCTTCGCGACGCGTCTCGCACGGTCCGGAGTCGAGCTAGTCCACGCTCAGAAACTGCTCGGACATTCGGATCCCAAACTGACCGCAGGGGTGTACACACACCTCGCTCCGGACGACCTCCGGGCCGCGGTCGAGAGCGCTGCGCTGCGACTAACTGGCAGTAAAACGGCAACGGCCTCCGAGGCACCCCCTGGAACGCCAACGGGCGAGCAAGCACAAGTGCTTGCCCGCCCGTCAGTTGCGATTGGTAGCGGGGGCAGGATTCGAACCTGCGACCTCCGGGTTATGAGCCCGACGAGCTGCCAGACTGCTCCACCCCGCGACCCTTGGATCTCTTGTGAGCTCCGTGGAGGGGACGAGGAGTGTAGGGACCGGCGCGGGCGAGTCAAGGGGCAGGATGGGCCCCGATGCGAGCGGGACGAAGTCCGTCGAGGCGGGGCTCGTCAAAGCGCGCATCGAGCGTCGTGCGCGGGCGCGGAATGGCGGGCCGGGATGCCGAAAAAAGTGCCGCGCGGACGTGCGCGGGCGGCCGCGGGGCGCCGGGCTCGGCGGGATAATGAAGCCATAACCCGGCGACTTCCCCGTCTGCCCTAGCATGGGGTTGGATGAACCCGGGCGGCGATCCTCCGATCGCCGGGGTTCCTCCATCGATCCCGAGTCGGGATCCCAGGAGTGCGCATGGACATGACGAACACCGCCCTACTCGCCCTTGTCGTTTCCGCGATCGCGTGGGCCGACGGAAAGCCGACGTCCGATCGCGTCGAGTTCAAAGAGGAAGCGATCGCGATCGAGTTCACGGCGACCTCCGGTGAGGCCACGGTCGTGTTCCAGGCAGAGAGCGAGGTGGCGATGCAGCGGCTCCAGATCCACGACCCCCTCGGTCGACGGCTCGGGACGTTCGACGCCGGCGACGGCAACGGGCTGCGCCTGTCGGGCTATGTCCTCGAGGCCGCGGAGGGCACGCGGGACGAGATCCTCGCGACGTTCATGCAGGGCACCTACGCGATCTCCGGGCAGACGCCGAGCGGCCGGAAGGGCACGGGCAGCGCGGCTCTCAAGCACCGTCTGCTCGACGCGCCCGCGGTCCTCTATCCGGTCGAAGGGGCGACGGACGTGTCGACGAACCTCACGGTCGGATGGATCCCCGATCCCGAGGCGGTCAGCTATCGGATCAACCTCGAGCAGGGCGACTCGGACACGCTCGCCGTGAAGCTGCCCGCGGGGACGTCGAGCTTCGACGTGCCGACGGGCGTACTCGCGGCCGGCGAGAGCACGCATGTGGAAGTCGGTGCGGTCGCTCCCAACGGGAACTGCACCCTGGTCGAGATTCACTTCACGACGCGCTGAGGCGTCGCACGAACATGACTGCACTCCGGAAGCTGGCGCGATCCACGACGGGTTGCGCCAGCTTCGTTCGCGCGGCGCCGCGCGTCGCCACGAGGAGCCACGCATGCGCGTCCTGATCATCGAAGACTCCGCCAACCTGCGCGAGTCCCTCCGGCTGGGACTCACGCGCGAGGGCTTCGCGGTCGACGTCGCGGAGGACGGCGAGGTCGGGCTCAGCCTCGCGCGCAACAATCCCTACGACGCACTCATCCTCGACCTGATGCTGCCGAAGATCGACGGCCTCGACGTGCTCGCGGAACTCAACGGCCGTCCGAATCGACCGCACGTCCTCGTGTTGACGGCGAAGGATCGGGTGAAGGATCGCGTCGTCGGTTTGAACGCGGGCGCCGACGACTACCTCGCGAAACCGTTCGCGTTCGCCGAGCTGCTCGCCCGCCTGCGCGCGGTCGTGCGTCGGCGCTACGGCGAGCACTCGTCGACGCTGCTCATCGACGGCCTGGAGATCGACACGGTCGCCCACCGCGCCAGCTACCAAGGCGCGACGCTCGACCTGACCGCGCGCGAGTTCGCGTTGCTCGAATACCTCGCCGCGCGCCAGGGACACACCGTCAGCCGCGAGGAGATCGAGGATCACATCTACGGTGTGCACAAGCTCCCGAGCAGCAACGCGATCGACTCGACGATCTGCATCCTGCGCTCGAAGCTCGGCCCGGTCGGTCGTGGCCTCTTGCGCACGAAGCGCGGGCAAGGCTACGTGCTCGACGAGAAGTCGGCGTGAAGTCGATCCGCTCGTTCCTGCTCTCGCGCCTCATGTGGGGCGTGGCAGGGGTGCTGCTCGTCGGCGCCGGTCTGGTGTACGCGCTCGTCGCGCGCTCGCTCGGCTCGCACTTCGACCTGGCCCTCGCGGAGCGTGTGCAGGGCCTCGCGTCGCTCCTGTTCCAAACGCAGGAGGCGCTCTCGTTCGAGTTCTCCGGCCAGCTGATGCCGGAGTACGAGCGCGCCGAAGCGCCGGAGTACTTCGAGCTCACGTTCGACGACGGGAGTCCGCTCGAGCGCTCGGAGTCCCTCGGCGACGCGAACCTCGAGCTCGCCGTCGAGCCCGACGAAGTGCCCGCGTTCTGGACCGCCCCGCTGCCGGATGGGCGCGATGGACGCTATGTCGCGCGCGTGATCGAAGTGCACCACGTCTATCCCGAGGAAGGCCCCGGGCGCCCCGAAGCGGCGCGCATCCTCGTGGTCCTCGCGCGCGGAACGGAGGCGCTCGTCGCCGCGGAGCGCGCCGCGTTGCGCACCTGCGCGGCGGTCTCGTTCGGGCTGCTCCTCTTCATCGGGCTCATCGTACGCTTCGCCGTGACGCGCGGGCTGCGGCCCGCGATGCGGCTCGCCGCCACGCTCGACGCGATCGCGGTCGACAACCTGCCCGAGCGCCTGGACATCGGAACGTTGCCCGCCGAGCTCGCGCCGATCGTCGAGACGACCAACGCGCTCCTGCAGCGCGTGGACTCCGCCCTGAAGCGCGAGCGCCGCACCACGGCCGACATCGCGCACGAGCTGCGCACCCCGATCTCGGAGCTCATCACGTCGGCCGAGATCGCCCTGCGCGATCGGTCGGATGTCGACGGGAGTCACCGCGCGCTCTCCACCGTGCACGACGTCGCCTGGCGCATGGAGCGTTCCGTTTCGATCCTGCTGCAGCTCGCCCGCCTGGAGATGGGCGTCGAGTCGTTCGAGCGCGAGCCGGTGGACATCGGCGGACTCGTGCACGAGTGCATCGGCGCGCAAGCCGACACGATTCGCGAGCGCGAGCTCCGCGTCGACAACGCGGTCGAGCTCGACGTCTGGGTGCGCGGCGACTCCGAGGTGCTGCGCATCGTGATCTCGAACCTGATCAGCAACGCCGTCGCCTACGCGCCCTTGGGCGGCCGTGTCACGTGCACGCTCCACGGATCCGACGACGACTGGAGCGTCTCGATCGAGAACGACTCCGACGACCTCTGCGCCGCCGATATCGAATCGCTGTCCGAACCCTTCTGGCGCAAGGACCGCGCGCGCGCCGATCGCGATCGCAGCGGACTCGGCCTCGCGTTGTCCGACGCGTTGGCGGAGCACAACGGAATGAGGCTCACCTACCGGCTCGACGAGCGCGCGTTCCGAGTCTCGCTCGTCGGGAACGCGACGAACGGGCACGCGTGAGCCGCGCGTGTCGGGCTCAGGAGCCCGGCGATCCGGCGCCAGAATCGAGCGCGTGCGACGGTTCCCGCGGCGACGCGCCGCGTTCCGGAGCGTGCGGCGCGCTCGCCTGCTTCGATGCCGTCTCGGGCGCCGGGGTGCGCAGCGAAGCGCGCGCGCGCGCGACGAGGTCGTGTAGCAATGTGAGGTCGGACGGCGCGGCGGTCAGGCCCGACCACAACGCGTCGGGGTCGGACGCCGCGCTCGGCGCGGAATCGGCGTCGCCCTGTGCGACTTCGAGCTCGGGCGCGGGCGCGGCGGTCGCGTCCGCTCCCTGCGCGGGCGGGCGCGGAGGCAGGTCGGCGAGGAGCGCGAGGAACGCCTCGGTGTTCGTCGCGTCGCCCGAGCGCAGCGCGCTCTCGCACAGGTCGCGCAGGTCCTGCAAGCGGACGCTCGCGGGCTCCTTGCGCCACGCGGGGCGCGCGACGAGGCGCTGCCTCAACCGGAACGCTTCGGGCGCGATGACGCGCCGTCCCGACGAACCGCCGACGAGCGCGAGCAGTTCGATCGTGCGACGCAGATCGGGGACGTCGAGCGCGTCGCGTTCCACGAGCTCGCGATAGTCCGCGAGCGCGTGCACGCTCTCGCCGATCGAATCGCGAAAGCGCGCGCGGTCGCGCTGGACGCGCAGCGCGAAGCCCGGGCGCGCGTCCGGCCCGGACGCGGCGAGCAGCGCGCGCTGGAACGCCTGCTCGGCGTCGCCCGCGGCCGCGGACGGCTGCCGGTCCCCCACCGCACCGCTGTGGACGAGCGTCGCGTCGTGCGCGAACACGACCGCGAGCAGGTGCATGCGCGCCGCCTGGTCGAAGTCTCCACGCGCGTGGTCGAGCGCGCTGCGCTGCCAGTGCACGTCGCGGATGCGCGCGAGGACGGTGCCCTCCGTGTCGAGCGTCGCGAGATCGACGCCCGCCATGTGCAACCGCCAACCCCACGCGCAGATTTCGTGGTGCGCGATCGCGGGCAGCGACTCGGCCTCGTCCACGTCGAGCGCGACGACGAGGCGCAGCGCCTGGCGCATACGCGTCAGGCCGATCTCGTCCGCGCGCCTTCCCGCCAGGCGCACGGCTGCGTTCATCGTCGCGCTCCGGCGCCCGGACGCGAGCACGATGCACATGTCGGTGAGGCCGACGATCGTCGCCGGATCCGACGCGAGCGCGTCGAAGCGCTCGCTCGCGAGACAGACCTCGAGCATGCTCGGGTCGCCGAAGCGGCGCATCAGCTGGATCACGCGGCGCGACAGGTCGGGCACGTCTTCGCGCACGAGGCGCTCCGACAGGAAGGCGACCGGCATGCGCGCGACGAGCGGCTGCAGCGCTGCGTCGGCGAGCAGATCGAGCGCGCGCCGGCGCAGGTCCGGATCGTCGACCGCGGCGAGCTTGGCGACCTCGCCCAGGACCTCGACCGCGCTGGGCGAGTCCGGCTCGAACGCGACGAGGATCTCGCGCAGCACGGCGAGTAGCGAGTGACCGAGCGCGGGCGACGCATCGCCGCGGCGCAGGACCTCGATGACGACCGGCCAGTCGTGCGAGCGGACGAACGAGTCGAGCGACTCCCCGGCCGACACGCGCACGACGTCCGCCTGCGACGAGTCCCGCATCAGACGGAAGATCGGTTCACGCGCGCGACTGTCCCGCAGCTCCGGCCCAAGGCCGGCCGATCGCGCGCGATCGCACAACGTCTCGAGCGAGAACAGCGCCTCGAGCAACGCGTCCGCGTCGGGATGCGCGGCGTCGGCGAGCGCGGTCAGCTGACCGCCGAGCGCGGCGACTCCGGACAGGAGGTGTCCCTCGCCGCGCGGCCCGTCCACGCCCCAGGGCACGAGCGCGAGCCCGCGCGCGACCGACAGCGCGCGCTGGGGCTCTCGATCGTCGATGAGCATGCGCCGCAAGCGCTGCACGTCCGGCGCGTCCGGCGTCTCGCTCTGCAAAGGAACCACGAGCGCGCCGAGCAACGCCGCGTGTGCGCGCGCATCGATCTCGAGATCGAGCCGTTCGAACAGACGCGCGACGAGCCGCGCACGGTCCGCTTCCGGACGCGCGAGCGCGTCGCCGACGATCGCCGCGGCTCCGGCGCGCACGACCGGGTCGGGGTCGGCGATCCAATCGATCGCCGTGAGCGGTTCGTGGCGCAGCAGCGCGAACAGGCGCTCGCGCGCGACCCCCTCGAGCCGACGGCCCTCGTGCAGGAGCAGCAGCGCACCGGGCGTCGGCACCACATCCGCGAGGAACGGCTCGAGTTCGGTGCGCGTGCGGAACCAACGCCCGAAGAGGTCGTGGAGCGCGTCGCGCGCGGCCTGCGCGCGCCGCGGGTTCGTCGCCGCGCGCTCCGCCTCGCCGTCGCCGGACGCGGCCGTCTGCGGCAGCGCGTGCGCGATCGCCGGCGCCCACTCGAAGGACAGCATGCGCCCCGACGCGCGAGCGAGCGCGCACCAGAGTTCGTCGTTCGACGCGTCGGCGTCCGCGAGGATCTGCTCGCAGCGCGCGCGCCAATGCGGCGCGCCTTCGAGTCGCTCGCGGAGCGCGTCGAGCGCGCGCGTCGTTCCCGCCTGGCGCTCGGACGCGCGCACCGCCGGCAGTCCGGCGACCCACGGTCGACCGGCGCGCCACAGGACGCGCTCGAAGCGCGCGATCTCCTCGGCGTCGGGTGCGGGCGGCAGCTCCGGGCCGAGCACGGGTTCGAGCTCCTCGGCGGTCTCCTCCGCGACGAGCTCGTCGAAGCGCTCGCGCACCGCGAGGTCGACGCCGGGCTCCTCCTCGACCGTCGGTGCGGCGCACCCGGCCGCCAGCGCCAACGCGCAACTCCCCAGGGCCGCGGCGACGCGGTTGGCGGGGATGTCGCGGCGGAGGAACACGCTCCTTTTAACGGCCGATACCGGCCGTGAGCCTGACCGCGAATGACGCTTAATCGAGCGCGGCGACGATCCGACCGGCCAAGGTGCCTGCGTCGTCGTCGCCGGGCAGGATCAGGTCCGCAAGCGTGCGGTAATGCGGCGCGCGACGGGCGAGTACTCTCGCGATCTCGTCGACCGCGTCCGCGCCCGTGAGCGGCGGCCGCGGCGTCGGATCCGCTGCGAGGCGCGCCGCGAGCACGTCGACCGGCACGTCGAGCCAGACTCGGAACGCCGCGCGCGTGAGCCATCCGCGGTTGTCGCTGCGCTCGACGACGCCTCCGCCCGTCGCCAGGACGATCGCGAGCGACGGCTCGAGCACGCGTCGCAGCGCCTGGGCCTCGAAGCCACGGAAGGCGAGGGCACCGGCGGACGCGAGCAGCTCGCCGGCGCTCTTCGCGCGACTCCCCTGCCAGCGCGCCATGCGCAACGTCTCGTCGTCGAGGTCGACGAACGGACGCCGCAGTCGACGCGCGAGCTCGCGGCCCACCGTCGTCTTGCCCGCGCAACGCATCCCGAGCAACGCGATCGGCCGCCGCATGGTGGTTCCCACGCTAAACGCCCGCCGCGCTCGCCTCGTGGGCGTGCTCAAAGGCCTTGCGCATCAGCGCCTCGTCGGGATCGGCGTGCGTGAAGAGCTTGAACTGCGCGATCGCCTGGCGAACGAACCACTCGCCGCCGGGGATGGGCGTGCAGCCGCGCTCGTGCGCGGCGAGCAAGAGCGCGGTGCGAATCGGACGGTAGACCGCGTCGAGCACGAGCGTCTCCGGTCGCAGCCATTCGGACGGTACCACGCACGCGCCCGGATCCCCGTTCGCCTCGGAACCCACAGGTGTCGCGTGGATCAGGATGTCGTAGTCGGTGCTCGGAACTTCGTTCCACGGGATCCACGCGCACCCCAC
>JAJDEV010000133.1 GCA_029259605.1 Planctomycetota bacterium | reverse complement strand
CCCTCACCCTCCGACGATGGCGTGAGTTTCACCACGGGCTGCTAGCAGGCTGTGGCGAAAGTGCTTCGCCCGTAGAGCGTCGACATCCGCTCCAGGTTGGTCTCCGGAAACGTAGGCGAATCGGTGGATTCGGCGAGGCTTTCGGGGGCCAAGCCGGAGTGGAGGACGGCGTTCTGCGGGTGAATGACTCTTGCCACAGTCTGCTAGCCCGGATCGCGACGCCCTACTCGATCACGTCGTCCACGAGATCGCGGAACCGCCCGGCGACGTCCACATCGAAGGGCTCGTCGACGATCTTCGCGGCGTCCACGATGCGCCGGACCTTGGCGATGTCGCGCTTCAGGTCCTCGGGATCGTAGCCGCCTTCGCGGTCGTCCTTGTCGAACCGGACGTCGAGCCCCTGGAGTTCGCGCACGCTGATGTCTCCCTCGTGGATCCCGCGCGCGAGGCGCTGCACCTGGCGCCGGGCATCGTCGCGCTCCTCTTCCGTGATCCCTTCCGTCTTCTCGATGACGTGAATCTCGTAGAGGCGCATGCCCCCGAGCGCGCCGACACGCGCGATGTCGTCCTCGAGGCCTTCGAGCTTGTCCCACTCGATGTTGCCGTCCTCGGCGGCCTCCTTCAGTCGGTTCAGGTCGACCATCATCGAGTCGATCTGCGGTTGCGGAAGCTGCGTCTCCTCGATGACCGCGGACGCGCTTTCGTACACGAAGTCGATCATCTTCTGCTTGCCCCACTGGAACGCCACCCACGAACCGCCGGCGCATAGCACGCCGACGACGACGATCGCGATGCCGCATCCGAGGAGCCAGTTGAATGCCTTCGACTCCGACTTCTTCGTGACGACCGGTTCGTCCGTCATGACTCTTCCTCGTGGGTGGCGTTGGGTGGTTCAGCGCGCGACGAAGGATCCGCCGTTCCGCGCGGCTAGCCCCTGGAGCAGGACCGTGTCCTGGGCACCGGAGAGGCCGATCGTGTGGATGGTGATGCCCGCCAGACGATTGCGGTCCGTGACCGTCGCCGTCAAGTCGGGCGTCCAGAGGACCGTACCTATCGAGGGGCGGCCGTCCGAGAGCAAGTAGAGCGTATCGAACGCGGGATCGGTCCATTCACCTCGAGCTGGGATCCCTGTGAGTTCGAAGGCGCGTTCGAACGCACCGGAGATGTTCGTCGCTCCGTCCGCGCTCAGACGGTCGAGGTACGCGATCGCTTCGGCGCGCGTTTCGGGCGTCAACACGCTCATCTCGTCACGCCAAGCGTGCACGCCGCTGGCATACACGATCACGTTGAAGCTCCCCCCCTCCGGGATCGCGGCGAGCGCCCGGATCAGCTCGCGCTTGGCGACATCGAGGCGCGAGTCCTCGCCGTCGAGCGGGAGGTCGGGCGGCACGCGCGGGTCGTCGGTCGGATTCGTGCGCGCGATCATCGCGTGCCGCATCGAACCCGAGAGGTCGAGCAAGAACACGACGCTCCGACTCGTCGTGTGGATGCCGAAGAGCGTCGTGCCGACGCGCTGCTCAGCCGTGCGCTCGTCGCGCGGACGCTGGGGCGACCGCGGCACGGCGAACGAATCGGCGACGCCGTCCCACCACGCTTTCCAAAGGTCCGCGCGCTCGCGGAACGACTCCCCCGTCAGCGAAGTCAGCGCCTGGGCGAGCTCGGCGCGCTGGCGACCGGACTCTCGCTCGAAGCGCGCGATCAGGCGCGGGATCGCCGCCTTCGATCGAAGCGTGGCGAGCGCGGTGATCGCGCGGCTGCGCACGTGCGGACTCGGGTCCTCGAGGTACGCCTCGAGCAGGAGCGGCTCGAGGCGCGTGCTGCGCTGCACGGTGAGACCGTCGATCGCCTGCGCGCGAAACAGGGCGTCCTTCTCATGCGCGAGCTCGGCGTGCAGCGTCGCGGTTCCGAGCGCGCAGTCCGCGGCGCGGAGGACGTCGAACAGGTCGAGCTGCAAGCGGCGGCTCGCGCCGCGACGCCGCGCGACAACGAGCGAGAGCAGCTTCTCCTGATCGACTTCGTCCGATCGCGCGATGATGCACCCGACCGCCTCGGCGGCGAGTGACGACTCGACGCGCTGCGTGCTCAGCTCCGCGTTCCAGCGCGTCGGCTCGCGCAGCGCGGCGCGGTAGGGCTGCGCCCGGTCGCCACTACGGTTCGCGTCGGAAGGTTCGCGCTGCAGTCGATCCTCCATGCGGCGCAACCCGTCCCGCGCCTTCGCGAGCGACTGTTCGAGGCGCGTCGACTCGCGGTCGAGTAGGGCGAGGCGCTTGAGCAGTGCGGCCGCGGCCTCTTCGGAACCCACGCTCCCTAGAACGACGAGCGCGCCGAAGCGCGCCGCCGCCGCGTCGTCCTCGGTCGCCATGTCGAGCATGCGCCGCTCCGCCTTGCGTCGCTTCGCGGGCTCGAGGTCGTCGAAGAGCAGCGACGTCGTGTCGAGGATGCGCACGCACGCACCCTCATAGCGCTCGACGTCGACCAGCGCCGTGTGCAGCTGACGCTCGAGCTGTCCGAGCTCCTGGTCGAGGACGAGGACGAGATCCTCCAACTCGGGCTCCTGAACCCGCCGCAGCTCGACGATCGCGAGCACCTCTTCCTTGCGCTCGAACTCGTACTTCGAGTTCGTCGCCAACGCCCGCGCCTGCTCGAGCCCGGCGCGACCCGCAGCATAGGACGCGACCAGCGCTTCGGCCGACGCGACGCTCCCCGAGTCCCGAAGTCCGGCGAGCACGGCCAGTTGGCGGCTCGCATCGTCGGCGGCGACCGCGGACGCGAGGTCCGCCGCGAGGACGTCGACGCGGTCGTCGCGCTCGCCGGCGCGCAGGTCGGCGGAAGCCCCTGCGAGGAGCGCGAGGCAGGCGAGCAGGGTTCGCTTCATCGAAGGGACGTCGCGTGCTAGTCTCCGCGCGACGTGAGAGGTCAAGACGGCCGCTCCCGAGTCCGTCTCGGGGGAGGAAAGTCCGGGCTCCACGGGTCAGGGTGGTTGCTAACGGCAACCGGCCGCAAGGCTAGGGAAAGTGCCACAGAGAACAGACCGCCTACCCCGTGCCATCGGCGCGGGCGGCAAGGGTGAAACGGTGCGGTAAGAGCGCACCGCGGTCCTGGTGACAGGTCCGGCAGGGTAAACCCCACCTGGAGAAAGATCGAATAGGGAAGCATCCAGGCGACGACCCGCGCCGCTTCCGGGTAGATCGTTCGAGGTCGCGCGCGAGCACGGCCCCAGAGAAATGGTCGTCGCCCGCCCCTCG
>JAJDEV010000132.1 GCA_029259605.1 Planctomycetota bacterium | reverse complement strand
CCGTCCTCCACTCCGGCTTGGCCCCCGAAAGCCTCGCCGAATCCACCGATTCGCCTACGTTTCCGGAGACCAACCCGGAGCGGATGCCGACGCTCTGCGGGCGAAGCACTTTCGCCACAGCCTGCTAGAGGGGCACGGCTCGCTTCGCTCACGTGCGTGGGGGAGCGGAGGGGCGGGGACTTGTGGACGTTCCAGTGATCTTGACGGTGCGGGCGGTTCCTGGGATCGAATCGCTCTTGGAGGTTCCGAAGGTGTTCCTCTCGTCTGGTGGAAGTCCCGGGGACGGGGACTTGTGGACGTTCCAGTGATCTTGACGGTGTGGGCGGTTCCTGGGATCGAATCGCTCTTGGGGGTTCCGAACGTGTTCCTCTCCTCTGGTGGGTGTCTCAGGGGCGGGGAGTTGTTGACGTTCTCTATCGATTCACGCGCAGCGCTTCGCGCTGCTGCGGCACAGGCTCGCTTCGCTCGCGTGCCGCGGTACGCAACGGAGCCGGGGTTTACACGGCAGCCGTGACGGCTCCGGAACGGTCGATGGGGCGTTCGGGGACTTGTCGCCGGAGTGCGGGCGGCTGGTTGCGCGCAGTCCCTGCGGGACAGGCTCGCTGCGCTTGCGTGTTGCGGGCGCGACCGAATTCACGCGCGGGGCTTTCGTCCCGCTGCACGGTATGCGCCGCTTCGTGGCGCGCCGTGCGTGGGCTGCGCGCAGCCCGCGCGACTCACAGAACCTCGGTCCTGCGGACCGGGAACTTCCCGGTGCTGCTCGACGCCCGCACCCGAACGCTCTGCGGGGCCGGCGCCCCCAGGGTGCGTTCGCTAGGAAAGCGCATTGGGTGCTCGTCGGGGACGACGATTGACAACCGGTGCCGCGCGCGTAACGCTCAACGGGTTCTCATCGCCCTGGGGGCCAATCCGCACAGTAGGAAGGCTGAGAGGGACCCGGTCGGGTTTCCGTTCCCATGATTTCGCGCACCGTCTCAGAACTCGCCGAGCTCTGTGGCGCCACCCTGGAAGGGGATGGCGCCCGTGTTGTCGTCGGTCCGGCGTCCCTTGCGGACGCGTCTGCCGACGAGGTGAGCTTTCTCGCGCATCCGCGCTACGTGTCCGAGGTGGAGGAGACGCGTGCCGGGGCGGTCGTGGTCGCGCATGGCGTCGAGCTGCGGCGCGCGGACCTGACGTTGCTGCGTTGCGAGAATCCGGGGCGCGCGTTCAGCCGCGTGATCGAGGTCTTTCGCCCCGTGGTCGACCCGGTCGAACCCGGTGTTCACCCGTCGGCCACGATCGAGACGGGCGCATCGCTCGAGGCTGGAGTCAGCGTCGGCGCCGGAGCGTTCGTCGGTCGCGACGCGCGCCTCGCCGCTGGGGTCGTCCTGCACCCCGGCGCGATCGTCGGCACGCGTTGTGTCGTCGGCGCGCGCACGGTGCTGCACTCCGCTTGCGTGCTCTATCCGCGCACCGAGATCGGTGCGGACTGCATCATTCACGCGGGAGCCGTGTTGGGCTCGGATGGCTTCGGATTCGATCCCGTGCCGAGCGGTTGGCAGAAGGTTCCGCAGTGCGGCTCGGTCGTCGTTGAGGACGACGTCGAGATCGGAGCGAACTGCACGATCGATCGCGGGCGCTTCGGCGCGACGCGGATCCGACACGGTTCCAAGCTCGACAACCTGGTGCACGTCGCGCACAACGTCGTGGTCGGTCCGAACGCGTTGCTCGTCGCCCAGGTCGGCGTGGCGGGGTCGTCGCGGATCGGCGAAAGGGTCGTTCTCGCCGGGCAAGTGGGGGTTTCGGGGCATATCTCGATCGGCGACGGTGCCCAGGTCGGAGGTGCTGCGTCGGTCTTCCGCGACCTGGACGCCGGCGGCGAGTACTGGGGAACGCCCGCGATCGACAAGGTCCGCCAGGTGCGCGCGACCGCCGTCTTCGCGAAGCTGCCCGACCTCGCGAGCCGAGTTCGAAAACTCGAGCGGCGCCTGGCGCAGCTCGAAGAAGGAGAAGGATAGTCATGGTCCGATTGCAACGCACCCTGCGCACGGCGGTCGAGTTCAAGGGCCGCGGACTCCATTCCGGCGAGCTGGTGAACGTCCGCGTCCTGCCCGCGCCGCAGGACACCGGCATCGAGTTCATCCGCACTGACCTCCCCGATGCGCTGCCGATTCCCGCGCACATTCGCTTCCATTCGAACAAGGACCGACGGACGCATCTCGAGCGCGGTGGGGCGGGCGTCGACACGGTCGAGCACCTGCTCGCCGTGTGTAGCGGGATCCACATCGACAACCTGCGCGTCGAAATGTCCGGCAGCGAGATGCCCGGCCTCGACGGCAGCGGGCAAACGCTCGTCGATCTGTTCGAGCAGTCGGGAGCGGTCGAGCAACGCGCGAAGAAGCACATCTTCCGCGTCGAGCAACCGATCTTCGTGCGTGAGGGAAACGCGACGCTCGTCGCGCTACCGGCCGAACATCCCGGCCTGACCTTGCAGTACATCGCGTCGTTCGCGGACCCCGAGGTCGAGGGCGGCTCCTATCAGGTCGACGTCACGCCCGATCGCTTCGCGAAGGAGATCGCGCCGGCGCGCACGTTCTGCCTCGCGTCGGAGGTCGATGCGCTGCGCGCCGCCGGCCTCGGCAAGGGCGCGACGCGCGAGAACACGGTCGTCCTCGGCGATTCGCAAACCGTCCTGCGCATGCCCGGGGAGCCGGTGCGGCACAAGATGCTCGACCTTCTCGGCGACCTGCACCTGCTCGGCGCCGAGCTCCACGCGCATGTGATCGCGACCCGCTCGGGGCACAAGACGAACGCCGAGTTCGTGCGTCGGCTCGCGGACGTCATGGAGGCCGAGGAGACCGGCGGCCTGATCCGCAGGGACACGGGGCTCGACATCCGCGAGGTCATGCGGATGCTCCCGCACCGCTACCCGTTCCTGCTCATCGACCGCGTGATCGAAATCGATGGCTACCAGCGCGCGGTCGCGATCAAGAACGTCTCGATCAACGAGCCCTTCTTCGGCGGCCACTTCCCTGAGAAGCCGTTGATGCCGGGCGTCCTGCAGCTCGAGGCGATGGCTCAGCTCGCCGGCGTGCTCCTGCTCCGCAAGCTCGAGCACACCGGCAAGCTCGCGGTCCTCTGGTCGATCGACAAGGTCAAGCTGCGCGCGGCCGTCGAGCCGGGGGACCAGCTGCGCATCGAAGTCGAGACCGTGCGCATGAAAGGCGAGCTGGCCCAGGTCAAGGGGAAGGGCCTCGTCGCGGGGCGCGTCGTGTGCGAGGCGATCCTGACGTTCACCATGGTCGAATCCTGAGCGAAGCGACGACCCCGAGTTCCCCATGAGGCTTCACCGACATCCGCGTAGCTGTGCGCCCCTTCGACAACACATATCTCTCTCACCGAGTTCGGCGATCCGTCCACGTCGCCACCACGCGCTTCCGCTGCGAAGCGTCGATCTGGACGGGTATCTGCGCCGAGCTCGGCAAAGCCGCATGAAGAACCCGGGCTAGACGAATGGCAACTGACATCCACCCGACCGCGGTCATCGCGAAGGGCGCCGAACTCGGCGTCGGCGTGACCGTCGGTCCGTACTCGGTCATCGGCGCGGACGTGCGCATCGGTGACGGCACGCGCATCGGACCGCAGGTCGTCATCGACGGCGTCACGACGCTCGGTGTCGACAATCACATCCTCGGACAGGCCGGCGTCGGTGGGGCTCCCCAGGACCTCACGTACGAAGGGGAGCCGACGCACCTCGAGATCGGCGATCGCAACACGATCCGCGAGTTCGTCACCATCAACCGGGGAACCGTGAAAGGGGGCGGCCGAACGCGGATCGGCAGCGATTGCCTGTTCATGGCCTGCTCGCACGTCGCCCACGATTGCGAGCTCGGTGACAACGTGATGCTCGGCAACAACGTTCTGCTCGGCGGCCACGTCGCGGTGGGCTCCGGCGCGATCGTGAACGGAGCGGCCGCCGCCCACCAGTTCGTCTCCATCGGGCGCAACGCCTACGTCGGTGGACTGACGCGAGTCATCCAGGACGTGCCCCCGTTCATGATCCTCGAGGGGCACCCCGCGCGCGTGCGGAAGGTCAACGTGATCGGTCTCGATCGCGCGGGTTTCGACGCCGAAGAGGTCCAGGAGATCCGCGCCGCGTTCCGACGCCTCTACCGTTCGGGCGAGCCGCGCAACCGCGTGATCGCCGAGCTCGAAGCCTCGAGTCCTGGTGCCGCGGTGCGAGAGCTGATCGAAGCGCTGCGGCGAAGTGAGGTCGGTGCGAAGGGGCGCTACCGCGAGTCCCTGCGCGAGGAGTTTCATCGCGCCGGCGTCGAGCGCGTGCTGAGCGAGGTGCGGTCCGCATGAGCTCGAAGCCCTTGCGTGTCGCCGTCGTCGGAGTCGGCCACCTCGGCCGGATCCACGCGAAGATCTACGCCCAGAACCCCGCGGCGGAGCTCGCGTACGTCGTCGACGTCGACGAGGACCGCGCGCGCGAAGTCGGAGCTCCGCTGGGTGCCGACGTCGTGGGGTCGGTGGCGGACCTGCCGGACACGATCGACGCGGTCAGCGTCGTCGTCCCCACGGTGGATCACGAACGCGTCGCTACGCCACTGCTCGAGCGCGGAATCGCGTGCCTGATCGAGAAGCCGCTCGCTTCGAACCTCGCCGAGGCGGACCGCATTCTCGCGGCTGCCGAGCGCGGCGGTGCGTCGATCGCCGTCGGTCATGTGGAGCGCTTCCAGCCCGGCGTGCGCCTGCTGCGCGAGTGGAAGCTCGAACCGCGCTTCATCGAATCGCACCGGCTGACGACCTTCAGCTTCCGCTCGATGGACGTCGGCGTCGTCCACGATCTGATGATCCACGATCTCGACCTCGTGCTGCACCTCGTCGACTCGGAGGTCGAGAGCGTGGATGCAGCGGGCGGACGGATCCTGACCGAGAGCGAGGATCTCGCGTCGGTGCGCATCGTCTTCAAGAACGGTGCGCGCGCGAACGTGACCGCGAGCCGCGTGTCTCTGACTCCGATGCGCCGCCTGCGCATGTTCTCGCCCGGCGGCTACGTCAGCCTGGACTTCGCCGAGAACCACGGCCTGTTCGTGCGACGCGGGCCGAACTTCGACGCGGGGCTCGAGGAGCTTCGCACCGGCGATCCGGCCGAACTGGCCAAGCGCGCGGAGTTCGTTCAGGGCGGGCTGCTCGACGTCCAGAAGCTCGAACTCGAGGGGGAGGAGCGGCCGTTGCAGGCCGAGCTCGACTCGTTCCTCAAGGCCGTCCGCGACGGCCGTGCGCCCGAGGTGACGGGCGAGGACGGGCGGCGCGCGCTCGCGCTCGCGGATCGCATCCGTTCGGAGATTCAGGCGCAGGCCTGGTAGCGTCACTCCGGCGCGCTCAGGCGCCCGCTCCGAATCCGAAGGCAGGGGCTTCTCGAAAGCTCCAGCGAGTGCCCGCTGCGGCGTGTGTTTTGCCGCAGACTTGGTAGCGTTGCGACGTGGAAGCCCACCTGGCGCGTTCGCGAAACCGGCTCAAGCCCCCGAGCCCAATGAGAAATGAGAGGGCCCTTCTCGATCCGTGGCGGCAGGACCGTCCGGTGTCGGGCCCACCTGAACCTTAGGGTTCAGGGGTTGTCCGGACGCGGCGATGCCGGGAGCTTCCACCTTCGTTCCTCGCCGCGCGCAAGCCGTGCGTGCGTCCTCGAAAAGACCGCCAATTCGCGCCATGCGGCGATTCGGGCTCCGAGTCGGACGTTTCACTGGCTACGATTCGTGCGCTACGTCTCTCACCGAGGATCGCCGTTATGCGCGCGCTAGTTCTGCTCGTCCTGGTCGTCGTTTCGTTTCTCTTGTTCGTCCGCTTCTACCCGGCCTCATCGGTCGAGGGCGGGGATGGGAGGGGACCCGGTTCCACCGCAGCGCCGCTCGAGGTCGAGGCACCTGCGGTGACCCCGGAACCCGACGCCGACGCGCGATTCCTGACGCGGCCAAGGCCCGTCGCAGAGCCCGAGGAGCGTCCGAAGGCCTTCGAAGCCGCTCCGGTGGAGAAGATCGCGGCGACGCCCGCCTGGCTCGAGGGCGTCGAGCCTCCGGCCGCCCGCGACGAAGGCGAAGTCGAAGTCGCCGCAGCGCTGCTCCACGGCTCTTCCAACGACGTCCGTTCCGCCGTCGCCCGCATCGTGGGTTTCCCACCGGATCGCGCACGGATGGCGGAGGCCTTCGCCATGGCCGTCGACGGAGAAGCGCGGGCGGGGCTGCTGCTCGCGACCGAACTGGACGAGTCCAGGCTGAGCGCGCGTGAAAAGGCCCTGCTCCAGGCCGCCCTCGGGGGCGAATCGACGCCGGTGCAGCGCGTCGAGGCGGGGATGACGGAGAGCCCGCTCGTGCTCGCGATGGAGATGGCGTTGCTCGAGGACGTGGGGGCGGAGGCGCTGTCCAGTCGAGGCTACGAGCGGGCCGCGCGTGCGTACTCGGACCTGCTGTTGACCGAGCTCGACGCGCCGTGGGCGGCGTCGCGTGAGAAGCTCGCCGAGTGGACGAAGGGGCTGGATGCGGCCCAGGAGCACCACCGCTGGAATCCCAAGGGGAATTGGCCCGCGGTGGAAGTGAGAGTCCCGCCGAACGGAACGGCCATCGGCATCCGGAAGGCGTACGTCGCCGAGCACCCGGGGCGCGTGATGTGCGCGGGGCTGATACTCCAATCCAACCGCGTACGCGGGTACCTACAGGTGGATCAGGTGCTGCGCATCCCGACGGACCCCGTACGCATGCTGGTCGATCTGAGCGCGAGGTGGACGCTCTATCTCGCCGGCGATGAAGTCGCCGGCTCGTGGCCCGTGGGCATTGGGCGCCCCGGGGAGGAGACGATCACGGGCGAGTTCGTGGCCGGCAACAAGCTGGTCGACCCGCCGTGGATGCCGATTGGCAGAGAGATCATTCCCTTCGGAGACCCCCGAAACCCCCTCGGAACGCGTTGGATCGGGTGGTTCGACGACGGCGTCAAGACGAGCTTCGGGTTCCACGGAACCAAGGAGCCCCAAAGCATCGGCACCGCGTCGTCGGACGGCTGCATCCGGTTCCACAACGAGAACGTGGAGCGCTTGTTCGAAATCCTGCCTGAGGGAGCCCCGATCCTGGTTCGGGAGTAGGCTGGGCGCGGGGCGGGGTGGGCATGAGCGCTCGTAAGTCCCAGCTCGAGCGGAGCTTACAGCTGATCGCGCGGACCCGCTACGAATCTAGGGCTGGCGCTTGACCCGACCCGCAAAACCCCTATCATCCTTCGCCCACGTCGGAGCACGAAAGCGTGTGACGAGGACGGGGAAGACAGGAACGAACGCGCCGCGCAGCAAGGAAAGCCCCAGGGCGGACCGGCGCGGCGGCTCTTTGACAATCAGGGTGGCCCTTGAAACTCGTGCGAGCATTGGGGATTCGAGCTTTACCCGCTCGATCCCTCGTAAATAAAAGAAACTAGAATCAAGCAAATCAATTAATTGAAGGGTTTGATCCTGGCTCAGAACGAACGTTGGCGGTGTGGATTAGGCATGCAAGTCGTGCGCGAAAGCCTTCGGGCGAGTAAAGCGGCGAACGGGTGAGTAACACGTAACCAACCTACCCTCGAGACCGGAATAACCACTGGAAACGGTGGGTAATGCCGGATGGACCACGGACTGGCATCAGTCCGATGGTAAACGGTGGCTTCGGCTGCTGCTCGGGGAGGGGGTTGCGGCCTATCAGCTTGTTGGTGGGGTAACGGCCTACCAAGGCAATGACGGGTAGCCGGTTTGAGAGGACGACCGGTCACACTGGGACTGAGATACTGCCCAGACTCCTACGGGAGGCTGCAGTCGAGAATCTTCCGCAATGGGCGAAAGCCTGACGGAGCGACACCGCGTGCAGGATGAAGGCCTTCGGGTTGTAAACTGCTGTCACGCCATAGGAATGCCATGTCGTTAATAGCTGCATGGTTGACTAAAGCGAGAGGAAGCACCGGCTAACTCCGTGCCAGCAGCCGCGGTAAGACGGAGGGTGCAAACGTTGTTCGGAATCACTGGGCATAAAGCGCACGTAGGCGGCTCGATTAGTTTGGTGTGAAAGCCCTCGGCTCAACCGGGGAACTGCATCGAATACTGTCGGGCTAGAGGACGGTTGGGGTGAGTGGAACTCTTGGTGGAGCGGTGAAATGCGTAGATATCAAGAGGAACACCAGTGGCGAAAGCGGCTCACTGGACCGTATCTGACGCTGAGGTGCGAAAGCTAGGGGAGCGAACGGGATTAGATACCCCGGTAGTCCTAGCCGTAAACGATGGGCACTAGGTAGGGGGAATGCCTATGGTTTTCCCTGCCGGAGCAAATGTATTAAGTGCCCCGCCTGGGGAGTACGCTCGCAAGGGTAAAACTCAAAGGAATTGACGGGGGCTCACACAAGCGGTGGAGCATGTGGTTTAATTCGAAGCAACGCGAAGAACCTTACCTAGCCTTGACATTCATGGATTAGCTCCCTGAAAGGGGAGTGACAGCTCTTCGGAGTCGGAACATGGACAGGTGTTGCATGGCTGTCGTCAGCTCGTGTCGTGAGATGTTGGGTTAAGTCCCGTAACGAGCGCAACCCTTATCGTTAGTTGCCAGCGCGTAATGGCGGGGACTCTAGCGAGACTGCCGGTGTCAAACCGGAGGAA
>JAJDEV010000131.1 GCA_029259605.1 Planctomycetota bacterium | reverse complement strand
GCGTCGAGCTCGAGCGCCGCGTCCCAGCGCGCGCCGAACGCGATCGCCTCGAGCGCCTTGCGTTCGCGCGGTGCGCGCTCGCGTGCGGCGAGCTCCTCGGAAAGCTCCGCCGGGTCCCCCGGATGCCCGATCGCGGTCATCGCCACGGGATCGAAGCCGTCCGGGATCCCGAGCACGCCGCGCGCGTGCGCGGCGTCGAAGCCCGCCATCTGGTGCGCGACGAGGCCGAGCGCTTCCGCTTGCACGACCAAGCTCTGCATCGCGAGCCCGACGTCGTGTTGCGCCCAGCGATTCGGCTTGTCGTTGTGTTCGAACCGAGCGCGCGCGACCGAGAGCAGGAGCAGCGGCGCCTGCTTGGCCCACGCGTTGCCTTCCACGAGACAGCCGGCGAGGCGCGCGTACCCCTCCGCGTCGGCGCTTCGCGCGACGACGAAGCGCCAGGGCTGGGCGTTGAAGCACGACGGCGCCCAACGCGCGGCCTCGAGCAGGCTGCCGAGCTCGGCGTCGTCGATGGCGCGTGCGGCGAAGGCGCGCGGACTCCAGCGGTTCGCGAGCAGCGGGTGGATCGGGAAGCGGACGCGGGCGGGCTTGTTCGTATTCATCTCGCGGCACAGGCTGGCAGATCCCGCGCCTCGATCAAGCGGTGCCCGGCGCCATGCGCCCTCGCGGCGCGCATCGAAAATCCTTCGTGCCCCGCACTCGGCGCCTCGATCGATTTCTTCCGCCAGCCGTCGGAAACGCGGGAACGGCGAGCGGAACCGGGCGCGCAGCGCCGATACTCCCCGTTCGTCCCCGGCCCGCCGCCGCCGACGGGCTTGTCGCGACCCACGACACCCGCATAGCCTCACGCCGCTCCGTTCCCCGCCCCCGCCCCTTCGCTCATGACGTTCTCGCGCGGCTGGTTCCTCGCCGGCCTCTTCTGCACGACGCTCGCGACGCTCGCGATCGAGATCCTCTTCACGAGGATGCTCTCCGCAACGATGTGGTACCACATGTCGTTCTTCGCGGTCTCGACGGCGCTGTTCGGCATGTCCGCGGGAGCGCTGTACGTCTACCTCGGCGGCAAGGCGTTCGAGGGAGCCGAGACGCTGCGCGGGTTGCGACGCATCGGCCTCGGGTTCGCGCTCGCGATTCCGTTCTCGCACGTCGCGATGCTGCTCATGCCGATCCCTTCGACGAAGGAGATCCGCACGATCACGCTCGCGGCGTTGACGATCATGACGGTGCTCGTCGCGGTGCCGTTCTGCCTGTCCGGGGTCCTCGTCACGATCGCGCTCACGCGCGTGCCCGGCAAGATCGGCGTCACATACGCGATCGACCTGCTCGGCGCCGCCCTGGGAACGCTCGCCGTCGTCCCCCTTCTGAGCGAGTCGAACATCACGTCGGCGTTCCTCTACTGCGCGGTCGCCGCGGCGGTCGGCGCGGTGTGCTTCGGGCTCGCCGCGAAGGACAAGCCGTCGATCCCGGGCATCCTCACCATCGTCCTGCTCGCGGTCGGCGCGTCGATGAACGAGAGCGCCGAGGATCCGCTGCGCGTCTGGTTCCCGAAGGGCAGCCTGATTCCCGCGCGCGAGGACACGGTCGAGTACTGGAACATCCACTCGCAGATCACGGTGTCGAACGACATCAAGGACCAGCTCACGTACTGGGGGCCGGGCAAGGGCGCGCAGAAGTTCCACGGCGAGACGATCGGCATGGCGATCGACGGCCTCGCGGGGACGATGATGACGCGCTGGGACGGCGACCCGGCTTCGCTCGAGTGGACCGAGTACGACGTCACGTCGCTCCCCTACCACATGCGCAAGGGCGGCGATGCGGCGGTGATCGGCGTCGGCGGTGGGCGCGACCTGCTGACCGCGCTGTACGCCAATTCGAAGACGGTGCGCGGTATCGAGATCAACGAGGTCTTCGTCGACCTGCTCGAGGGCGAGCGGCGCGACTTCGCGAATCTGGCCGATCACCCGGGCGTGACGATCGTGCACGACGAGGCGCGCTCCTACCTGACGCGCACCGAGGACAAGTTCGACGTGCTGCAGATGTCGCTCATCGACACGTGGGCGTCGACCGGCGCCGGCGCGATGACGCTCAGCGAGAACGGGCTGTACACGCTCGAGGGTTGGCGCGTGTTCCTCGACGTGCTGAAGCCGACGGGACTCTTCAGCGTCTCGCGCTGGTACAACCCGAGCTCGGTCTCGGAGACGAATCGCCTGCTCTCGCTCGGGGTCGCGGCGCTGCTCGATCGCGGCGTCACCGACCCGTCGAAGCACATGGCGATGCTGGCGCGCGACCGCGCGGCCACGCTCGTCGTCTCCCCGTCGCCGTTGTCCGACGAGGACCTGCGCACGATCCACGCGACGGCCGAGCGCTTCGAGTTCTCCGTCGTGCTCGCGCCCGACGCACCTGCCGAGGACGATCAGCTGCGCGCGATCCAGGCCGCGACGTCCGAGGACGAGCTCGCCATCGCCACGGTGCACGAGTTCTACGACTTCTCGCCGCCGACGGACGAGCGCCCGTTCTTCTTCAACATCCTCAAGCTGAGCAGTGCGTTCCACGACGACGTCGGCTCGGCGCGACAGCACGGGTCCGGGGTCGTCGGCGGAAACATCCGCGCGACGAACACGCTCGTGATCCTGTTCCTCGTGTCGCTCGGCCTGATCGCGGCGGTGATCCTCGTGCCGCTGCTCTCCGCCGGAGTTCCGGCGATGGGCGCGTCCAGCTTCTTCCTGTCGCTGTGGTACTTCGCGGCGATCGGTCTGGGATACATGCTCGTGCAGATCCCGCTGATGCAGCGCTTCTCCGCGTACCTCGGACATCCGACGTATGCGATGGTCGTCGTCCTGTTCTCGATGATCCTCGCGACCGGGTTCGGCAGCTACTGGTCCGATCGCGTGCGCGTCGAGGACAACGTGAAGGTGGCGCGCCTCTTCCCGCTCGCGATCGCAGCCGCGATCGGCACCGTGTCGTTCGTCCTCCAGCCGCTGATCGACGCGACGATCGAGTACGAGCTCTCCACACGCATCCTCTGCGTCGTGCTCGTGCTCTCGCCGGTCGCGTTCCTGCTCGGCCTCGGCTTCCCGCTCGGCCTGCGGCTCGTGTCGCGCATTTCGGACACGGCCACGCCGTGGATGTGGGGTGTCAACGGCGCGGCGAGCGTCCTCGCCGCCGTGCTCTCGGTCGCGGTGTCGATGACCTACGGCATCCACATGAACCTGTACGTCGCGCTGCTGCTGTACGGTTCGCTCTCGCTGGTCGCGCCGATCCTCTGGGCGCGCGGTCGCGCGGTCGCCTAGCAGCCCGTGGTGAAACTCACGCCATCGTCGGAGGGTGATGGATCCGTGCTGGCAAGGCGCGCTGACGACGCGTACTCGTGGAGACTCGGAGGAAGCGGAACGCAGGCAGCGCGGATCCAGCGCTCTTCGACGGTGGCGTGAGTTTCACCACGGGCTGCTAGCCCGATCTATTCACGAGGCTGCACTGCAGAAGCCACAACCGAGCAGCTGCGCTGCTCTCTCGGCCCCTCCCGGCACTTTGCGAACGCCGTCGTCCTCGACGACCCGATCAGGGTCGCCTGCGGGGCCGTCGCACGC
>JAJDEV010000014.1 GCA_029259605.1 Planctomycetota bacterium | reverse complement strand
CGGCCCCTGCCGGCACTTTGCGAACGTCGGCGTCCTCGACGACCTGACAAGGTCGCCTCCGGGGCCAACGCCCGCAAAGCACCGGCAGGAACCGAGTTGCAGCTACTGCCGCACATCCTCATGAATCACCCGGGCTAGCAGGCCGCTGTGGAACTCACGATGTCTTCGGAGAGAGAGGAATGCGCGCTGACGAGGCGCGCTGACGACGCGGATTCAGCGCGCTTCGAGGACGCCGTGAGTTTCACCACCGGCTGCTACGGCGCGAGCTCCTGCATCAGCGAGAGCGCCGACGCGCGGTTGGCGATGTTCTGGAGGCCCCAGCCTTCGAACACCGCGCGTGCGCCCGCGACGTGCGACGACTTCGTGAGGGCGAGGACGGCGGGCACCATGTTCGCGCCCGCGCGCTCGGCGTCGGCGAGGGCGTTCGCGACGTGCCAGGCGTCGCGCAGCACGCTCGTCGTGAGTCCGGCTGGGATCTCGCTGCGCGAGACGTAGCGCGCGCCGCCGACCGGACCGGCCGGATAGGTGTCGAGGGGGCCGTCCGTGCCGACCTTCCAAGCGAAGTTCCAGAGTCCATCCCCGCACGAGCGCAGGAGGTTGCGGCAGTCGATTCCGACGGATTCTTGTATGCCGCGCAGGGCGTGCATGAGAAAGATCTGCTCATTCGAACGATACACCCAGTACGACGCGACGCTTCCGTTTCCGAACGGCATGCTCGTCGCCATCTTCCCGTAGTTGATCGCCGAGAAGAGCCCGGTCGGGAGCTGCGAGCTGCGGAGCGCCGCGACGTACGTCGTGAACCACGCTTGGTTGCGCACGCGCCACTCGATCGGTGCGAGCGCGTGCGCGGTCGCCATGAGGTCTCCGATCCACGCCTCCGCGCGCCCCATGATCGTTCCGAGCCCGAAGACCGCGGGCTTCGGAAGCCGACCCCCCGGGCCCTCGTAGAAGCACATCCGCCCGAGCTCGGCGTCCATCATCATGTACAGACGCGCGAGCGGATCGTTGTCGAGCCAAACGAGCGTCTTGTTGGCGTTCGTGCGCCGCACGAAGTGCTGGTAGTCGACCGGGCTGTAGTCGTTCGGGTCGTAGGGCGCCGAGCCGACGCCGGGGCCCGTCTGGCTGAAATCGAACGGCGCGTCGTCGGGCGTCGGGTAGCCGATGAACGCGTTGTTGAAGAGGTTGAAGGGCTGCGTCCCGTCGGGATTCAGGTAGTCCTCCTGCTCGATCGGTTGCCCGTCGTCCGCGTAGATGCAGCCCATCTGGCGCGATGCGTAGCGCAGCTGCTCGACGAAGTTCGACAGCATGCCCTCCGGTTGGCCCGAGAACGCGAGCGGTACCGACGGGTACTGGTAGATCTCGACGCCGCCGGTCATTCCGCCATAGAACACGCCGTGGGCCGGCCAGAGGTTGCTGACCGGAGTGGTTCCGGGGACGCTCGGGAGGAGGTTCTCGAGGCGATCGAAGTCGTCGATCTGCTTCGGCGCGAGGTCGATGTTCGTGTGCGACAGGTCCGGGAGGCGCAGGCTCTGCGCCAGGTATCCACCCTGGGACCAATCGCCCACGGCCCAGCCGCGATAGGACAGGTCGGGCGCCTTTCCGATCGGATGGACGATGACGCGGAAGGAGCGCTCCCAGCGCTGCGGCAAGACGTGGCGTCCCTTGCGGACCAGCATCGGAACCGACATCGCGGGGTCCGGCAGGAGCGGAGTCCACGTGTAGCCGGCCGGTACCTCGAGCGCGAGCGAGGAGAAGTAGAGGTCCGGGCGCGCGGGCAACCCGCCGTTGTGCCAGTTCAGGATGACCTCGATCTCGTCGCTGTTCGCGCGCGCCGAGAGCCACGCCTGGAGGCCGCCCGCGCCTTGGAAGACGCGCTCGATCGTGATCTTCGCCGGACCGACGCGATAGATGGTGTGCGGAACCGTGCGGTCGGTCAGCTCGGCGTAGCGATGGACGCCGTTCTGGTCCTCGAGCCGCACGCGCAACACGCCCTTCGTGCCGAGCGCGGCGAGCACGGCCGGCTCGAACTGCGACACGTCGTACGGATTCGTTCCGACGTACACGTCGAAGGTCTGGCGGCCGGTCCAGCCTCCGGTGTTCTCGATCGGCGCGAGGAGCTCGACGACCATGTGGTTCGCGGTCACGGCGACGAGCTCCCATTGCGTGGCGTGCGGCGTGCCGTCGGGGTCGACGACCACGTACGGACACGTGTCGCGCGCGAAGTTCTGCGTGGGGACGGGCATCGTGCCGTGCAGCACGAACTCGGTGCCGGTCGGCACCTCGCTCTTCAAGGTGCCCACCCGCTTGCCGGTCACCGTCGGGACGGCGCTGCGCGTGGCGGAGACGTTGCCGGTCACGTGCGGCAGCGAGGCGCCCGGGATTCCGGCGCCGACGTCACCGCCGCGCTGTGCGCCCGTCGGCAGAGCGCTCGCGATCCCTCCGCAGATCAGTGCGAGGAGGAGTCGGGCGACGCGCCGCAGGCCGCGCTCGACCCCGGGACAGACGGACAGACAGACAGAACCACTCCACCGAATCATGTTGCAGACTCCCGTTGCGCAGACGTGAAGAGGCGGCGGCCGCCCCCTCCTTCTTAAGGAAAGCAAGCTAGGAAGTGAGGCCGCCCAAGTCGCGGATCGTTGCGAGAATTCGCCGGTATCACGGGCATTTCTCCGACGCTCGCGCGGCGCGTCCCGACCCCCGCGGACCTCGCCTCGGTCGGCGTCGCGGGCCACGCTGTGGAAAGGGCCGATTCGCCCGCGACGCGCGACGCGCGGCCCCCCGTGCGAGCGGATTCGGAGATTCCGTGGCCGAGCGGACCCCCCGGAAGGGCGCACGGCGGCGAATCCGCGGCTAGAATCGCCGCGGCCCCGCATGCTGACCACGCCCTCCGATCCCCACGCGTCGCGCCCTCGGGCAACGCCGACGCCCGTTCCCCGGACGTCGGACGTGCTCACGGCAAACCACATGGACGCTGCGATCCGGGTCGCCCTCGAGGAGGACCTCGGCGCGCGTTTCGAGCGCGGGGACCTGACGACGGATCCGACGCTGCGGACCGACGCGCTCGCGACCGGTGTCCTGCGCGCGAAGGCCGCGGGGGTCCTCGCGGGCCTCGACGTGTTTCGCCGCGTCTTCGAGGTGCTCGCTCCGGACGCCGAATCCGCGCTCACGTTCACGCTCGAGCGCGAGGACGGCGAACGCGTGGATGCGGGGGACGTTGTGCTGCGGCTCGAGGGTCCGGCGGCCGTCCTCCTGCGCGGCGAGCGCACCGCGTTGAACTTCGTGCAGCGCATGTCCGGAGTCGCGACGCTCACGCGCGCCTTCGTCGACCTGGCCGCGGGACGCGCACGCATTCTCGACACGCGCAAGACGACCCCCGGCCTGCGCGTCTTCGAGAAGTACGCCGTGCGCTGCGGCGGCGGCGAGAACCATCGCTTCGGCCTGTGCGACGAGGTCATGGTCAAGGACAACCACGTCGACGCGTCGGGTCTGTCGCTCACCGAGCTCCTGCGCGCGCTGCGCGGGACGCACGGATCGGGCGTGTTCATGACCGCCGAGGCGCGCGACGAGGCCGAAGCGCTCCAGGCCGTGGCCGGCGACGCGGACGTCGTCCTGCTCGACAACATGACGCCCGACGAGCTGCGCGCGCTCTGTCCGGTGCTGCGCGAGGCGGCGTCGAAGCGCGCGCGCCCGCTCCAGATCGAAGCGTCCGGCGGCGTGGATCTCGAGAGCGTCGCGCGCATCGCCGCCACCGGTGTGGATCGCGTGTCCGTGGGCGGCCTGACGCATTCGGCACCGGCCCTCGACCTCTCGCTCGCGCTGGAGATGCGATGAGCGGCAACGGGCCCACGAGCGAGATCTCGCTGAACCAGCCGGCGACGCACCGTGGCGTGCGCGTCGCCCGCAACCTGTTCACCCGCTTCGCGCGCCTGGAGGGCATGCCGGCCGGTGACGTCGACGCGCTGGCGCTCGTTCTCTCCGAGCTGCTCGCCAACGCGATCGATCATGGTGGGGGAGGTGCGGCGCTCACCGAGGACGACCTCAGCTCCGACGTGCGCATGCGCGCGACGCTCACGATCGACGGGTCGCACTGGATGCTGTCCGTCACCGACCAGGGCGGTGGCGATCCCGACGGGGTGAACGAGACCCTCGCCGGCGACTGCGCCTTCGACATCGAGGACGACCGCGGCCGTGGCCTGTTCCTCCTGAAGGCGAGCGTCGATGCGCTGCACGCCGAGCGCAGCGCGGATGGCGACGGACTGACCTTCCACGCGAAGAAGGCCTATGTCCGAGCCGACTGAGTCGGCGCGCTTTTCCTGGCTCGTTCTCCTGCGCGCGGCCGGGCGAGCGCTGTTGCGCTTCCCGCTCGTGGTCTCGCTCGCGCTCATCGCGGGTTGGATGGGGCTGATCTGGACCATGAGCGATCGCACGTTCGAGCGGCCGCCGGAGCTCGGGTCGTACACGTGGCGGATCGTGTCGAACATGGCGCACGCGCCGCTCTTCGGGACGCTCGCGTTGCTCGTGTCGGCGGTCGTGCTGCGGCGCGCACCGCCGGCGGACGCGTCCCGACCGCACGCGCCGTGGCCGCGCGTCGGACCGGTCCAGGCCGCGTGGGTGCTGCTCGTGACGGTGGCCTACGGCGCGCTCGACGAGTGGCATCAGGCGAGCGTTCCCGGCCGCGATCCGTCGCTCGCCGACATCGGAACGGACGCCGTCGGCGCGCTCTCCGTGCTTTGGATCATTGCCTACCTCGGCGCGGGCGCGGCCAGCGAAGCGGGGATCCGCCGCCGGTTGTTCGTCGGAATCGTCGCGTGTGCCGCCGCGGCCACCGCGGTCGCGCTCGCCGGCTGACGCGCACCGTGTCCCCGCGGTTGGACGCGCCGGGCCGAGCGTTTATCGTGTCGGGTTCTCCATGGACAAGAAGAACTACGAGAGCCCCCTTTCCTCGCGCTACGCCAGCGAGGCGATGCGCGAGAACTTCTCGCCGCACAAGAAGTTCACGACCTGGCGCCAGCTGTGGATCGCGCTCGCCGAGGGCGAGCAAGAGCTCGGCCTGCCGATCGACGACGAGCAGCTCGCCGAGCTCCGCGCGCACGCCGCGGACGTCGACTTCGACGCCGCCGCGAAGTACGAGGCCGAGCTGCGCCACGACGTGATGGCGCACGTTCACGCCTGGGGCGATCAGTGCCCGAAGGCGCGCGGCATCGTGCACCTCGGCGCGACATCGTGCTTCGTGACCGACAACGCCGAGCTGATCGTGATGCGCGATGCGGTGCGGTTGATCCGCGTGCAGCTGGTCGGCGTCCTGCGCAAGCTGCGCGCGTTCGCTGCCAAGTGGCGCGCGCAGCCCGTGCTCGGACTCACGCACTACCAGCCGGCCCAGGCGACGACGGTCGGCAAGCGCGCGTGCCTCTGGATCCAGGACCTCGTCTTCAACCTCGAGGACCTCGACCACGCCGAGCAGGCGATCCGGTTCCGCGGTGTGAAAGGGACGACCGGGAGCCAGGCGTCGTTCCTCGAGCTGTTCGAGGGCGACCACGCGAAGGTGCGCGCGCTCGACGAGACGGTCACGCGCAAGATGGGCTTCGAGCGGCGCTTCGGCGTGACGGGGCAGACCTACCCGCGCCAGCTCGACTTCCGCGTGTGCCAGGTGCTGTCGGGCATCGCGCAGTCGGCGTCGAAGTTCGCCGTCGACCTGCGCCTCTCCGCCGGACGGCGCGAGATGGAGGAGCCCTTCGGCAAGAAGCAGATCGGCTCGTCCGCGATGCCCTGGAAGCGCAACCCGATGCGCAGCGAGCGCATGTGCGCGCTCGCGCGACACGTGATCGTCGGGCTCGACAACACGGCGCACACCGCCGCGAACCAGTGGTTCGAGCGCACGCTCGACGACTCCGCCAACCGGCGCCTCGCGATCGCCGAGGCGTTCCTCGCGACCGACGCGATCCTGCAGCTCTACCTGAACGTGACGGATGGACTCGTCGTGCACGCGCCCGTCATCGAGGCACGTCTGCGCGAGGAGCTGCCGTTCCTCGCGTCCGAACACCTGATGATGGAAGCCGTCAAGGCGGGCGCCGATCGGCAGGACGCGCACGAGCGCATCCGCGTTCTGTCGCACCAGGCCTCGGAGGCGCTCTTCCGCGGCGAGGAGAATCCGCTGCGCGAGCTGCTCGCGGCGGATCCGCTCTTCGCGCCGCTCGCGGGTCGCATCGACGCGCTGCTCGATCCGGCGCGCTTCGTCGGGCGCGCGCCCGAGCAGGTCGACGAGTTCCTGGCCGAGGAGGTCGATCCGCTCCTCGCGCGCTACGCCGACCTCTCCGAGGCCACCGGCGACGTCCGCGTCTAGCCCGGGTTCTTCATGAGGCTGCGTCGATCTCGGTGAAGCCTCATGAAGAACCCGGGCTAGGGGCGCGCCGCGCACCCCCGGAAATCGTTTCCGGATCGGGGCGTGCGCCTGGGGGGGGGGCGGTCCGCCCACAGGGCCGCTCACGTGTTTCTAACTGCTTGAACTCGCGGAGCTTCGGTGATTACGATTTCCCCGCAGGGTGCCGCCGCTGCAGGGGCCTGGGCACGGGCGATCCGAGCCGGGTACGTTTGGTCGGCATCTCCGCACCGCCCTCGCTCCGTTTCCCGATCGTCCTCGGGGCGAGCGCTCGCACACGGCAACCCGTGCCACCACGCCTGTGACGACTCCCGGCATCCCCAACGACTACTCGCTGTCCACGACGTGCTTCGGGACGCGGCTGACGAACATCCAAGACCAGATCTTCGCTGCGGTCGGGATGGGGTTTCGCCGGCTCGAGCTCGGACTGTCCGAGACGCCGGCGTCGATGGAGGGACTCGAGGACTCGCGCCGCGAGACCGGCGTCACGATTCCCTCGCTCGTCGCCGGATGCCGCGATCCGCTCAACGGTTCGATGGCGGTCGAGCGCCTCGGCAGCCTGGTCGACGAGGAGTGCGATCGAGCGCTGAACTCCGTTCGCCGACACGTCCGCCTGGCGCGGTCGTGGGGTTGCAACACGATCGTCGTGCGCGGCAACAAGGTCGAGAACGGAGACCTGCGCCGCGAGCACGCCGCGCTGCGCGCGCGCTGGGACCGGGACGGGTTGGATCCCGAACTGCAGGAGGAGGTCGTCGCGTTCGTTCAGCGCGTCCAGCGCTCCTCGCAGAAGCACATCGAGCAGTTCTGCCGCTCGCTCCACACGCTCGGAACGGAATCGCCGGAGACCGTCTTCGCGATCGAGCCCGGTCGCGAGATCGACGACCTGCTCGGCTTCGAGGCGATGTCGTGGGTCATGGATGATCTGAAGTCGAAGGACGTGCGCTACTGGCACGACGTCGGCCGCATCCACCTGCGCGAGACCCTCGGCCTGCCGCCGCAGGGAGCGTGGCTCGACGCGTTCGGTTCGCGCATGGCCGGCATCCACCTCCAGGACGCCTCCAAGGACGAGGCCGAGATGCCGATCGGGCTGGGCGAAGTCGACTTCAAGCTCCTCGCCGAGTACGTCCCCAAGGACGCGGAGAAGGTGCTCGAGATCGAGCCGAGCCACGGACGGGCGGAGATCCTGACGAGCGTCCGCTTCCTCGTCGAGTCGGGCTTCTGAGCGACCGCGGGCCCCGCGCGGCCCCAGGAAGTCTGTTCCCGATCCGCCGCGGCGACGCGCGAATGCGCCCGTCGCCCCGGAATCCGGTCCGTTCCGTCGGGCGGACCTTCAGCCCTGGGGCTGGCCACACGAAGAGAGGGGATTCCTCCCGCGGGCGCCGTACGATGGCGCCTCCCGCCGGGGGAGCCCATGGACGCCCGATCGAACACGCAGGCGCGGCCCGCGCCCCTGGTACGGGCCTCGCTGCCCCCGGACGTTGCGCCGCTCGAGCACCTGCGCGCGGTGCTCGAGACGTTGCGGCCCGAGTGGGGTGAGCGCCGGCCGTTGCTCCTGACGCACCGGAGTCCGGATCCGGACGCGCTCGGCGCGCTGGCCGCGCTCGACTTCCTGCTGCGGCGCGAGTTCGGGCTCGACCCCGAGACGGCGACGAGCGGGAAGATCTTCCGCGCCGAGAACCAGGCCATGGTGCAAGAGCTCGGGCTCGAGTTCCGGGACTACGACACGCTCGACGCGTCCGAGTACGCCGGCGTGTTCCTGGTCGACACGCAGCCTGGCTTCGGCCACACGCCGCTGCCCGACGGGCCGCCGGTCGTCGGCGTCTTCGATCACCACCGCCCGCCCAGCGACGAGGCGCGCGCAGCGGTCGCGACGCCGCCGCACTACGACGTGCGCCTCGGCGTCGGCGCGACGTCGTCGATCCTGTACGGCTACCTCGCCGACGCCGGCATCGAGCTCGATCCGCAGACCGCGACGGCGATCTGTTGCGGCGTACGTTTCGACACGGCGGACCTCTCGCTCGACGTGACCGAGCTCGACACGACGGCGTACTACGAGTCGTTCCGGCGCGCCGACCGCCGCATGCTCGCGCGCATCAGTCGACCGCTCCTGCCGCAGTCGTACTACCAGGAACTCCAGCGTTCGCTCTCGCGCGCGCGACGTCACGGCCCGCTCGTCTTCGCGCTGCTCGGCGACGTGAAGAACCCGGAGTCCGTCGCCGAGATGGCCGACTTCTTCCTGCGCATGGAGGACTGCCGTTGGAGCCTCGTGGGCGGCGCGTTCGACGGGAACTACCACCTGTCCGTGCGCACCGACCTGGCGTACAGCGAGGCCTACCCGCTCATGGAGCAGGTGCTCGACGGCGAGGGGTCGTTCGGCGGTCGCGGGACCGTCGCGGGTGGACAGGTCCACTTGACGGATGTCGATGGAGTACCCGCGCTCGAGCGCCGTCTGCGCGCGCGCGCGCTCCGGCTCGTCGCTCCCGAGCACCTCAAGGGCTCGGATCCGAAGCGCGGAACGCGGCTGACGCGACTGCCGTGATGCGGCGCGTCCTCGTCGTCGCCGGACGCGACTCGAGCGGGCGCGCGGGCCTCGATGCGGACCTCGACGCGGCTCGCGCGTTCCAGGTCGAGCTCGCGGCGATCGCGACGGCGGACACGATCCAGGACGAGCGCGGGTTCCACGCCATGAACGCGCGTCCCCACGGGACGTGGAGCGCCGAGGCCCAGGTGCACGCGAGCGGCGTGCAAGCGATCAAGTTCGGGTTGCTTCCGGGCGTGCAGCACGTGCGCGCGGCGGCGCGCCTCGTCGCGCTCGCCACCGGCGCCCGGATCGTCGTCGACCCGGTGCTCGCCGCTTCGTCGGGGGCGGACTTCGCCGACGACGCGATGGTCACGGCCTACGCGGCGGAGCTCTTCGCGCTCGGGGTGATCGTCACGCCGAACCTCCCGGAGGCCGCGCGCCTCCTCGCGCTCGACGCGGCCGACCTCGTGCAGGACCGTGAGGCGCGCGTCGCGGCCGCGCGGCGCCTGCTCGACGGCGGGGCGGCCGCGGTCGTCCTCAAGGACGGGCACGGCGGCGGCGCGACCGCGGCGGACCTGGTTCTCGAGCGCGGTGCCGACCCGCTCTGGCTCGAGGCCGCGCGCATCCCCGGCGCGGGGATCGGCGGATCGGGCTGCCGTTTCGCGACGGCGCTCGCCTGCGCCCTCGTCAGCGGTGCGTCGCTCGGGGACGCCGCGCACGCCGCAGGGGAACTCGTCCGCGACCGAATCCGCGCCGCGAACTCGGCGCGCCCCGCACCCGAACGGCCGTAGTCGCGTCGGGGCTCGAGATCTCGTCCGATCTTCGCTTGCCATCGCCCCCGGTGCAGATAGAATTTTCGCCCCGGAAGCGGCTGTAGCTCAGTGGTAGAGCGCAACCTTGCCAAGGTTGATGTCGACGGTTCAAATCCGTTCAGCCGCTCCATTCTCGCCCCTGCGCGTCTCGACGCGCTGCGCGCCCCAGGCCGATGGGGGCGACGCCGAGCGAGATGGAAAACGCCTGACGTGACGCGCGCGGGCGGAACGTCCCTGTCGGGTACGGAGCGCGTGCTCCGGCCCGCATGACGCGTCCCCGTCGCCCCACGCTGCTGCTCGCGCTCCTGCCGGGGGCGCTCGCGTTCACGCTGCTCTGGCTCTCGGGAACGCCCGAGCTCGGAGCCGACGCACCGGTCGTGAATGCGCCGCGGCGGAGCGCGCCCACGATCGCCGAGCGCGAACCCTTGCCGGTGGCGCGCGGCATCGCGCCGGCTGCACGGCGCGTCGCGGACGGCGTGGTCGAGGACATGTCGGAGCCCGCCGCGCACCCCGGCCTCGTCGACGGACGGGATCGTGGCGCGCTGCACGTCTACGTCGACGCCGTCGCGCAGGGCCCCGCACGTCCCGAGGTACGTATCGTCGCGCAAACCGAGCGCATCGGCGCTGGTCGCCGCGTCGTGCTCCACACCGCATTGCCGCGCGGTTCCGTGCGCGACGTGCTCCTGACCGGGCCGCTCGGTCGCGTCACCTTCGACCTGCTCGCTGGGCGCCGCATACGTCTCCAGCTCTGGGACGATCGCACGGGCGCCGGGTATCGCGAGCTCGATGTCGAGCCGCTCTCGAACAAGGAAGAGCGCGAGCTCGTTGTCGTTTGGGATCGACCCGAGCGGCGCGAAGTGCGCGGCGTGGTTCTCCAGCACGAGACCGGGAATCCGATCGGCGGCGCGCAGGTGCTCCTCCGCGAGCGAGACGAGGGCCTGGCCGAGGTGCGAACGGATCGAGAGGGGAGGTTCGTGTTCGTCACGGAGGCGTGGCGCTCGCCCTACGTCGCCGTTCAGGGGTTCGGGCTCACGCCGGAGATCGCATGGGCGCGCGAAGGGGAGCTCGAGATCCGCCTGCGCGATTCGTCCCAGGTGCTTGTCCGGGCGTTCGGCGCCGACGGGCCGGCGCCGAACGTCGAAGTGGCGCTCACCGCGGACGCGCTCGCGTTCTGCGACGATCCCCTGGGGCCGGGCCCGTCCTACACGGGACTGGATCCGACTTGGTTGCGCTTCCGCACCTCGGGGACGACCGGGGCGAACGGAACGTGCCTCATCGAGGACGTGCCGAGCAACGTCACGGTGACCGCGCACCTCGTCGCACCCGGTCGCGAGGAGGACGTCGCGACGTTCTCGATCGTGCCGCGCATGACCTACACGCTGAAGCTCGCGCGCAAGGAGCGCGGCGTGCTGCGCGGTCGGCTCGTCGATCGTTCCGGGCGGCCGATCGGCGGGAACGTGATCTGGTTGCGCGAGGCGAGCGGCGCGGATGTGTCGCGCTTCTTCACCTGCGACGACGCGGGCGCGAGCGTGGTGACGGATGCGGGCGGGTACTTCTCGTTCGCGGCCTGGCAGGGCGCCTATCTCGTCGGTCCGGCGCCGCGTTGCGCGTTCTTCGAACGAACGACGCTCAACCCGAACGAGCTCGGGCCCGTCGCCGTTCCCGTGTTCGTTCCCGGCGAGGAGACGGTGGAGATCGTGCTACGCGCCGATCGCGACGTGCGTGTGCGCGGAACGGTCGTGGACGAAGGCCGTCGGCCCGTGCCGTTCGCCCACGTGCTGATCCGTTCGGAGGCGCTCGGTGAGGCGCGTCGCGTGCAGGCGAACGGCGCGGGCGTGTTCGAGTCCGCGCCGCTCGCGCTCGGGACGTACGAACTCGACGCGTTGAGCGTCGAGCCCGAGCGCGCGGTGTCGAAGCCGTACACCGTCTCGCTCGGGCGCAGGGAGAGCGAGCGACCGGAGGAGCTCGAGCTCGTCGTGCGCCGCGCGCGCGGCGTGATCCGGGGGTACGTGGTCGCGCCCGGAACGAAGGCCAGCGTCGCCGCGACGGTGAGGGCCAGCATGCAGCCAACCGGCCTGCCGTGGTCGAGCGACCCGCACGCCTTGCGCTTCCGTGACCTGCTCGGCGTCGTCACCGCTCGCACCGATGCGTTGACCGGCGAGTTCGTCCTGCCCGACCTGATCGAGGGGGAGTACGCGCTCGAGGTGACGGGCTCCTACCGCCAGGGGATGGTCCCGCGCACGCGCCACATCTCGCTCGCGACGGGCGAGACCGAGGTGCGCGACGTGTTCCTGGAGCTGCGCGCGGTCGCGACGCTGTCGTTCTCCGAGCTGGAGCTGCGCGCGCTCGCGTACGTCGTCGACTCCGAAGGCGAGCGCTTCGCTTCCGGCGCCTTCGACCGCCGCGACCGCGCACGCAAGCGCACGCTCGAGGTCCCGGCCGGCAATCTGCGCGTCGAGGTGCGCGACGCCGAAACGGGCGCGCTGTGGATTCGCGAACTCACGCTCGCGCCCGGCGCGACGCACGAGTTGGAAGTCGAGACACGCTGACCTGGCTTCCGGATCAACGTGCCGCGCTCACGGGCGGCCAGTCGTCGGTGCGGAACGAGGACGCGGGGAGGCCGGCGGCGTTGCGGAGGTTCGGTACATCCGCCGCGCCCCATGCGAAGCGCACCGCGACCGGCGTCGTCACTTCGTCGCTGCGGACGATGACCGTCTCGTCGTCGATCGTCGCGCGCGCCGGGTGGAAGACACGGTCGTGCCCCGCGATCGTGAAGCACGTCGGCGCGGCGTCTCCGCTCGTCAGCCCGCGCCCGTGGTCGAAGCCCACGCGAATGGCGCTGCCCTCGACCTGCATCGCGCGCAGCAGCGGTCCGGAGCACTCGACGTCGCGCCCGTAGGTCTTGGCGAGCGCGCACAGGGCCAGCCGGCGGCCGACCTCGAGCTTGTTCGTCGGGTGGATGTCCGCCGGATCGCCGATGTCCATCGTCACCGCCATCGCGGTGTTACGCGTCGCGAGCGTCATGAGCTGCGCCTCGCGCAGCTCGGCTGCCTGACCGCCGTCGCCGTCGTAGGCGTACGGGGCGATCTGCACGAAGTAGAACGGGAACGCGCCCCGCGCGAAGCGCGCGCGCCAGTCCTCGATCAGCGCGGGAAAGAGCCGGCGGTACTGCGCCGCGCGCGCGACGTTCGACTCGCCCTGATACCAGATCACGCCGCGGATCGCGTAGGGGACGAGCGGCGCGAGCATGCCGTTGTAGAGCGCCGCCGGCGAATTGCGGTGGAACCAGTCGTCGCTCGGGAAGGCGTCGAGTTCGGTCAGCGCGGAACCCGTGCGGACCGACCACTCGCCGACGAGCGAGAGTCCCGGTCCGTCGTCGTCGCTCGCGCGCCGCAGGCGCATCGCGTCGTCGCCCATGCTGCCGACGCCGCCGGTGTCGACCGCGCACACGACGATCGTGTTCGTCTCGCGCACGGCGCCGGCGGGAACGGTGTAGCGCCTGCCCGTGCTCCACTGCCCCATGCGCTGCGTCGCGCCGACGAGCTCGCCGTTGAACCACGTCAGGTCCATGTCGTCGATCGGTCCGAGCTCGAGCACGAGGTCCTCGCCGCGCCACTCGGTCGGGAGGTCGACGTCGCGCCGGTACCAGAGGCAGCCGTCGAACTCGACGAGGTCGAGCTCCGCCCACGTTCCGGGCAGCGTCGCGACGCTCCAGTCCTCCGCGGCGAACGACGCGTCCATCCAACCGCTCGCCATGCCCGGCTCGACGCGCGCGAGCGTCGCCCACCACGCGGCGATACGCTCCTCGAGCGACGGCTCCGCGTTCGTTTCGGCGAGCGAGAGTTCGATGCGATCGAGCGCCGCGTCGAACTCGGGGAAGCCGGCGCGCAAGGTTTGTTGGCTCGTCCACGCTTCGGCCGTCGTGCCGCCCCAGTTCGTGGCGATCAGCCCGATCGGCACGTCGCCGAGCTCGCGCAGCAGCTCGCGCCCGAAGAAGAAGCCGACGCCGCTGAACGCGGCCGCCGTCTCGGGCGTGCACACCGACCAAGCGCCGTCGCACGTCGTCAGCGGCTCGCGCCCGGTCTGGTTGGCGACGTTGAAGAGCCGCATGCGCGGGTGATCGGCGATCGGGAGCTCGTCCGCTCGCGCCGACTTGCGCACCGCCCACTCCATGTTCGATTGTCCCGAGCAGATCCACACCTCGCCGACCATGACGTCGGTGATGAGGAGCGCGTCCTCGGACGCGTCGCTCGACACGCGCAGCTCGTACGGCCCGCCCGCGTCCGCGGTCGGAACGCGCACCTCCCAGCGCCCGGCGTCGTCGGCGCGCGCCTCGAGCGCGTCCGTGAGCCAGCTCGCGGAAACGGTCACCGTCGTTCCGGGCGACGCGCTGCCGAAGATCGGCGCGTTCGTGTCGCGTTGCAGCACCATGTGGTTGCCGAAGGGCGGCGCGATGCGCAGCTCGTCCGCACGCCGCTCGTGCCATGGCGACGACGGCAGCACGGCGAGGACGACGCACGCGGCGGACACCGCGACGAAGCGAGCGATCGAGGCGAGGAGCGTCATGGGGCGCCGCCGAGTCTAGCGCGTCGGGAGCGTGAGCGAGAGGTGCCCGCCCGTCGTGACCGTCGCGCGCCACCCCGGCGGTACGAGCGTCGTCCCCGAGTACTCCTCGACCAGCGCCGGGCCCTCGAACGTGTGGCCCGGCGCGAGCCGCGCGCGGTCGATGACGAGCGCGCGCCGCTCGCGTCGATCGAACCAGGCGGCGCGCTTGGCGGTCACGCAGCGCGCTGGCATCGCGCGGGTGCGGGGGCGCGAGCGCGACGCGTCGGTGTGCGCCACGCGGGTGCGCGCGCGCAGGCAGACGAGCTCGATCGCACGGTCGTCGAGCGCGTACCCGTACAGCTCCTCGTGCGCGCGTTGGAAGGCATGCTCGGCGTCGTCGCACTCGGCGATGTGGATCTCGTACGACTGGCCGAGGTAACGCAGGTCCATCCCGAACTCGTGCACGACGTCACGCGCGCCGACGCCGGCTGCGCGCAGCGCCTCGCGTCCGCGCTTGGCGAGCGCGGTGTGCACGCGGCGCCGCTGCGCACGCGACCAATCGGACAGCGGAGCGAGGACGGCCTTCGATTCCTCGTGCAGCGGGTCGGCGGCGCTCATGCCGCGCGCCGAGAGCGCGCCGGGGTGCGACGGGACGAGCGCGGCGGGCATGCGCAGGCTCGCCGCGAGCGCCGCGGCGTGGAGTCCGCCCGCGCCGCCGAACGCGACCAGCGGAATCGCCTCGGGATCCTGTCCGCGCTGCATCGTCATGACCGAGATCGCGCGCCGCATCGCCGCGCGCGCGACGTCGAGCACCCCGGACGCAGCCTCGATCGCCGACACGCCGAGGCGCGCACCGATGCGCTCGAACGCGGCGTGCACCGCGACCTTGTCGAGCGTCAGCGCGCCGTCGACGAACGGACCGTCGTCGATGTGTCCGAGCAGCACGTGCGCGTCGGTCACCGTCGCGCGCTCGCTGTTGCCGTAGCACACCGGCCCCG
>JAJDEV010000130.1 GCA_029259605.1 Planctomycetota bacterium | reverse complement strand
CGGCCCCTGCCGGCACTTTGCGAACGTCGGCGTCCTCGACGACCTGACAAGGTCGCCTCCGGGGCCAACGCCCGCAAAGCACCGGCAGGAACCGAGTTGCAGCTACTGCCGCACATCCTCATGAATCACCCGGGCTAGCAGCCCGTGGTGAACCGCACGCCAGCGTCGGAGGGGGATGGATCCGGGCTGGCAAGGCGCGCTGACGACGCGTATTGGTGGAACCTTGGAGGAAGCGGAACGCAGGCAGCGCGGATCCAGCGCCGTTCGAGGGTGGCGTGAGTTTCACCACGGGCTGCTAGCCCTTCATGACCGCGAGCGGTTTCAGCTCGGCGAACACGCGTGCGAGGTCGAGCCCTTCGACGACCGAGCGCACACGCTCGGGATTCTTGAACGTCGAGTTGTGTTCGCGCGTGATGTTGAACGTGCCCTTGCTGTAGAGCGCGACGTCGCGCTCGTCCATCGAGCGGTCGATGTCCTCGCGCGTGAAGCCGCTCGCCTGGGTGCGGTCGACGATGCGGCCGGTGCCGTGGTTGACCGAGCCGTAGGTGTGCTGAACGCCCGAGCCCGGCACCATCAGGAACGAGTTGAGCCCGAGCGCGCACGGCAGGAGCAGCGGCTTGCCGTAGCGTTGGTACAGCGGCGTCGTCTGCTGCGCGGCCGGCCGTGCGACGGACGCGCCCGTGCGGTGGACCCACAGGTCCTCCTCGAAGGACAGCGTGTCGTGCACGCTGTCCAGGAACAGTTTCGAGCCGATGCTTTGCTCCTCGAGCGCGCGCGAGAGCTTCTCGCGCAGCTTGAGCCGGTTCATGAAGCCGAAGTTCGCGGACGCCTTCGCGAACGAGACGAAGCGCCTGCCCGCCTTCGAGTCCGTCGGGAGCGTGAACAGCTCGTCCTGCTTCCCGTAGAAGAACGGGTGCTTGTAGAAGCGCATGTGGAACGCGACCTTCGACAGCTCCTGCTTGATGCGCGCCCAGTTGCGGAACGTCTTGTAGGGCGTGAACGTCTTGCCGATGTTCGAGACGTGGTTGCCGTCGGCGTGCATCGTGAGCATCAGGTCGCCCTCGCGCACGCCGAACCACTCCGCGACTTCGACGTCGAAGATCGTCGCGACTTCGACGAGCTCGACGAAGTGGTTGCCCGCGGCGAGTCGACCGAGGTCGCGCGCCGCCTTGGTGTAGTTCTCCTTCGGGAAGTACGACGCGAAGTCGAGCTCCTCCTGAAGGTCCTTGTCGCGGAACATGTTCCCGTGGAAGTCGATGCACGCGCGCTCGTCCTCGCTCAGGTCCTCGACGCTGTCGACGCCCTCGGCCAACGCGCGATCGATCTCGGCCGGCGTGAGCGTTTCGTCGCTCTCATGGATCGGGATGCGCTCCATGAAGCGCGTGAACATCTCGTGCAGCTCGTTGGGCGCGAGGTCGTCCCGGCGCTTGTCGAGCTTCACCGCGCAGAACCCGCAGCCGGTGCCGTTGCCGATCGCGGCCGGAACGATGCGGTCCGGATCCGTCGCGACCGCGGTGCCGGTCGGGATGAAGTTGCCTGTCTTGTAATGGATGTCGGGCAGCCCGACGAGCGGATGCGTCAGGCGGTTGTGGTCCGCGATGACGCGCAGGCGGTCGACGACGTCGGGCGAGAAGAGGTCCTCCTCCAGGTAGATCTTGATCGTCGTGGTTTCGGCGTCGAACTCGAGCGGCGCCGGCGCCGCGACCTCCGCGGTTTCGTCGACCGCGGGCGCGTCGTCGTCGCGGGCGAGGAGCGAGGCGGGCGAGGCCGTCTGCTTCGGCTGGGTGTCGGGAACGATGGAGGGATCGAGGCTCATGGGGCGGTCCGGCCGGGCGCGGCGGTAGGAACGGAGCGAGGAGACCGCAGGCCTCATCGGAGCTTTCCGCCGGGCGCTTGAACGCGGAGCGCGCGGGAAAGCGCTCAGGGGTTTCCGGAGGGACGTCGATGGGGAGGACGTGGATCCGGAGCTCCCCAAGCGTGCCGCGGGCCGGCGCGCCGTCGTTTGCATCGGTGGCGGTGCGCAGCAGCTTCCTTTGATCGCGGCGGCGCGCGCCGAGCGGCTCGACGTCGTCGTCGTCGACCGCGACGCGACCGTTCCCGGTTTGCGCGCCGCGGACCACCCGATCGTGGCGAGCACGCACGACGCGGAGCGCGTCATCGCGGAGCTGCACGCGCTCGCTCCCGAGGTGGAATTCGTGGGAGTGGTCGCGCGAACGACGGGCAAGGCGCTCGAAACGGCGGCAGCGATCGCGACCGAGTTCGGCCTGCCTGGCCTGACTCCGGAAGCGGTGCAGATCGGCACGTCGAAGTCGGCGCTGCGCGACTTCTGCGAGCGCCACGGCTTCCCGATGCCGAGCGGAGAGCGCGTCGAGGAAGGCGGAGCGACGTCGCTCGCGCCGCCGCTCGTCGTGAAGCCGGATTACACGGTCGTCGGAAAGCGCGACGTCCGGCGCGTCGACCGCGCGGAGGACGTACGCGCCGCGATCGACCGCGCGGCGCAGTCCTCGTTCAACGGCATCGTGGAGGTCGAGGCGTACGTCGACGGCATCGACGTCGCCTGCGTGTTCCACTGCGCTCGCGGTCGCGCGCGCGCGCTCGCCGTCTACGACGAAGTGCTCGGCTTCGCGGCGGACGGATCGGTCGTGCCGATCGCGGTCCGCATGCCCACGGCGCTTCCGCCGGCCGGCGTCGATGCCACGCGCGCGATCGTGCAAGCGTTCGCCGCGGCGCTCCCCGACGTGGACGCGATCCTCATCCTGTGCGCGCGCGTGACGCCGTCGGGCGAGGCGCACATCATCGAGGTGCACGCGGACCTCGGTGGCGACCGCATCGCCGACGAGCTCCTGCCCGCCGCCGACCCGCACTTGGAGTACTTCCGCGAGGTCGTGCGCGTGGCCTGCGGCGCGCGTGCGGACGCCTCGAGCACCGACCTCGCGCGCGTCGATGAGCGCGCGCATCCCGCGCTCTTGTTCGCCGCGCGTCGTCGCCCGGTCGTTCACCCCGCGACGGCGGCCGACGGGCACGAGCTGCTCCAGCGCGAGCTCTCGTCGCACGACGAGCTGCGCGTGCTGCCGAACGGTTTCGAGGCACGGCGCGGCGCCCGCTCGATTCCGCGCGCGTTACTCCTGATCGGAGGCGGCGAGCTCCAGCTGCCCTGCTTCGCCCACGCGCGCGCCCTCGGGCTCGACGTCGTCCTCACCGACGCGAACGCGGACTGCCCCGGACGCGCGCACGCCGCGGCGTTCCACCGCGTCGGTGGGGCGGACGTCGAGGGGATCGTCGCGGTCGCGCGCCGCGAGTCCGCGCGCTTCCGATTCGTCGGCGTGCACTGCGGCGCGGACTTCGGCCTGGCTTCCGCCGCGGCCGTGCGCGCGGCCCGCGACCTGCCCGGTCCGAGCGTGGCGTGCGTCGCGCGCGCGCTCGACAAGCGCGCGATGCTCGACACCCTGCGGACGGCGGGTCTGCCGCTTCCGCGCGGCGCGACGGTTCGGGATGCGGACGAGCTGCGCGCCCTCGTCGACGAGCTCGGCCTGCCCGTGATCCTGAAGCCCGCCGGCGGCTCGGGATCGCGCGGGGTCGAAACGGTCGCGCGCGCGGACGAGCTCGACGCCGCGTGGCAGGCGGCGCGCGCCGTGTCCGCGAGCGTCGTCGTCGAGCAGCTCGTCGAAGGGACGCACATCGACGTGAACGGCCTCTTCCTGCCGGACGGCGCGTTCCGCGGCTGCGGAACGATGCAGCGCTTCTTCTCGCCGCCGCCGCTGCACGTCCCGATCGCGTGCGTGCAGCCGAGCGGTTTGAGCGACGCGGACGAGGCGCACTGCTACACGCTCGTCGAGCGCGGCGCGCGGGCGCTCGGCATCGAGCGCGGCCCGGTCAAGGCCGACGTCGTGTGGACGCACGCCGGTCCGGTGCTGCTCGAGATCGGTCCGCGCTTCCAGGGCGACGTGATCACCGGCCATCTCACCGAGCTCGCGAGCGGCGCGGCTCCGCTCCGCGCGCACTTCGCCGCGCTCGCCGGGCACGCGCATCCGGAGCGCTTCCTGGCGAGCACGCATGCGCGCGTCGCGGGGTGGCGCGCGCTCTACCCGGACGTCGCGGGACGACTCCAGCGCGTCGAGGGGCTCGAGGACGCGCTCCTCACTCCAGGCATCGTGCGCGGCTTCGTCTCGCTCGCACCCGGCGCGCGCCTGCGTCTACCGCGGGACACGACGGCGACCGCCGGCTTCCTCTGGGCGGTGGGGGAGAGCGCGAGCGACGTGCATAGCGCGTTGGACGACGCGGCGGCGCACGTGCGCTTCATCGCCGAAGACGCGCGAGCGCGCGAGCTTCCGGCGGCGTAGGTCGCTACTCCGCGTTCGCGCGCGCCTCGACCGACGCGAACACGGCGCGCGCCACCTGCTCCATCCACGGCGCCTGGATCTTGTCCGCAGTGTCGGTCGGCTGGTGGTAGTCGGCGTGATGGTCGCCGCCGTAGAAGCACAGAATCGGGATGCCCTTGTCGAAGAACGGGAACTGGTCGCCGCTCCGGATGTGCGCGCGCTCGCCGTCGACGACGTCGAGCCCCGCGTCGAGCACCGAGTTCGCGACCGAGTCGATGACGTCGTCGGGCAGTTCCGAGAGCATCATCACGGTCACCTGCCCCTCGTCACCGCGCGCCATCATCTCGAGGTTCACCATCCACTTGGTGTGTTCGAGCGGAAAGAGCGGCGCCTCGACGTAGTGGCGCGATCCGAGCAGACCCTTCTCCTCGGCGCCGAAGGCGATGAACAGCAGCGAGCGCTTCGGCGCCGGCTCCGCGCGTGCGAAGGCCTGCGCGACTTCGAGCATGACGCTCGTGCCCGAGGCGTCGTCGTCCGCGCCGTTGAAGATCGCGCCTGTCTGCGGATCCGTGCCGAGGTGGTCGTAGTGCGCGCCGATGACGATCAGCTCGTGCGTCAACTCGGCGTCCGAGCCCGCGACGAAGCCCACGACGTTCTCGGTCTCGATGCCCTGCGCTTCGAAGCGTTGAAAGTGGTCGTCCGCGCCCTCGACCGGCTTCAACCCCGATGCCGCGAAGACGCCGGCGATGTACTTGGCGGCGAGGCGTCCTCCCGGCGTTCCGGCTTCGCGTCCTTCGAGTGCGTCCGAGGCGAGGTGCTCGACGTGCGCGCGAAGCTCGGCCGCGGTGATCGACGCCCTGCCGCCGACTTCCTGCGCTACCGAGGAACCCTGAGGCGCGGCCACCAGCGACGCGCACAGCGGGGCGAGGAGCAGGCAGGTGCGCGAAAGGGTGCGTTGGAATCGAAGCATCGGGCGGTCGAGGTGAGGCGTGCGGCGCGGGAGTTCGTCTGCGGCGGTATCCTACGTCCTTCGCCGCGACCATGAGAACGACGCCGCCCACGAAGCTCCGCGCCGCGTGCGTGTTCGCGACGCTGCTCGCCGCCTGCTCCGCCGGCGCGGGCAAGCAGGGCGGAGTCGCGAACGCGGAGCGCGTCGGTCAGTTCCTCGAGAAGCCCGACGGTTCCGGTGCGTTCTTCGTCGACCCGCACCGCGGCGGACGCGCCTCCGCGCTGTTCTGCATCGAGACGCTATGGGGGCGACTGGTCGACGTGTACGACGTCGACGAGCACGGCCGGCGCGGCGCGCGCCCGATCCTGCGCGACGTCGTGGTCCGCGAGGACGTGCAGTCGGACGGCGTCGACTACTCGCTCGAAGTGAACCCCGCGACGCAGGCCGCGCGCTTGGTCGTGCTGCGGCCGAGCCGGATCCCTGCCGCGGGCGAAGCGCCGGAGACGCGCGCGCCCGATTTCGTCGCGCTGCTCGAGGCGGCGCAACGTGACCTCGCGCCGATCGTGCCGAAGCCGGACGACGGCACGGGCACGGCGCCGTTCTCTTTCGTGCCGCGCAACGCGTGCGTCGTGCTGCGCTTCAGCGACTGCCTGCGCGACGACGCCGGCGCGGCGCATGAGCTGCGCGAGACCGTGAAGCTGTTCGAAGGCTACCGACCGTCGCGTCCGTTCGCGGCGCGCATTCTCTTCGACCCGAACCACGGCGGCGTTGTCGATGGCGCGTTCCATTCGACGCGCGTGCTCGTGGACCTGACGGTATCGGAAGCGGAGGCGCTCGCGGGCGCCGGCGTGGTGAACCCGTCGGGGCTGCCCGCCAGCCTCCCCGCGCGCGAAGATCCGAACGTCTCGATTCGCTTGCCCACGCGCGTCGTCGAAGCGGCCGGACAGTTCGCGCTCCTGCGCGGGCTCTCCGGTGCGACGCTCTCCGAGAAGGGCAATGGCCCCGTCGCGGCGAGCCCCGCGGCCGCGCTGTTCGGCGTGGCGAGCGAGGAGCGACAGGTCGTGCGCGCGTTCCGCGCGGGCAACGGCGGCGACCTCAACAGCGGCTTCTTGCTCGACCTGGAACCGCCCGAGGTCATCGGGTCGTGGAGCCTCGCGGTCGCGAACGTACGTCCCGATCCGGACGGCGAGCTCGGCTTCGGCTTCCTCGTCGACGTGCGCTTCGCGTCGGTGTGCGCAGACGTGCTGAGCGCGGGCGATACGCTCGCCGTCGGCGGGACGTTCCTCGAGGTCGTGGAGGACACGCGCGCTCCGGAATCGGGCGCGGTCGTCGACGTGCGAGTGCGCGCGCTGTCCGCGGCTCCGCTTTCCGTGTCGAGCCTGTTCGGCAACGGCGTGCGGTTCGCGCCGTTCGACGCGGCGAGCCCCGTTCCCGTCGGTTGTTGGGTGTCGTTCTCGCCGCTGCCCGACGTCGTACCGACGCGCGGCGTGTCGACGACGGCCCGCGTTGCGGTGCGCTTCAGCGAGCCGATGGACTCTCGCTCCGCGTCGCCGTTCGACACGTTCTATCTCGTGCGCGGAGAGTCGCGCGGAACGCTTCCGCGCTCGAACAACATCGTCGTCGGCTCGATCGCCGCGTCGCGCGACGCGCGCTCGTTCGCGTACACGCCGCTGCTGCCGCTCCAGCACACGGCCGGTCTCGCGGAGTTCTATCACCTGCGCATCGAGGGGCTCACGGACCTCGCCGGCAACGCGCTGCGCGATGCGCTGCCGCCGATCGACTTCGAGCTGAACGCGTCCGCACCGACCGAGTCGAACGCCAGCGTCGTGCTGCGCTTCTCGTCGCTCGACGAGATCGCGCCCGTGGATCCGATCGTCGGCGTCAGCGACGACATCCGGGGCCAGGTCTTCTTCGACAACGAGCGTGGCGTGATCCGTCCGCGCGCCGTGTCGTTCGCGTCGTACGGCGCGAACGCATCGCACCCGGTCCCGTCGGTGATGATCCCGTTCCGGCTTGGCGTGCAGACGCCGTTGACACCGTTCGGGAGCCGGTTGATGACGCTGTGGCGCTACTGCGACTTCGGCTGGAACCCGGCGGACGAGTCGAAGTTCGACCTCGACGTCTACGGGCTAAGCTGGGCGCCGGTCGGCGGGGGCGTGTTGAACGACTACTTCGAGCGCTTCGAAGTGCTGCTCTCACACAGCCGCTTCCTGCCGGACGAAGCGCTCAATCCCGTGACGCCCTTCGTGATGCACCCGACCTCGGGGCTGCGCGGCGCGCCGACTCCGTTCGCCGAGAACATCATCGCCGACGACGCGTCGCCGCAGACCGTCGTGCACGAGCGCTCGCTCGGCTACCGGATCCGACCGACCGACGTGTTCCTTGGCGAAGGCGGCATTCCGCTCGTGCCGTATCCCGTGAACCGCACGCCCGGAGTTCCCTGGACGACGTTCACGTGGCGTGACACGGCGTCGTCGATCGTGGACGGGCGCGGCGGCGCGGGTGTTCCGCTCGACATCGAGAGCGGGCCGCCCGTCGGCGTGCTTCCGGCGAACGGTCTGGGCTCGATGTGGCCGCCGGGTGGCGTGCCGAGCGTCGGGCTCCCGCTGCTGATGGAGTTCCGTTGCTATCCCTCGGACACGGGCATCGGGTTGAATCCGCTGGACGTCTCGCTCGCGCTCAACTCGTCGGCGCATCCGAGCTTTCGCGTTTTCTCGAGCGGTGGGGTCAACGCCAACGGGCAGATCGTGCGCCGCAACCCCGATGCGGAGCTGGTGCCGCGCGGTGGCTTCAACCCGCGTTCGAAGCCGAACGCCGGAGTCGCGACGACGCTCACGGACGACAACACGTTCTACATCGGACAGATCGACGTCGTGACGCGCGTGAGCCGCGCGCACACGGTCTGGATCGACACCGAACGCAGCGCCCCGGTCTACCGCACGCCCGTGCTCTCGCCGTCGAACGACGAGCAACCGGGGTCGTCCAGGGTCGTGCTCGACTTCCGCGGTGCCTCCGCGTTGCCCGGCCGGGCCGCCACCGCGGGAGTCGATGCGCGCACGCTGAACGCGTACGGCAACGCGATCGACACGCGCGAGACGCCGCCGCGCGAGCTGAGTTTGCCTTACGTCCCGTCCGGTGCGGAGTGGCGTTCTGCGATCGCGGAGATCGACTCCGCGCGCTACTTTCAGATGCGCCTGACGTTCCTGAACGACATCGACGAGGGCCTCGAAGCCGAGCTCTCGAGCCTCGGCATCGCGTTCTCCGACCCCTGATCCACGCCGCCATGAAACTCGCCTGCCTCGCCGCGCTCGCGCTCCTCTACACTGCCTCGATCGACGTCGACGCCGAGCGAGGAGGATCCATGGCCGACAAGACCGAATTCGACTTCTGGTTGGGGGAGTGGGAGTGCCGCGACCCGTCCGGCGCGCTCGCCGGTCGCAACCGGATCGACAAGATCTTGAAGGGCCGCGTCCTGCACGAGCATTGGACCGGCGCCGGCGGCAGCAAGGGCGAGAGCTTCAACGTGCAGGCGAGCGACACGGGGCGGTGGCACCAGACGTGGGTGGACGATGCGGGCACGCTGCTGCTCCTCGACGGCGGACTCGACGAAGCGGGGAGCATGGTGCTCGAGGGCACGCGCCCGTTGCCCGACGGCAAACAGGTGCTGCACCGCGTTCGATGGACGCCGCGCGACGACGGCTCCGTGCAGCAGACGTGGACGTCGACGCAGGACGGCGGCGCGAGCTGGACCACCGTCGTCGACTTGACGTACACGCATCCCGCCGACGGCGGACGCTGATGCCCATGTTGTTCGCGAGTACCGAGCTGGCCGCGCGCGTGGAGCGCGCCGAGGTGCGCTTGCTCGTCGACTGCGCGCGTTCGATCGAGCAGCGGCGACCGGCGGCGGATGTCGTGCGCATCCCCTGCGCCGGTGGAGTCGCGGTGCACGCGGGGCCCGACTCGCCGTTCAACAAGCTCGCGGGCCTCGGGTTCGACGGTACGCCGAGCGCTGCCGAACTCGAGCAACTCGAGCGCGAGTTCGACGCGCGCGCAACGCCCGTGCGCGCCGAGGTCGCGACGCTCGCCGCCCCGGGCGTCTTCGCCGTGCTCGCCGGTCGCGGCTACGCGCTCGTCGGCTTCGAGAACGTCTCCGGTCGCATCCTCTCGCGCAGCGAACGCTTCGACGCCATTCCCGGCGTCGTCGTCAAGCGCGGAGGCAGCGCCGACCTCGATGCGTGGCTCGACACCGTCGTCACCGGCTTCGCCCATCCGGACGCGCAGGGCACGCCGTCGGACGAGTCGTTTCCGCGCGACGTCATGGAGCGCGACATCGGCGACATGCTGCGCGTGGACGGCTTCGACTGCTTCCTCGCCCATCGCGACGGCGCGCTCGCGGGGGGCGCGAGCTATCGCGAGTGCGACGGGCTCGTGCAGATGTGCGGCGCGGCCACGCTCCCGGCCCATCGGCGCAACGGTGTGCAAACCGCCCTGCTCCAAGCGCGCCTGCGCGCCGCCGCGGCGGACGGCTGTGATCTCGCGCTCGTGACGACGCAGCCCGGCTCCAAGTCCCACGAGAACGTGCAGCGCCAGGGTTTCGAGCTGCTCTACGCGCGCGCGGTTCTCGTGCGTTCGCCACGGCCAGCCAAGGCTGCGGTTCGCGCTCCGCGCCTTCCGAACGATCGCCGGTCGGGTTAAGCTCCGCGGATGATCGTCTCCCACGAGCACAAGTTCATCTTCGTCCATCTCAAGCGGACGAGCGGACGTGCGATCCAGGCCGCGCTCTTGCCGCACCTCGGACCGGACGACATCTATACGCCGATGCGGCCGACGGGCAACAAGCCCGCGCTCCCCGGCCAGAACCACGCCGGCTTCGAGCGGCACATGCTCGCGCGCGAGATTCGCGAACGCGTCGGCGCGAAGGTGTGGGACGAGTACTTCACGTTCGCGATGGAGCGCAACCCGTGGGACAAGACGCTCTCGCGCTACTGGGCGTTCGTCAACCGCGAGAACCTGCACAACACGGTCTACACGAAGCTCAAGGGGAAGCAGATGAGCTTCGAGCACTGGCTGTGGACGCGACGCTTGCGCGGGCGCTGGCTCGGCAAGAAGCACTACCACCTGCCGAACCACTTCAAGTGCTACACGGACGAGAACGGCGAACCGATCGTCGACGTGATCGCGCGCTTCGAGCACCGCGACGCGCACCTGGCCGAAGTCAGCCGGCGCATCGGCGTGCCGATCGACTCGGGCGTCAAGGTGGGGACGAGCACGCGCAAGCACGACAAACGCCCGTACACCGAGTACTTCGATCAGCCGTGGATGCGCGAGTTGATGGAGTCGCACTTCGCGCCCGACCTCGCGCTGCTCGGCTACCGCTTCGGCGAGCCCGCGCCCGAGGCCTGGATCGAGCCCGCGCCGCTGCCGTCGTAGACGCGCGACCTCAGGAAGGTTGGCGCGTGATCGGCGCGAGGCCCGCCGCGTTCGGCTCGAAGTCGTAGCCGAACAGCTCGACGTCGACGGCCCAATGCGCGCGCACCTTCTCGCGCAGCGCAGCGTCGTAGTACTCGCGGTAGTCCGCGTGCGGTCGGCCACCGATGCGGTCGAGCCCCGTTTCTGGGAGTCCGATCGCGGCGCACGCGGCGGCGAAGTCCGCGGCCAGGTTCTCCTGCCGCCCGACGAAGTCGACGAGCAGCTCGTTCGTCGCGTCGCACACGAAGAGGTGCTGGTGCCGCTGGTCGCGCGCGATCTCCCAGTCGATGTAGCTCGGGAAGTCGAGCTTCGACACCGCCGCGTAGTGGCGGTGCGATTCGGTCGTGCGGAGCCGCGACCACACGGACACGAGCCAGCTCCACGGGTTGCGCACGAACGCGAACTTGAAGTACGCGTCGAAGAGCTCGCGCGGCAAGAGCTTGCTGGCGCCGAGCGCGGTCTCGTGCTCGCGCAGCTTGATCTTGAGCGGATCGCGCACGAGGCCGATCTTGCTCAGGTAACGGTTCACGCGTCCCGACGGGGGCCGGTGCGCGAACGGCTCGAGCGCACGCGCGACGCTCGTCCCGCCCGAGCGGATCGTGTGGACGAAGAGGAAGCGGTGTTCGTGGGAAATCAGCATGGCCGCGGGGCCACGAAGATAGCGCGTGCGCGGTTCAGTCGTAGCACAATCGCCTTCGCGCTCTGCCTAGAATGGCTCGATGCGGACGACGCCCGACGGCTACGAGCTCGATGACGATCCGGCGCGCATTCAGCTGGACGTGGTGCACGCCTTCCTGACGACGAGCTACTGGTCGCCGGGGATCGCGCGCGACGTCGTCGAACGCGCCGCGCGTCACTCCCTGGTCTTCGGCATCTACGCCGCGGACGGCGCGCAAGTCGGCTACGCGCGCGTCGTGACCGACCGCGCGACGTTCGGTTGGCTCGCCGACGTGTTCGTCCTGCCCGAGCATCGCGGGCGCGGGCTGGCGAAGCAGCTCGTCGATTTCGTCCTCGCACATCCCGACCTCCAGCGCTTGCGCCGCTTCCTGCTCGGCACCGCGGACGCGCACGGCCTCTACGCGCGCTTCGGCTTCGAACCGCTCGAGAAGCCCGAGCGCTTCCTCTCCCGGAGCGCGTTCTGATGGCGTCCGACGCGCGAAGCATCGGAGCCTGTCACGCGTCTCTCATCGACTGGTTCGTGCGCACGTCGCGCTCGCCGACGCACACGGCGCTGTTCTGAATCCCGACGGCACGTTGCATGCCGTGCATCCGTTCAGCGCGATGAAGACCGCGTTCCGCGTACACGGCGAGACGCGCGAATGGTTCGCCTGTTGTGGTTGGTGCGCGGTGGGCGTGGCCACGCTCGTCGGCGAGGACGTCACCGTGAGGACGTCGGTCGGCGCGGACGGCGCGCCGCTCGACTTCCACGTCACGGGCGGCGAGCTGCGCGGCGAGGGACTGATCCACTTCCCGATCCCGATGCGCAACGCCTGGGACGACGTGGTCGCGACCTGCGGCGCGATGCTCTGCTTCGACACCGAGGCTTCGATCGACGCATGGTGCGCGCGGCACGACGTCACGAAGCGCGACGTCCGCACGCTGCGCGCCTTCTGGCCGTTCGCGCGCGAGTGGTACGGAGACCACGCGTCCCCCGACTGGCGCAAATGACCGTCGCCGCGGCGACCGCGCTCTTCGAGCGGCACGGCCTCTCCGGCGACGTGTGGGAGCTGCCCGCGACCGGCGAGCGGTTCTGAGGGAGCTGGCGACGCGCCGTGCCCCGACGCTACGGCGTCTGCCGCTTCTTGTCCGCTTCCCAGTCGATCAGCGCCTGGGCCACCGCGCGGTAGACCTCGTCCTTGCGCTCTTCGCTCGCCGCGTCCTGGGCCCAGCCCGAGCAGGAGTGGTTCTCGACCGAGTCGCGGATCGCGCGCAGGAGGAAGGTGTGTTCGGGACTGCGGACGGAGAAGACGCCGACGACGAAGCCGACGAGGAGGCCGACGGGCAGCGTGATGAGGATCGGTCCACGCGTGACCGGATTGCGAATGACCCGAAGCAGTGCTTCTTTCATTCGACCTTCATCGGTCGCCACGACCGGCGCGAGTTGAGGCTCTCTCCGGTTCTTGGATCTACCGGGCGCTTGCGGCCTCGAAACGGCGGTTTGCGCGCCGAACGGGACGCCTCGGGGGTTTGAGGCGATGTTCACTCGCTCTTGCCCGGGCGTAAACAGTCGAGGCGGATGATGCGCGCCACACGGAGAAGCAAGACGAAGGAGATCGGCTCCTTGAAGCACCGTGGTTCATCAACCTCTACAAGACAGAGGACCCTACGAGTGACACGCTCAATCGCCCACACAGTACTGACCCTGATGATCGGCGCTGGTTTCGCCGGAGTCGCGAACGCATCCGAGATCTTCGTCTCGGCTGACATCGCGACCTCGACGACCTGGACCAGCGGCAACACCTACAACCTCCAGAACCAAATCTACGTCCTGCCCGGCGCGACGCTCACGATCGAGGCCGGCACGCTCATCGCGAGCACGACCAACGTTGGCGGCAGTCTCGCGGTCACGAAGGGCGCGCAGATCATGATCCTCGGCACTGCGACCGACCCGGTGATCATGACCTCGAAGGCCGACGTCGCCACGTGGACCGGCGGCGACCCCACTACCGGGACGTGGCGCGAAGCCGCGAACGAATGGGGCAACCTGACCATCATGGGCGCCGGCTACATCTCCGAGAACGCCACGGTCGGCAACGTCGCGAGCTGCGATGCGTCGAACCAGGCGGCGATGGAAGGCCTCGTCGCCGGTTTTCCCGGCGACACGAAGGTGCTCTACGGTGGCGGCGACGACGACGACGACAGCGGCACGATCCACTACCTGTCGCTTCGCTACGGCGGCAAGGTCGTCGGGCTCAACAACGAGCTGAACGGCCTCTCCATGGGCGGCGTCGGCCGCGACACGGATGTCAGTCACGTCGAGATCATGAACAACGTCGACGACGGCGTGGAGACGTGGGGCGGTACCGTCAACTACAAGTACGTCAGCGTTTGGAACGTCGGCGACGACAGCTTCGACATCGACCAGGGCTGGCGCGGCAAGGGCCAGTTCATCCTGATCGTCCAGGGCTACAGCCTGGACGCGAGCCAAGGGTCGGGCGTTGGGGACAACGGCTTCGAGACGGACGGTGCCGAGGATTCGGACTGGCAGCCGGTCACAACAGCGTCGCTCTGGAACTGCACGTTCATCGGCCAGCCGGTGGACGGCGACGGTGCGACGGCCTGGCGCGACAACGCTCGCATCCAGTACCACTCGAGCGTGTTCATGGACTGCGGTGAGGCGGTCGTTCGCTTCGACAACGTCGACGGCGACGGCGCCAATGGCTACGGACACAACGGAACGCTATCGTGGGCGGACACCTGGACGACGGCCTACACGGCGACGTCCACGGTGAACGCGTGCTCGAGCCCCGGCACGATCTACGCCTCGCAGGCGTCGGGCATGCTGGCCGAGATCCGCGACAGTGTGTTCTTCCGCAACCTGAACGGCTCGGCATACACGGAAGCGACCGCGCGCGGCGTCTTCGACGTCGGCAACAAGAACGTCATCACACCGGGCTCGGATCCCGCCGATGCGCCGGTCGTCGCGCTCACGCGCGGTGGCGCCGTCAGCAAGGGCGGTAAAACGATGCTTCCGGTCACGTACCTCGACCCGCGCGCCACGAACGACGCGGTGACGGCCCTCGAGACGGCACCGAACGACGGGTTCTTCTGCGCGGTCAACTACCGCGGCGCCTTCGGTCCGTGTGACGATGTCGCCAACAACTGGCTCCTGGGCTGGACGGCGGCTCACGCCTTCGGCCTTACCGGTAGCACGGTGGGCACGGTCGTGAACCGCAATCCCGCGCCGAACCCCGACAGCTACGTAGCTGACCCGCTCGTCATCGGTGGGAGCTGGACCGCGACGGTCGACCTTTCCGGCACGGGCCACACGAGTGCGTACCTGTTCTTCTACCTCGCGCCGGACATGGCGATGATCCCGAAGAACGGTGACTGGCGCCTGGTCACGGGTCCGCCGATCGCGACGATCGGGCCGCTTCCGGGTCCGATGGCGTCGATCACGCTTCCGGTGCCGTGCGAGTCCTCGCTCGTCGGCTTCACGCTCTACTCGCAGGCGGCGCACCTCTTTGGCCCGAAGCCGTGGCGCGCGACGAACGCCCAGGACCTCCTGGTCGGCACCGAGTAGGAAGCGCGGCATTCGGCTCGAGGCATCGAGCCGGGTCATCGAAGAGGGGGGCGCCTGTCATGGGTGTTCCCCTCACTCGTTTTCCGCCCGCGCGCGCAAATGCGCGCACGGGCGGACGCTTCATGCGCTCTTTGTGAGCGGCTGACAATCGACACCTAGCATCCCGCCATCGATGACCCCTTTGACGCTCCCGCGCCACCAATCAGCCGATGAAACCCGATTCGAAACTGCTCACTCGTTCGTTGCTCGTCGCGGCGCTCGCCGCGATGCCCGCGCTGTCGGGCGCGACCGACGGGTTCGTGTCGCGCACACGCTCCCAGACCGGAGACGCGAAGGCGCCCGCATACAAGTCGCGGCTCCTGGACCTCGCGTTCACCGCCGCATCGCGATTGCCTGTCGAGCCGCACCTGAAGAACCGGTCGCGCGCACAGGAGGCGGTCGTGACCGCGTGCCTCGAAGTCGATCTCCCGCAGCGCGCGCTCGACTACATCCCGCGTATCGCGAACTGGCGCCGAGGAACCGCACTGGCCGATTACGCGTCCTATTCGGCGCGTGCCGGACGCACAGAGGGGCTCGGCGTGTTCCTCGACGAAGCGAATAGCGTCGCGATGGACCCCGACGCGACGGCGCAGGATTGGCGGCGCGACCGCATCCTCGTGAAGGTCGCCCAGGCGCGCGCGCTGATGGGCGAGCTCGAAGACGCCGCGGCGCTCGAGGCGAGCGTCGCCGCGTCCGAGCGCGGCAAGGTCGACATCGTGCGCGCGTCGCTCATCGATGAGGAACGCTTCGATGCGCAGCTCGCGTCGCTGGACGACATCATTCGCGCGCAGTCGTTCGATCATGTGCAGAACGCCGTTGTCGCTTGCCTCGAGCTCTACGAACGCTTCTATCCGGATGCGGAGCGTCGCACGCGAATCGAGGCGACGCTGCGGGCCGAGTGGAAGAAGATCCCGCTCGCGTTCCGGATCGACACGATCTTGCGCATGGCAGACGCCGCATCGGCGCACGGCGACCTCGACGCCGCGCGCGCGCTCGCCGTCGAAGGTGAGAAGACCGTCGACGAGGCGAGGTGGGTCCCGGCAGAGAACGTGGCGTGGCTGGCGCGCCTCGCGGCTTCTTGGCAGCGGGCAGGCGGTGAGTCGGAGGCTCGCTCGCACGCGACGCGCGCGCTGGCGCTCTTCGAGGATCGCCGCTCGACGATCGTCGACGTGTTCCGTGCGGAGGCGCTCCAGGCGTGCGCCGAGGCGTATCAAGCGCTCGGCAAGAGCGCGACCGCGCACGCGATCTACGCGCGCGCGTTCGGTGAGGCGACGCTCAATCCGAACTCGCGTCCGCGCATCGATGACCTCGTCGCGCTCTGCTGCTCGATGGCCAGGCACGGCGTGGAACCGGACGCGGGACTGTTCGGCCAGATCGAGCGCATCGTCGCCACGCTCGACGCCCCCTGGTAGCGCGTGTGTCGAGCGCGTCGCGCGCTTGACTCCATCCCAACGACGCGTTCACCGGTTCCTTAAGCGGTGCTCATAGAGTCGGCCGATGTCCCGCACGCGATGCAGATCCGACTCTGATCGGGTCCTCGAACTTCTTCGCAGTCCGATCATCCACCGACACGCGGAAACACAACGCCATGAATGACAGACCATGCGAAAGGATCGGAACGCGCCTCGGGCTCACGCCGGCTCGCCGTGCACTCGCATAGTTCGCACCCCGCGGCTGCGGCCGGTTGCGCGCCTTGTCAGCTGGTGCGCCGTCGCGAGCGGCTTCGCGCTGCTCGCGGGCGTCACGAGCGCGCAGGGAACGGATGGTTCGATCCGCGGCGTGGTCTACGACCGCGACTTCGAGGTTCCGCTACCGACGGTGCGCGTCACGATCCTCGAGACGAACCAGTCGGCGGAGAGCGCGGACCAGGGCAACTTCCTGATCGAGCTCGTCGCGCCGGGAACGTACACGCTCGTGTTCTCGCGCACCGGATACGTCCGCGAGGTCCGCGCGTCGGTCGTTGTGACGCCGGGGCGTTTGTCGGACGTCGGCATCGTCCGACTCTCAGCGGAGTTCCAGGACCTCGACGAGTACGTCGTGCAGGACGTTCTACGCCTCGGCTCCGGGTCGGAGGCGGGGCTGCTCGAACTGCGCTTCGAGAGCGCGTCCCTCATGGACTCGATCAGCGCTGACCTGATGAGCAAGGCGGGCGCGAGTGATGCCGCCGGCGCGCTGCGACTCGTCGCAGGGGCCACCGTGCAGGACGGCAAATTCGCGGTCGTGCGCGGTCTGCCCGACCGCTATGTCAGCTCGCAGCTGAACGGCGTGCGCTTGCCGTCGGCGGACGAGGACACGCGCGCCGTCGAACTCGATCAATTCCCGTCCGCGATCATCGAGAGCGTTCAGGTGCAGAAGACGTTCACGCCGGACCAGCAGGGCGACGCGTCGGGCGGCGCGGTCAACGTCGGGCTCAAAGGCATTCCCGACGAGTCGATCTTCAGCTTCTCCGCGCAGCTCGGCTACAACTCGCAGGCCGGCGGTCGCGACGACTTCCTCAGCTACGAAGGTGGTGGCGTCGACGTCCTCGGTCGCGACGACGGCGGGCGCGATGCGCAGACGCCGGGGATGCCGTGGCAGGGCGCGGCCGGCGTGTCGAGCGTCGATGCGCCAATCGACTCCAAGTGGAACGCGGCGTTCGGCGGCGTGCGCGAGTTCTCGGACGGCGTTCGCGTCGGCGCCTTCGCGAGCCTGTTCTACGAGCGCGACAGCGCGTACTACGACAACGGACGCAACGACTCGTACTGGGTCGATTCGCCCGGCGCCGGACTCACACCCGAGACCGTTCAGGGCGTCCCGCAGCCGGCGGCCAACCCGCCGGGCGCAGGCGGCGACTTCAAGACCGCGCTCTTCGACATCACGAAGGCGTCGCAGTCGGTCCAGTGGGGCGGGCTCGTCGCGCTCGGCCTCGAGATCGACGAGCACGAGTTTGGACTGCGCTACCTGCACACGCGCTCGACCGAAGACTCGGCGACGCTCGCGATCGACACGCGCGGCAAGGCGTACTTTTTCCCCGGCTACTCGCCCGACGATCCGATGGCGTCGGGCAACAAGCAGGGCGACACGGACGCCGCGCCGTACTTGCGCACCGATTCGCTCGAGTACAGCGAGCGCACGGTGGGGTCGCTGCAGCTCGACGGCAGCCACCCGTTGCCGCTCGGCGACTGGTCGCTCGCCGGCCTCGACTTCTCGGATCCGGGCGTCGATTGGATCGTCTCGCGCAGCTCGGCGAAGCAGCTCCAACCCGACAAGCGCCAGTTCGGCGCGCTGTGGGTACCGCCGTCGTTCGTTCCAGGCTCGCCGCCGTTCACCTCGGACACGGTCGGCCCGGCGACCTGGTATCCGTACAAGCCCGGAGCGAACTTCACGCTCGGCAACTTCCAACGCGTGTTCAAGGAGATCTCCGAGGAGAGCACGCAGTACGCCATCGACGTCGACCTGCCGTTCGCGACGCCGGGAGGCAACGACGGCTTCGTGAAGACGGGGCTCTTCCACGACAGCGTCGAGCGCGAGTTCGACCAGGACACGTACGACAACTTCGCGGACAACACGAGCTACGTGGGCGACTTCGACGATCCGTGGAGCGCCGTCTTTCCTGACGAGCCCGACCACGCGATTCAGGCGTCGAGCATCGACGTCGACTACACGGGCACCCAGGAGATCGCGGCGTGGTACGCCATGATCGACTTCCCACTGACGTCGCGCGTGAACCTCGTTGCCGGAGCGCGCTTCGAGAGCACGGACATCGGCATCGAGAACGTCGGCGAGGCGAACGCGCTCTGGTACCCGCCGGGGAGCAACATTCCGACGGCGCTCGCGCCCGGTGCGGCGGACGTCGACTACTCGCGCGACGACGTGCTGCCGTCGATCGGTTTGATCGCCGAGGCGACGGACGAGATCACCTTCCGCGCCGCGTACAGCGAGACCGTCGCACGGCAGACGTTCAAGGAACTGACACCGATCATCCAGCAGGAGTTCCTCGGCGGCCCGATCTTCATCGGCAACCCGGACCTCGAGATGAGCCAGCTCGAGAACCTCGACCTGCGCGTCGACTACCGACCGAACCCAGGCGGGCTGCTCTCGGTATCGTGGTTCCGCAAGAAGATCACCGACCCGATCGAGTTCGTGCAGCGCTTCGCGACGTTGTCGTTCACGACCGCCGAGAACTATCCGGAGGGCGAGCTGACCGGCTGGGAGTTCGAGGCGCGGCAGGACGTCAGCGAGTGGGTCGATGCTGCCGAGGGGCTCGCGGTCGGCGCCAACGCGACGTTCATCGAATCGGTCGTCCGGCTCACCGACGCCGAGTCCTCCTCGTTCGACGCTCCCGGCGTGCTGGCGCCGATCTCGGAGCGCGACGCGACGAACGCGCCGGAGCACCTTTACAACCTCTACCTGACGTACGACGTAGAGCGGACGGGCACGCAGTTCGGGCTGTTCTACACGGTGCGCGGGGACACGCTCGTCGCCGGAGCCGGTGTGTCCGACGGCAATTTCGTCCCGAGCATCTACGCGACCGAGTTCGACACGCTCAACCTGGGCGTGACGCAGAAGCTCGGCGACCACCTGAAGCTCAAGTTCCAGGCCAAGAACCTCACGGATCCCGAGATCGAAGAGGTCTATCGCTCCAAGTACACGGGGACGGACGTGCTCCACACGTCGTACACGAAGGGCATCGACTACTCGATCAGCCTGAGCTTCACGCTCTGATCGCGACCCAATTACGAACCATGCAAACCACACACTTCGGTCAGCGCTGCGCGGCGGTCGCGCTCGCGCTCACGTTGCTGGGATTCTCGGTCGCCGCACAGGAAGAAGGCGACGGACAGCCGCGCATCGAGGCCGCGCACTCGACGCTCGACCGTTGGGTCGAGACGCAGCGATTGATCTCGAAGGAGAAGGCTGACTGGGCGCTCGGCAAGTCGATGTTGGAGGATCGCATCGCCGTCGTGCGCCGCGAGCTCGAAGCCCTGCGCACGCGGATCGACGACGCGCGTGACAGCATCTCCGACACGGACGAGTCGCGCGCGTCGCTGAGCGTCGAGAGCGAACGCTTGAAGACGGCGGCGTGGTCGCTGCGCGCGACGGTTCAGATTCACGAGGAGCGCGTCAAGTCGCTACTTCCACGGCTTCCCGACCCGTTGCTTGATCGCCTGCAAGTGCTGCGGCAGCGGCTACCGCAGGACTCATCGGACTCGAAGCTCTCGCTGAGCGAGCGCTTCATGAACGTCGTCGGGATCCTGAACGAGGCGGCGAAGTTCAACCGCGAGATCGTGACGACGAACGAGGTGAAGATGCTCGCCGATGGCAGGTCCGTGGAGGTCGGCGCGATCTACCTCGGCGTCGGACAGGCGTACTACGTCACCGCCAACGGTTCGGCCGCAGGCATTGGATCCGTCGGCGAGAACAAGTGGGAGTGGCGCCCCGCGGACGAATGCGCGGCCGACATCGCGCGCGCCATCGCCATCTACAACAACGAGCAGCCGGCCGCCTTCGTGCGCCTGCCCGTTCGGATCGACTGACCGGTCGAGTGCTATCCCGAACATGAAGATGAAGAAACGGATCAACCTCACCCTCGTCGCGCTCGTCCTCGCGGCGGCGATCACGGGTGCACAGGAAGCGCCGGGCGCTGAACCTGACTTCGACGCCGTAGCGGATTCGCTTCAAGCGGACCTCGCGCAGAGCATCGCGGAACTCAACGAGCTGCGCGCGGTGATGGTCGAGCAGAAGGTGCCGCTCGCGATGGAGCTCAGCCACCTCGAGGACGAGTGGCTTCAGCTGCGCGGCGAGTTCCAGTCGACGTCGCGCGACCTGGACGACCGGCTGCTCGAGCTCAACAACCTGCGCTCCGACATCGAGCAGCGGCGGGCGGAGACCGACTACCTGTCGAATCTGCTCGCCGACTACACCCGCAACTTCGAGGCGCGCCTGCACGTCGCGGAGTTCGACCGGTACGAAGTTGCGCTCGAGCGCGCGCGCCTCGCGCCGGAGAACACGGACCTCAACGACGAGGAGATCTTCGCGCGCCAGGCCGAGATCCTGTCCGTTTCGATCTCGCGGCTGGAGGAGGCGCTCGGCGGGGCGTCGTTCAAGGGAACGGCCGTGGACTCGGACGGTCTCGTGCAGTCCGGCGCCTTCGTTCTCGTCGGTCCGATGGCGTTGTTCCTCTCTGAGGACGGCGAGCACGTGGGCATCGCCGAGCAGCCGCTCCTCTCGAATGAACCGTCGATCGTCCCGTTCGGCGAAGTCGAGGACGGCGCGGCTGCCAAGGCGCTGGCGAGCGACGGCGAGGGGTACTTTCCGATCGATCCGACGCTCGGCAACGCGCACAAGATCGAGGCGACGCACGAGAGTTTCATCGAGCACGTCCAGAAGGGCGGGGTCGTCATGATCCCGATCTTCGCGATGGCCGTGGCCGCGTTGCTCGTCGCGGTCGGCAAGTGGATTTCGCTTACGTTCATGCGGCGTCCGTCGAAGAAAGAGGTGGCGCGGCTTCTCGAGTCGATCGATGTCGCGGATGTGGAGAGCGCGCGCGAGCGCTCGAATGGGCTCAAGGGGCCCGCCGGGCAGATGCTGCGCGCCGGCGTGCATCACATGCGCGACCCGCGCGACCTGATCGAGGAGGTGATGTACGAGATCGTGCTGAAGACGCGCCTGCGCCTGCAACGCTTCCTTCCGTTCGTCGCGATCTGCGCCGCATCGGCGCCGCTGCTCGGCTTGCTCGGCACGGTCACGGGCATCATCAACACGTTCAAGCTGATCACCGTGTTCGGCTCCGGCGACGTGAAGTCGCTCTCCGGCGGAATCTCGGAGGCCCTGATCACGACCAAGTTCGGCCTGATCGTCGCGATCCCGTCGCTCCTGCTCCACGCCTTCCTGTCGCGCAAGGCCCGCGCGTTGGTCGGTGAGATGGAGGCGCACGCCATCGCGTTCGTCAACCGCATCAGCAAGGCACCCGCGCTCCGTCCGTATCGCGCCGCGCCGCGCGACAGCGTGCAAGCGAGCCACTCGGCGCCCGACCCCGAGCTCGTTCGCGCGCAGGTGAGCGAGATCCTCTCCGACCTGCTCGGCCCGCTCGTCGACGAGCGCTCGCAAGGCGGTGCGAGCCAAGCTGCGACTTCGGCCGGATCATGAGCTTCCGCAGATCGCTGCTAGGAGTCGGGCGCGACGCGCTCGAGATCTGGTTAGCCGGAGGCTGGGCGATGATTGCGATCGCGGTGATCGCGGTCGTCCTGTTCGCGGTCGGAATGCGGATCTACCTCCAACTGCGGTCGAAGCAGTTTCGGGTGCCAGAGAAGACCTGGCGCCGCTGGATCGAGCATCCCGCGGAGCGCCGCGGTCGAGTCGGCGAGCTGCTCGACTTCGTGACCGGCGGCCGTTCGCTCGACGACACGGCGTTCTTCTTCAAGCAGTTGAAGGCGACGGAAACGGCGCCGTTCGAGCGCGACCTGCGTGTGATGAAGATCTGCGTTAGCGCGGCGCCGCTGGTCGGACTGCTCGGCACCGTGACCGGCATGCTGACCACGTTCGGCGCGCTCGCCGACGGCTCGGGAGGCGACAAGACGATGGCGCTCGTCGCCAAAGGCATCTCCGAGGCGCTCATCACGACCGAGACCGGACTCGTCATCGCGTTGCCCGGGCTGTTCCTCCAGGCGCAGCTCGCGCGGCGCTACCAGAGCTACAAAGCCTTCCTCGCGCACATCGAGACGGTGTGCACCCAAACGCTCTACCGCGAATCGGCGGACGAAGTGCGCAAGGCGTCGAGGCGCGCCGCGCGACGGAGCGTCGCATCCATTCTCCAGGACCGGCTCGGTCGCCAACACACGGTGCGGGAGCTCGAGCGGTCGATCAACGTCGAACAGGACGCGGGCGAAGTCGCCGGCGCATGAGGACGCGCTAGGAGCAACCCATGGGAAGATTCAGCGACAGCACGAACGAAGACGAAGGCGAGACGGGCATCGACATGTCGCCGCTCATCGACTGCGTCTTCATCCTCCTCATCTTCTTCATCGTGACGACTGTCTTCGTCGAGGAGACCGGCGTCGAGGTCGATCGACCGCAGGCGACGTCGGCGTCACAACTCGAGAAGACGAGCATCTTGATCGCGCTGACCGAGAAGGGCGAGGTCGTTTTCGGTGGCCGTGAGGTCGGCGTCGCGGGGGTCCGTTCGCTCGTCTCGCGCCAGCTCCAGAAGGACGCAGAGATTCCCGTCATCATCCAGGCCGACCGCGTGTCGCAGTCCGGCTTGCTCGTGCGCATCATCGACGAGGCGAAGCTCGCCGGTGCGCGCAAGGTCAGCGTCGCCACGCGAGCGGGGAACGGTTGAGGCGATGATGATGCGGACGAACGTCTCCCTCGGCCAGCGCGCATGGAGCGGCTTCTGGATCGGCGCGGGCGCGCTCGGGCTCACCGTCGTGCTCTTCCTCGTTCTACCGCTGATGCAGGCGATCCAGAGCGAGCGCGAGCCCGGGCTCGTCGTGCGCGAGATCGACGCGGGGGTCCTTCCGCCTCCTCCTCCGCCGCCGCCAGAGGAGGAACCCGACGAACCCGAGGCGGAAGACGAGCCGCCCGAGCTCGAGCAGAGCGTCGACCCGCTCGACCTGTCGCAGCTCGAACTCGCCCTCGACCCGGGCGCGGGCGGCGGTTGGTTCGGCGGTGACTTCGCGCTCGACATCGGTTCACTCGTCCCGCAGGGCGCCGTCGGCATGGAGGAGCAGTTCGTCGACTTCGACCAACGCGCGCGGCCGATCTACCAGGTCGCGCCGGTCATCTCCGCCGCGATGCGGAAGAAGTCACCCGGCAGGGTCGTGCTCATCTTCCTCGTCGATGAGGAGGGACGCGTGCGCGAGCCCAAGGTCGAGAGTTCGACCGACCCCGTGTTCGAGCGCGCCGCGATCGCCGCCATCAAGAAGTGGAAGTTCGAACCGAAGACGCGCGGCGGTCGAGCGGTCAGCTCGCCGAGCCGTATCCCGATCACCTTTCCCGCCCCCTGAACGTCATGAACCGATCGCGCCTCCTCTTCGCTCCCCTGGCCTTCGCCGCCGCTGCCTGCTCGTCGACCGCGAACGTGGTCGACCCGCGTCCCGCTCCGGAGCGGGACGAGCGTGTCGACGTCGTCGCGCCGCACGTCGACGGTCCGGCGCGCAGTCTCTTCGAAGACTCGAATTTCAAGCGGCGTTTCGAGGAGAGCTACCTGGCCGAGTCCGAGGTCGAGCCGCCCGTTACAGCGGACGCGCGAGAGGCGCTGACTGAGATCTTCGAGCTCATCTCGGCGGAGGACACCGACGCGGCGATCGCGGCATTGAAGAAGCAGATCGGGCGGAAGTCGAGCGCGATGTTCGACGTCACGCTCGCGAACATCTACTTCCAGACCGAGCGCCTCGACGAAGCCGCAGACCGCTATCGCGTGGCGGTCGACAAGTTCCCCAAGTTTCGGCGTGCTTGGAGGAACCTCGGCTTCGTGTGCTCGCGGAAGGGAGACCACGTGGGCGCACGCGGGGCGTTGACGCGCGTGCTCGAGCTCGGCGGTACCGACGCGATGACGTTCGGTTTGCTCGGCTACGCGCACGCGAACACGGGGAATCACCTGGCGGCCGAGTCGGCGTATCGCATGGCCAACCTGCTCGACCCCGACACGATCGACTGGCAGAAGGGGCTCGCGTTGAGCTTGCTCGAGCAGAAGCGCTTCCCCGCGGCGGCGGCGCTGTTCGACACGTTGATCGCGCGCTTTCCGGACCGTTCGGAGCTCTGGATGATGCAGGCGAACGCCTTTCTGGGAAGCGGCGAGACGTTGCGCGCCGCGCACAACTTCGAGATCGTGGAGAGGCTCGGCGGCACGACACCCGCGAGCCTCGACACGCTCGGCGACATCTACGTGAACGACGGCCTGTTCGACCTCGGCGTCGACGCGTACCTCCGCGCGCTCGATGCAGGCAACGGGCCCGGGAGCGGCAATGCGGTCGGGCGGGCCGTGCGGGCAGGACGCGCGCTCGTCGCGGGCGGGCGTACGGACGAAGCGAGCCGCCTCGTCGCGGGCATCAACGCGGCGGTCGGCGACGCGCTCGACGAGCCGACGCGCAAGGACCTGCTGCGGCTCGAAGCACGGCTGACCGCGGCGCGTGGCGAGGACGCCGAGAGCGCGCGCGTGCTCGCACAGATCATCGAGATGGATCCGCTCGATGGCGAGGCGATCCTCAACCTCGGTCGCATTCACGCCAGCATGGGCGAGGCCGAAAAGGGGATCTTCTACTACGAGCGCGCGGCGCAGCTTGAGGCGTTCGAGGCGAAGGCCAAGCTCGCGCACGCCCAGCTGCTTGTCGACGAGGCGCGCTTTCCGGAGGCGGTCGCTCTGTTACGACGCGTGCAGGAGCTCGAATACCGCGAGGACGTACAGTCGTATCTCGAGCAGGTCGAGCGACTCGCGCAGTCGCGCTAATCGAGACTCGATCGGTGCGTGGGCGTGGTTGGCGTCCAGTGCGTGGCGAGCGCCGCTGCGCGTACGATCTCGTTCGGCGTCAGCTGGCGCGCGACGCGCAGCTGATTCGCGCAGTCGGCACGCGTCGCATCTTCGATCGCGTGCGCTGCGATGCTGTACCACTTGTACGCCGCAACCGGGGCCCGCTCGACGCCACGCCCGTGCTCGTACATCGACGCGAGCTTCTCCTGCGCGGCGACCAGACCGTGTTCCGCAGCGCGCGACATCCACTGCGACGCGCGCTCGAGATCGCGCTCGACGCCGCGACCCTTGGCGTACAGGAGGCCGAGATTGAATTGCGCGAGCACGAAGTCTCGCTCGGCGGCGAGCGTGAGCAGCGCAGCGGCACGTTCGTCGTCGCGCTCGACACCTTCGCCGCGCAGGCGCATCGTTCCGAGCTGCGCAGCAGCCGCGGCAAAGCCCTGGTCGGCGGCGCGCTCGAACCACTCCGCCGCCGTGCGGGCGTTCGGCTCGACGCCTTCGCCCTCGAGGTGCATCCACCCGAGCGTGAACTGCGCGGTCGGGTCCTGACGATGCGCGGCGCGCGCGAGCCAGTCGAGCGCCGCCGCGGAATCCGCTTCGACGCCGAGTCCACCGCGCAGCAGGATGCCGAGCGAGCGTTGCGCGATGACGTGCCCTTGCTCGGCCGCGCGCCGGAAGTATCGCTCCGCATCGACGGGGCTCGGCTCGACGCCGATGCCCTCGAGGTAGACGGTGCCGAGCGTACGCTGGGCCGCGGCGTGTCCCTGCGACGCAGCGCGTTCGAGGAACGCGACCGCCTCCTCGCCGGTGCGCGGATGCGCGTCACCGAGCAGGAGCATCAAACCGAGGTTGCTCTCCGCGGCGGCCAGCCCTTGGTCGGCGGCGACTCGGAACCACCGCGCCGCGTCGGCGTTCGAGCGCGGCAACCCGTCCCCGAGATAGTGCATTCGGCCGAGCTCCGTCTGCGCGGCGGCATCACCTCGCTCCGCGGCTCGCCGATACCATTCGACCGCGGATGCTGCATCGGTGGGACGCTCGACGACGAGCGCGGACTGTCGGTCGGGTGTTGGCGCCGCGCATCCCGCCGTGAGCAGGACGACCGTGGCGGCGGTGCGCAGCGTGTGTCGAGTCGCTTGAATCATCCCCTCGGTATCGGGGTAGGCCGTGCGCCGGATTGAGCGCGCGATTATTAATCCGCTCGACGGTTCGCTCGGCTACCAACCGAGGAAGCGCACGACGAAGAGCAGGGTCAGGAGCAGCACCGCGGCCACGCTCCCCATCGTCACCGGTTCCGTGACGACGTAGGGGAAGAGCATGAGCGTGAGGCCGATGACCAGCTGCGGCATGCGCACCTGCTTCTTCCCGTAGATGAACACGCCCAAGCCGATGCTGCTGACGACGAGCGACGTGAGGAGATAGCCGGCGGAGAAGTCCATGGGCGACCGACATCCTACGCCGACAGGCCGGCGTACCAGCATGTCGACTCTCAGCGGGTGCCGATGGCGACCGAGCGTCGCCTGAGCACGAGGACGAGCGCGCCCGCGATGGCGATCGTGATGCCCATGCCGAGCGGTGAGCTCAGCGCGGGGACGGGCGCGGCCGCGACCACCGTGATCGTCCCGTTCATGTTGCCCACGCCGTGCACGGTGCAGTGGTAGGGGTACGAGCCCGCCGTGGGGAACGTCACGCTGTACATCGTGCCGATGCCGGTGAAGATCGCGCTGCTCGTGAAGCCTCCATCGGACGAGAACACGTCGTGCGGCGTGCTGTCGGTCCACGTCCAGCGCACGGTGTCGCCGGGCTGGATCGTCGCGTCGTTGTTCGTCAGGAACAAACTCCAGTTCAGATCGACCGTCGTTTGTGCGGACGCGCTCGTCGCGAGTCCCAGGGCGAGGAGCGCGGGGAGGAGCAGGCGGAGGCAGTGTTTCATGGCGTTCTCGGGGGAGGGGCGCGTCGCTGCATCATCCGCGAACGCGGGCGATCGCGATACCGGGATTCCCGAAAGCGTCTACGGCGCGAGCGAGAGCCCGATCGACCAGCCGCGCACGTCGCTCCCGTGGATCCACGCGCCGCCGAAACGCACGCGTCGCGCCGCGTCTCCTTGACCGTCCGTCGCGGTCGCCCGTAGCGTGGATGCGATGCAGCTCGCGAATCCGATGCGTGTTCTCGTGCTCGTCGCTCTCCTCGCACCGACACCGAGCGCCGCGCAGGAAGCGAACGTCGGTCCGCGGCTCTGGGGCTCGCTCGAGCCCGGCGCGCACGCGGTCGGATATCGGTCGTGGTGGGCGTTCGACGACGCGCGACGCTACGCGATGACGCTCGATGGCGGCGGGAAGTACGGCCCCGCGGCGCGCCCGGTGCTCGTCAACGTGTGGTTCCCCGCGACACGCGCGGATGACGCGGAGGCGATGGAGTACGCCGAGTACTTCGAGATCGAATCCGACGAGCGTGGCGTCGGCGCCTATTCGTCGGCGCTCGCGTCGTACGCGAGAGACGTTGCCGCGGAGTACACGGTCGGTTGGGTGCCGGACTCGCAAGACGCCGGCGGCCGTGCGCGCTTCGACGCGTTGCTCGCGACAGCCACCGCCTGCGTTCGCGATGCGCCGCCGGCCGCGGGAACGTTTCCGCTCGTCCTGTACCACTCGGGCTACGGCTCGTCGTTCGAGGACAACTCGGTGCTGTGCGAGTTCCTCGCGAGCCACGGGTTCGTCGTCGCGGGCAGCGCCTTTCCGAAGGGGGACGGGTCCTCGTTCAACATCGACGCATTCGAGGGTTCCCTGCGCGACCTCGACGTGCTCGTGCGTTCGGTGGCGAGCCGCGTGCCAACGGCGGATGCGATGCGCGTCGGGATGGCGGGGCATTCGGGCGGAGCGCACACGACCGTGCGCTATCGGGCCGAGCCCGCGTCCGTCGTCGATGCGATCGTCCTGCTCGATACGACCCAGGATGCGCACGGCCTGTCCGACCCGCGCTGGGAGTTTCCGACGCGCGCGCTCGAGCGCATCGATGCGATGTCGACGCCGATGCTCGTGACGGCCAACGCCGAGGCGAGCTTCGTCCTGATGGACGGCCTCGTCCACGCCGAGCGCGACTACCTCACGCTCGACGCGCTCGGGCACAACGACTTCATCAGCCAGGGCGTGCTCCTGCTCGAGTCGACCGGATCCGACGAGGACGCGCGCGTCGCGCGCTACGAATACGACGAGCTGTGCCGCGCGATCCGCGCCTTCTTCACGAGCGCCCTCGCCGACGACGCGGCGGCCTTCGAAGGCGTGCGAGAGCGGTGGAGCTCGACTCCGCTCGGCGGACCGGATCCGAACCTCGTGCACGTTCCACGCGGCGTCTCCGTACCGCCGGTCTACGCGCCGCAGCCGGGAATTCCGCCGACACCTCGGCAGCTGCGCGGCTATTTGAACGCGCTCGATCCGAGCGAAGCCGCGGACCGGATGCTCGCGCTCTTCGCCGCGCATCCCGACGCGCCGATCTTCGGCCCGAACGTCTCTTTCGGTCTGATGATGGAGTCCGTGTTCGCCGGCGACAGCGAGCGCGCGCGCGAGCTCGCCCGTGCGTACCGCACGATCCGGCCGACGATGGCGCGCTCGATGGTGACCATCAGCGGCTGGTACACGACCCCGCGGCGGATCCCGTTCCGGCGCGCCGTGCTCGAAGCCGCCGAGCTGCTCGCGCCAGGGGACGAGGGCGTGGCCGCGGCACGCGATGCGCTCGGCGACTGACGCGCCAGCCGTCGATCGCTACTGCGGAGCGTCGCCGCCGAGCTGCGCTTGGCGCTCGGCGATGGTCCGCGCCATCGCCTCGTGCCCGGGCTGGTGGAGCGAGTGCGTCATGCCGGGGATCACCTCGACGACCATCTCGTCGAGGATCCCCGTTTCGCGCGCCTTGACGATGAAGCGCTCGACCGCGCCCTCGAGGTAGAACGTGTCCACCTCGCCGGCGTAGACGTGCACCTTGCCCGCGAGCGGCTCGCGCAGCTCGTCCCAGCGCGTCAGCAGGAGGTTCGAGATGTCGTACTTGCGCCATGCCTGCGCCGCGTCGTGATCGATCTCGCCGGTCTCGATGTCGAACACGCGCCGGGGTGTTCCGTCGTCGTTCGGCGGGCTGAAGGTCGCTTCGAACGAGCGGATCTGTCCGCCGGGGTTGAGCACGTGCTCGCGACGGGTGAACTCCTCGTAGGTCAGGAGGACTTCGCCGTTCCGCCGAGCGACGGGGCGCGGTTCGCCGTTCTCGTCGACGTACATGTTGCGCGGCGTACCGTCGGCGTTCGGCTCGTAGAGATTGATCTGCTGGACGTCGTGGAAATCGATCGGGTCCGGGACGTGGCTCCAGCAACCGGCGAAGTCGTTCGGGTACGCGACCTGCAACCACAACGACGACCAGCCGCCCGAGCTCACGCCGGTGACGTAGCGCTGCTCCGCACCCACGCCGCCGTACTCGTCCTCGAGCGCGGGGATGAGTTCGCGCACGAGCGCCTCGCCCCACGGTCCGATGCTCGCGGAGTCGCAGAACACCGAGTGTCCGTAGCGGTTGGTCGCGTCGGGGATGACGATAATGCACTCGTCGAGTGCGCTGCCCTCGGGGATGCGACCCTGCCATCCGTAGATGTCCTCGTGCGTGCCGCCGAAGCCCGTCACGCTGTACAGAACGGGGTACGTCTCGCGGTCGCCGTAGGTGCGTGGAAGTAGAACGCCGGCCTGCATCGTGTAGTCGAAGCCGTGGAACTCGGAGAGCGCCGGGCTGACGAACTCGAACAGGCGCACGCGATCCGTCTCTTCGAAGGGCGCGGCCTTGACGACGTGGTTCAGCACGAGCTCGACGACGCCATCCGCGCCGGGCGCATAGTCGACAGAGAGCACGTCGCTGAACACGTCACCCGCGTCGAGTCCTGCGCGACGCCCGGTGCGGCTGAGGCGCGCGACGGCTTGCACGCTCCACGCGCCGGTCTCGACCGTCGACCAGTCGAACGGGTAGGTCGCCCCTGCTTCCGCATGCGTCAGCTCGAGCGCGTCGCCGCCCGCGACGTCGCGTGCCGTGAAGCGCATGACGGGCGGCGCGCCGAACCAGGCGTGCATCGCTTCGCGCGGCTCGCCCGAGTGTGCGAAGGCGACGAGGACGTCGCCGCTGAAGTCGGACGTGAACGTCGCTTCGTCGAAGCGGACGCGGAAGCATCCGGTGTCTTGACCAGCGGCGAGCGAGGCGACGAGGAGGAGGCCGAGGAGCGAGGCGATGCATCGGGCGAGGGATTTCATGCGCCGGAGTCTAACGGGCACGCGGCCAACCGCCCGCGCGTTGGCGGCGCGCTTTGACGACCAGATTGACCCGCTTGCGCCACGGTTCCTGGGCCGTGCGTGCCGATGGAACCCCGGAGCCGTGGTGTGTCACGGCCTGCGCTCAGGCAATTCCTTGTTGAAGCCGCGCGCCGCAGGCTAGGCTCGGTGACCGAGCGGCAGGTCCGAATGAAGAACGCGAGCACGATGCAATCACGAACGGGGCGGCGAGTCCTCGCGTGGTTGTGCTGCGCCGCATTCGCGTTCCAGACGTTCCTCGTGCCGCTGCACCTCGCCGTCTACGAGCACTGCGTCGTCACGGAGGAAGCGAGCGAGCTCAGCTTCCACGTCGAGCGTCCGCACGGGCACAGGCACAGTCACGACGAGCACGAGCGAGGCGCTTCGGCCGAGCAGCGTGCGTTGCAGGATCACGAGCGGCACTCCGCTGACGATCACTCCGAACACGACGAGCCGGAGCTTCCGAGCTTCGTCGTCCCGAACGCGGGCTTGGTCGCCGCGGATGTGCCGAGCGCGCGTCCGGTGGACGTCCCGCGTCTCGCGCGCCCCGCGATCGGCGCGCAGGAGCCCTACGCTCCGCCTCTGCGCGGCCCCTGCGGGTCCCGCGCGCCGCCTGCCACGGCCTGATTCTCGTCGACTTCGTTCGGTGCACGACGTGCCCGGCGAACGTCGTGGCTCCCGTCGTTCGCCGAGCGACGGGGCACGTTTCGAATCAGACGCCGGAGGACCGTGGTGTGAGAACCGTCCCGAACAGTGACGACAACCCGAGTGCACGGGTCGCGAGATGGATCGCGACCGGGATCGCGACCGCGATCCTGACGAGCTGCCAAACCTATGAGCCGCAGCGGCTCGATCTCGACGCGCACGACGCCGCCTGGCGCGCGCGCGCGCTCGACACCGCATCGTTCGACGACCTCGCGCAACGCATCGCGGGGGGCGCCGAGGCGTTGCCGCCCGGGGCGTTCGACGCGACGGACGGATTGAGCTGGGCGGAGACGCGGCTCCTCGCGCTCGTCTTCAACGCGTCCCTGCGCATCGCGCGCCTCGAGCACGCCGGCGCCGTTGCGGAGGAGGTCGTCGCCGGGCGCCTCGCGGATCCGAAGCTTTCGGTCGACGCCTTGCGCATCTCCGAGAGCGTTCCCGACCGCTGGGTCCTGACGACGGGCATCGCCTTCTCGTTGCCGCTGTCCGGTCGGCGCGCGGCCGAGCGCGGCGTGGCGCGCGCCGAGGTGCGCGCGAGCGAGCAGGCGGTCCGCGCGAAGGAGTGGGAGGTGCTGCACACGGCGCGTCGCAAGTGGATCGAGCGCGCGGCGATCGAGCTGCGCCTCACTGCGACGCAGCAGTTGATCGACACGCTCACTCCGATGGCCGAGCGTGCGCGCCGGCTGGCCGAGGCGGGGGAGCTCGAGCGCACCGAGGCGGCGCTGTTCCGCATCGAACGCGCGCGGCTCGAGGGGGAACACCGGCGCTTGCGCGGCGAGCGCGCGGCGGCCGACTTCGCCCTGCGGGCGGTGCTCGGACTGGCGCCCGACGCCCCGGTCGCGTTCGACGTCTCGCTCGCCGAAGAATCGCCGCGTCCGATTGCGGCCGACGTGGATGGACGCGAGGTCGTCGCCGAGCATCCGTCGCTCGTGCGGTTGAGCGACGCGTACGCGGCGGCCGAGGCGGCGCTCGAGCTCGAGATCGCCGAGCAAGGTCCCGAACTCGAGCTCGGGCCGCTCTTCGAGAGCGACGCCGGGCAGTCGCGCTTCGGGTTGCTCGCCGGCGTTCCGCTTCCGCTGTGGAACGCGAACCGCCGCGGGATCGCCGCCGCGCGTTCGAAGCGCGAGATCGCACGCGCGGTCTACGAATCGCACTACGAGGCGCTCGTCAGCCGTTGGGCCACGGCGCAGGCGCGCGCGCGTTTTCTCGACGAGGAGCAGACGGCGCTGGAGGTCGACCTCGTCCCGTTGATCGGGGCGCAGATCGAAGACGCGCTCGCGCTCTTCGAGCTCGGCGAAGGCAACAGCCTGGTCGTTCTCGAGAGCCTGACGCGCGCGCATGCCGCGAAGCTCGATTGGCTGAAGACGCGCGTTGCCGCGGCGCTCGTGCGCGCGGAGCTGGACTACTTGGCGGGACCCACGTTCGAGACGGAAGAGGAAGCTAGATGAAGAAGCGACAGATCACACTGCTCGTGACGCTCGCCGGGTGCGCGTCGTGTTCCAGCGGCGCGGAGGAACCGGCGCCGCCCCCGACGGCCGTGGCGCCGAGCGACGCAGCGACGAACCGCATCGAGATTCCCGCCGTCGTGCGCGCGAACCTCGGCATCACGTTCGCGCCGGTGGAGGCGCGCCGCGTCGCGCAGACGCTGCGCGTGCCGGGCGCGTTCGAGCTGCGCCCGCGAGCCCGCCGCGAGTACCGCCTCGCGCTGTCCGGAACGGTCGAGCTCCTCGTCGATCAGTACGACGCGGTGGAAGCCGGCGACGTTCTGTATCGCTTGCAGTCGTCCGCGTGGCAGGAGCTCGTGCACGAGATCCTCGACGGCGAGCAGGCGATCGACACGGCGCGCGCCGAGATCGAGGTCGCCAACGCGACGCTCGCCGAAGCGAACGCGCTGCTCGAGGCGCTCCGCGATCGCACGTCGGGGCTCGGCGAGGTCGGGGTCAAGGACGCCGAGCTCGACGCGCGTGTGGTCGAGCTCGAGGCCAGTTTGCCGCGGCTCGCGGCGGTGCAGCGCCTGGCCGAGTCGAGGCTCGCGAGCGCCGAGCGGGCGCGCCACCACGGCTTGCACCGCGCGTCGACGATGGCGGGCATTCCGGAGCACGAGCTCGAGGAGATCGTGCCCGGTGACACGGGCACGCCCGTGCCGAAGTACCTGGCGCTCGAGTGGATGGAGGTGCGCGCGATGGACGACGGCGTCGTCGAGATCGCGGCCGTCACCGACGGTGCGTTCGTCGAGTCGCCCGGCCTCGTCCTCTCGACCGTCGACGCGACCGACGTGCGCTTCCGCGCCCTCGCGCTGCAGGCCGACCTGCCGCGCCTCGCGCGCGTGTCCACGGCGCGCATCGTTCCGCCGCAGACGCTCGACCACGCGATCGAGTCGGGCATCGCGGCGACGTTGTCGGTCGGGCTCGAGGCGCACCCCGACGAGCGGACGCTCTCGCTGCTCGCAATGCCGCTCGAGACGGCCGACTGGGTGCGGCACGGCGTCTCGGCTTTCCTCGAGGTCGTGACGGACGAGACCGCGGACGTCGCGCTCGCGATCCCGCGCTCGGCGGTCGTGCAGGACGGACTCGAGCACGTCTTCTTCCGGCGCGATCCGAAGGCGCCGAACACGGTGATTCGCGTCACGGCCGACCTCGGGATCAGCGACGGTCGCTGGATCGAGATTCGAAGCGGGCTCATGCGCGGCGACGAGGTCGTGCTCGACGGCGTGTACGAGCTGAAGCTCGCGTCGGGAAGCTCGAGCGAAGCCGAGCAGGGCGGCCACGTTCACGCCGATGGGAGCGTCCACGACGATCACTGATGCTGAAGAAACTCATTCGCTTCTCGATCGAGCATGCCGCGCTCGTCCTCGTGATCGCGGGCGTCGTCCTCGCGCTTTCGGTCTTCCGGCTGCCGTCGACGCCCGTCGACGTGTTTCCCGAGCTCAACGCGCCCACCGTCGTCGTGATGGCCGAGGCGCCGGGCCTGGCCGCGGACGAGGTCGAGCTCTACGTCACGTTCCCGATCGAGTCCGCCGTCAACGGCATTCCGGGTGTGCGCCGCGTGCGCACGTCGAGCGCGATGGGGCTCGCGCTCGCCTACGTCGAGTTCGAGTGGGACTCCGACATCTACCGCGCGCGCCAGCTCGTCTCCGAGCGCCTCGACACCGTGCGCGACGACCTGCCCGCCGGCACGCACGCGGAGATGACGCCCGTGACGTCGATCACCGGCGAGATCATGCTGCTCGCGCTGTCCGCTCCGAACACAGAGATCAGCGCGCTCGACCTGCGCGCGTACGCGGAGTTCGACCTGCGCAACAAGCTCCTCGCGATCCCCGGTGTCGCGCAGGTCGGCGTGATCGGCGGCGAGCTGCCCGAGTACCAGGTGCTCGTCGAGCAGGAGAAGCTGCGGCTCTTCGGGCTCACCGTGAACGACGTCGCCTTGGCCGCGCGCGCCGCGCACAGCACGCTCAGCGCCGGCTATCTGCCCGACGTCGACAACCTGGAGATACCCATCCGTCAGAGCGGACGCGTGCGTTCCGTCGCCGACATCCAGGGGACGATGATCAAGCTGCACGAGGGCGCGCCGGTGACGATCGGGCAGGTCGCCGACGTCGTGCTCGGTCCGGCGCCGAAGCGCGGAACGGCGGCCGACGGTGGGCACCCGGCGGTCGTCATGACGATCCAGAAGGCGCCGGGTACCAACACGCTGACGATCACGCGCGAGATCGACGAGCTGCTCGACGCGGTCGAGGTGGCGTTGCCCGCCGGCATGATCGTCAACCGCCAGGTCTTCCGGCAATCGGAGTTCATCGGGCGTTCGATCAGCAACGTGGTCAAGGCGCTGCGCGACGCGGCGATCATCGTCACGATCATCCTCGCGCTCTTCCTGCTGAACTTCCGTACGACGCTCGTGACGCTGACGGCGTTGCCGTTGTCGCTCGCCGCGGGGTTGCTCGTGCTCGACGCGATGGGGGAGACGATCAACGTCATGACGCTCGGTGGCCTCGCGATCGCCGTCGGGAGCCTGGTCGACGACGCGATCATCGACGTCGAGAACGTGTTCCGGCGTCTCAAACAGAACGCGCGCCTTCCGAAGAGCGAGCGGCGCTCGAAGGCCAAGCTGATCTACGACGCGAGCAACGAGATCCGTCCCGCGATGGTGTTCGCGACGGTCATCATCGCGCTCGTGTTCCTCCCGCTCATGCTGCTCGAGGGGCTCGAGGGACGCTTCTTCCGGCCGCTCGGCATCGCCTTCGTCGTTTCGCTCTTGGCCTCGCTCGCGGTCGCGCTGACCGTGACGCCCGCGCTCTGCCGCCTGATCCTTCCGTACGAACCGAGCGACCGAGACGTGCGCGGCGGCGCGCTCGTGCGCGTGCTCGAGCGGATCTACGCGCCGATGGTGCGCTGGGCGTTGCGCGCCCGCGTCGCGGTGTTCGGCGCGGCCATCGCTGCAACCGCGGCGGCCGTCGTGCTCGCCTCGACCTTCGGCACGTCGTTCCTGCCCGAGTTCAACGAGGGCACGTTCACGATCGGACTCTTCACGCCACCGGGAACGTCGCTCCCCGCCAGCGACCGCATCGCGTCGTCGATCGAGCGGCGCATCCTGAAGCTCGACGGCGTGCGCAGCGTGACGCGCCGCACGGGCCGCGCCGAGCGCGACGAGCATGCGGAGCCGGTGAGCACGTCCGAGCTCGATGTCACCGTCGAGCGCGACTTCAGCAAGGAGGAGGTGCGCCGCGGCATCTCGGCCGTCTTGGCCGAGGTCCCGGGGATCGCCGCCAATGTGGGGCAGCCGATCGAGCACCGGCTCAGCCACATCCTCTCCGGTACGCCCGCGGCGATCGCGATCAGCATCTTCGGCGACGACCTCTCGACGCTGCGTTCGATCGCCGCGGAGATCGAGGCCGAGCTCGTCGTGCTTCCCGGCGCGCGCGACGTGACCGCGAACCGCGAGGTGATGATCCGCTCGCTCCCCGTCGACTACCGCCCGGCGGAGCTCGCGGCGTACGGACTCACACCGCTCTCCGCGGCGTCGCAAGTGCGCGCCGCGTTCTTCGGGGAAACGGTGGCGGAAGTGAACGAGGGCGTCCGGCGCTACGCCGTCGCGGTTCGCCTGCACGAGGAGAATCGCGACGACGTCGAGGACCTGCGCCGGCTCGTGCTGCGCGGTGCGAACGGCGCGCTCGTGCGCCTGGCCGAGGTCGCGGACATCGGTCCCGAGATGGCGTCGAACCTGATCGCGCGCGAGAACACGCAACGCAAGGCGATCGTGTCGCTCAACGTCGCCGACGGCTCGAACCTCGGCGACCTCGTCGCGGAGGCCAAGCGGCGCGTCGATCCGATCGTCGCGCGCCACGGGTACACGGTGCACTACGGCGGGCAGTTCGAGGCGCAACAGTCGGCCAGCCGCACGATCGGCCTCTTCAGCGGAGTCGTCTTGGTCGTGATGCTCGGCCTCCTGCACCTGGCGATCGGTTCGATGCGCGTCGCGCTGCTCGTGCTCGTGAATCTGCCGCTCGCGCTGATCGGCGGAGTGCTCGCGATCTTCGTGAGCGAGTCGCCGAACGTGATGGAGAACATCGTGGGACTCTTCGGGCGCGGTCCGTACGTGGCGCCGGTGATCTCGATCGCCAGCCTGGTCGGCTTCATCACGCTCTTCGGCATCGCGGTGAGGAACGGCATCCTGCTCGTGAACCACTACCGCTATCTCGTCGAGCACGAGGCGCGCGATCCGTACGACGCGATCGTCGTCGGCTCGCTCGAGCGCCTGGTGCCGATCCTGATGACGGCGCTCACCGCGGCGCTCGCGCTCGTGCCGATCGTCATCGAGGGCGATCAGCCGGGCAACGAGATCCTCGCGCCGCTCTCGGTCGTCATCCTCGGGGGTCTCTTGACTTCGACGCTGCTGAACCTTCTCGTCGTTCCCGCCGGATACGCGATGATCCACCGCGTCGCCGTGCGCCGTCACGAATCGAACTGAACCCGGAGCCTCCGCCGTGCAACGCCTCTTCGCCCCTTGCCTCCTCCTCGCCGTCGCCCCGTTCCATTCCGGGTGTGGAGACGGGCACGCGCACGATGACGACGACGGGCACGCGCAGGGCGCCGAGCCGGCGGACGAAGAGGCGCATGAAGAGGACGGCGCCGAAGAGGACCACGAGCACGCGGAGACGCCGATCGGAACGATCACGGTGGGAGAGCTGTCGGTCGAACTCGCGCAGGGACACGGCGCCGTCGCCGCCGGCGAGGAGGCGCACCTCGTCGTGAAGCTCCCGTACTCGGACGGGGGCGCGACGATCGTGCGCGCGTGGCTCGGGACGCCCGACCGCACGCTCTCGTACGTCGGGCTCGGCGAGTACGCGGCCTCGCACGACGACTACGACATCCACGCGACCGCGCCGGATCCGCTCCCGGCGGACGTCCTGTGGCACGTCGAGCTCGAACGCCCGGACGGCACGCGGCTCGTCGGCTCGGGCAAGCCGCTCCTGTAGCGGCCCGGGTCAGCGCTCGCCGATCTCGGCCTCGAGCGCGTCGAGCACGTCGTCGGCGTTGTCCGGCGTGACGTTCGCGGCCGCCGCGTGGGCGGCCGCTTCGATCTCGTTCGCGTCGACGTCGAGCGTGAGGTCGGCCGGTTGCTCGTCGCCGCACGCGGTGAGGAGCAGGGCCAAGGCGAGCGGCACGCAGCGGAATGAGCGTCGTGTTCTCATCGGCCGTCCCGCGCTGCGCCGGTCTTCTTCGGGTCGAGCTTCGCGTTCGCGCGCGCGAACAGGTCGTCGCCCAGGTCCTTGCGGTACGCGTTCAGGCGCTCCGCGTGCAGCGCGAGTTCTCGCTCGCGGAGCGCGAGCGTTCGCGCGAGCTGCTCGTCGTTCCCCTTCGAACGGAAGATGCGCTCGAGGCGTTCGAGCTGCGCGAGGTGCACGCGGTGGCGCTTAACGTCGGCCGCCAGACGATTCGCCAGCGCGATCGCGTTCTTGGGGACGCCGCGGTTCGCGCCCGGGACCTGCTTGGGCGCGTCGCGTGCGCGCGCCGCTTCGGGACGCGTCGTTTCCGCGCGAGGTGTCTCGGGGGCGGCATCGCGCACGGGGGGACTCGGACGTTCGCCGTCTCTCGCGCCGGTGCCGTCGCGTTCCCGCGCCGCACGGTCCGCGGGCTGCGACTTCGGCGCGGGCTCCTCGGCCGCGCCGCGCTCGGCGTTCTCCGCGCGCTTGGGCTTCGGCTTGGGCTTGGGCTTCGGCGCGTCACGCCGGTCGGCGGGCGCGGCCTTCGGCTTCTTCTCCGCGTCGGTCGGCTTCGCGCCGTCCTTCGTGTCGCGCAGCTTGCTCTTCTCGCGCGCGGTGCGTTCCTTGTTCTGTGCGAGCGCGTGGGGTGACGGGGAGAGAGCCGCGGCGAACGGGATCGCGAGCAGGCCAACGACGATGGCGCGGACGAAGGTGTTCATGGCGCGCTATTGTCGCTCCACGACCGCTCCCCGTCCTGAGACGAAACCCGTTTTCGTCGCGGCTTGCGCTCGTGCCCGCGGGCCGGAATGATCGTGTGCAGCTCGCCCCGTCGACCCCCGACCACGCGCCATGCTTTTGCTCACCCTCGGCCTCGCCGTCCTTGCCGCCCAGTCCGACGCCACGCCGTTCTCCGTCCTGCTCGGCGAGCGCGGCCCCGTCGTCCAGAACCTCGTCGCGGACGAGGACGGGAAGACGCTGTACTCCCTCGACGGCCAGGGCGTGATCCAGGCCTGGGACGTGGCCGCGCGCGAGCGGCTCTGGACCGCTGCCGATGCGTTTCCCTACACCGGACTCGCCCTCGGGGACGAGCGCCTGGTCACGACGCCGGGCATGCCGCGGCGCAAGCTCGACAACGGCGGCGTGACGTGTCTCGCGCTCGACGACAAGGACAAGACGCTCGCGATCGGCGGCGCCGACGGCACGGTGCGTTTCCTGAATCCCAAGACCTCGAAGGTCGACGAGAAGAACGTGCTCGAAGGGCACACCGATGCGATCACCGCGATGGCGTGGAGCAAGTCCGACCTGGCGGTGGCGACCGCGAACGGCGAGCTCTGGATCTGGGCCGCGTCGAAGGGCAAGCGCGAACTCGAGCTCGAGGCGCAGGACGCGGTCGTCCACAGCCTGGTGTTCGGCGGGAAGGGCAAGTGGCTCGCCGCCGGCAACGCGCAGGGCGAGGTGCGCTTCTTCGACACGAAGAGCGGCGCGCGGAAGGCCACGCTCACCGGCGAGGCCGGGAAGTCCGTGCGCGGTTTGGTGATCGTGGATAAGGGCAAGTCGCTCGCGGCGGCGACCGACGCGATCGATCTGTGGGACCTCGTTGCGCTCGGGCTCCAATGAGCACCGAACGCGACCTCGGCGAGCAACCGCTCGCCCGACTCATGCACGAACGCGGCCTGCGGAGCGCGGACCTCGTCGCGGCGTCGAACGAACAGCTCACGCACAAGATGGTCACGCGCGCGGCCAAGGGCCGCCGGCTGACGGCGAACACGATGGGCAAGGTGCTGCGCGCGTGGAACCTCGCGACGGAGGGAGACGCCGCCGCCTCGGAGCTCTTCGACTATGTGCCGTAGCCGCGTCGCGTCATGAGGATCCACCGTCCGGAGGCGCCGCCGTCCGAGCCGCGCCGCCTCGTGTACGTCGCCGATCCGATGTGCTCCTGGTGCTTCGGATTCGCGCCGGTGCTCGCCGAAGTCGAGGCGCGCTTCGCGGAGTCGGTTCCGGTGCTCTGCGTGCTCGGCGGACTCGCGCCCGACGACGACGCGCCGATGGACGGGGAGACGAAGGCCTACGTGCGGGCGGCGTGGCGCGCGGTCGCCGCACGCACCGGCGTGGCGTTCAACGACGCGTTTTGGGAGCGCTGCGAGCCGCGGCGCTCCACCTGGCCGGCGTGCCGCGCAGTGCTTGTCGCGGGCGAGCGTGGCGCCGAGATGTTCGCGGCGATCCAGCGCGCGTACTACGTCGAGGCGCGCGACCCGTCGCGCCGGGCCACGCTGCTCGAGCTGGCGGGGGAGCTCGAACTCGACGTCGACGCCTTCGACCGTGCGCTCGACGCGAATCCGACGCGCGAGCTGCTCGCGCTGCACTTCGCCGAGCGCGACCGCCTCGGCGTGCGCGGTTACCCGAGTTTGATCCTCGAGCAGGGCGGTGCGGCCACCGTGATCGCGGCCGGTTGGACACCGCTCGATCTCGTGCTCGAGCGCCTTGCGGCGAGCGGCGTGACCGGCGCGTGAACTAGCCCGGGTTATTCATGAGGCTTTGCCGAGATCGACGCGGATGTGCGTCAGATCAGCGCTTCGCGACCGAAGCGCGTGGAGGCGACCTTGACCGGTCGTCGAACCCGGTGAGGGAGGGAAGTGCTGAGATGGCGCGCAGCTGCGTCGATCTCGGTGAAGGCTCATGAATGATCCGGGCTAGTCGTCGTCGCCGGTGTAGCCGAGGTCGCGCAGGCGGTCGCGCTCGGAGTCTTCGGCTTCCGGCGTCGTCGTGCGCACCTCGGGGTGCGCGGCCCACCAAATGCGCGCGTGTTCGCGCGCGCGATCGACCTCGTCGAACGACAGCTCGAGCGGCGCCAGCTCGTGCGGATCCTGGCGGACGTCGAACGCGGTCACGCGCCAGTTGCCGCCGACGTGGAACTTGATGTCGCCCTCGATCCACGCCACCTGATGCCGGCTCAGGCCTTCGACGCCGCGCTCCTTCCAGCGACCGGCGAGGTACTTCGTGAGATAGAGCTGGCCGAGCATCGTCGGTCCCTGCGTCGACGCGAGCGGCGTGCGCGCGGCGAGGCCCAGCTCGGCGAGCGCGAGGTCGAAGATCTCCGCGCCGACGATCGCGTCCTCGATCACGCCGGGTGCGCCGCGGCCGACCGACTTGACGAACAACGGCACGCGCAGGGTCTCGTCGAAGAGGTTCCAACCGTGCAACGTGAAGCCGTGCTCGCCGAACGCCTCGCCGTGGTCGGACGTGACGATGACGACCGTGTCGTCGAACAGATCGAGCTCCTCGAGCGCGGCCCACACGCGCGCGAGTTGCGCGTCGAGGTAGAGCAGCTCGCGATCGTATTGCAGCGGGTTGAGCTCGCGGGGCACCGAGTGCAGGTCGGCCGGCTGCTCGGGCCCGAACGCGTCGCGCGTCGAGACGTGCGGAAGATACGGCGCGTGCGCGTCCATGTAGTTGAGCATGAGGAAGAACGGCGCGCCGTCGCGCCCCTCGTTCAACCATTCGAGCGCGCAATCCGTGATCGTTCGCGCGTCGCGATAGGGCAGAAAGCCCACGCGCGCGGCATGCCCGAGGATCTGCGCGAGCGCGGTATAGCGGTTGTGCCACGCGCTCTTCCGATCGTCGTAGCGCTCGAAGCCGCGATCGAGCCCGTACTCGTGCCGCAGGAACGACCCGTTCGCGAGGAACGCCGCCGTGCGATACCCGTGCTCGGTGAGACGTCCGGCGAGCGTGGGCACGTCGTCGCGCAGGCGCCGCGCCGGCCAGGCCTGCAACTCGACCGCGTCGGGGTCGTCCTCGGAGCGCGGGCGCGTCGCGCCGTGCTCGTCGGGCTGCAGGCCGGTGAACAGGCTCGCGTGCGACGGCAACGTCCACGAACTCGTCGAGCGCGCGTTCGCGTACCGCGTGGCGTGCGCGCTGGCGAACGCGTCGAGCGCCGGCGTCGTGACGCGCGTGTGGCCGTAGGACGCGAGGTGGTCGGCGCGCACGGTGTCGAGCACGACCAAGAGCAGGTTCGGCCGATCCGTTTCCGCGTTCGGGCGCGCGAGCGCTTGATCGGGACGACGCAGCGCGGTCGCGTCGCGCGCGAGCAGCGCGATCGCGATCGTCAGCGCCACGCCGACCGTCGCGCACGCCAGCCGCCGGCTTCGACCGCTCCGCAGACCGGTCGACGCGACGAGCACCAGCGCCGCGGTCGCGCAGGCCATCGACGGCGCGCCGCTCGAGTCGAGCGTGATCGCGCCGCGCTTCCACGCGACGGCGATGCACGCGAGCACGCCGGCGCCGATTCCGAACGCGATCTCGGACCGCCGCGCTTCGTCCGACTTCGCGTGCAGTGCCGCGACGCGTGCGCACAGGCTCGCCGTGACGAAGAGCGCGGCGAGAACGCGCGGCAGCCAGCGCAGCGTGGCGGAAGGACTCCCGGCGCCGAGCTCGATCGCCACGATGGCGAGCAACGAGACGCCGGCGAGCGCGGGGACCAACGGCGGTACGCGACTCCAAGCCGCGCCGACGAGGACGGCCGCTCCGAGGGCGAGCGCGGACGCGGGTACGAGCGCCAACGCGAGGCGCGGCTCCGTGCTCGCGGCGTAGAACGCGAGGTCGTGCAGCACCCAACCCGTCGCGACGGCGACGAACAACCGAGCGCGGCGGATCGGAGCAGGTTGCGCCGAGGCGTCCGCGACGCGGCGGGACGCGAGCGCGATCCCGCCGGCCGCCAGGCCCAGCGCGGCGAGCCACCACGGTAGCGAGCGCCGGTCGCCACCCGTCGCCGCCGTCACGCGCGCGTGTCCGATCGTGCGCTCGACGTCGGCCGGGATCGAAGCGCGCAACGTCGCATAGGCCGCGGCCGCGCCGGACGCGTCTTCCGGATCGAACGCCGCGCGCGTGAGGTCGTCGAGCTCCATCGGGTCCGCTTCGATGTCGAAGAACCCGATCGGCGCGTCGTGCGCGACATCGAAGATCAGCTTGTAGCGTTCGCCACGGACCGCAACCTGATGCCCGCGGTAGGGCGGCGCGTCCGCGTTGCGCGCGAAGCGTTCGGCCAGCAGCGTCGTCCGTCCGGTGCTCTCGGCCGTCCCCGCGAGCACCGGCCCGAGGTCGCGTGAATCCGGAGCGACGTCGCCGGGCAGCGCGCGCGCGCCGGCGAGCCCCAGCGTCGTGCGGAACAGATCCGCGACGAGGATCAGAGCGGTCGAACGCGTCCCCCGTACGCCGGACCCCACGCCGCGCCCGGCGACGATCAGGGGCACGTGCACACCGTCGTTGTAGAGCGTGCCCTTGCCGCGCTTCGGGATTCTCTCGCAACGAACATTGTCCGGTGTTCCGTTGTCTGCGGTGAACACGACCGTCGTCGTGGCTCCCCAGTCGTCGCCCAGTTCGTCGAGGAGGCTCCCGATTGTCGTGTCGAGAGCCTGGATCGCGGCCTCGTAGCACCTGCGATCGCCTTCCTCACAGGGCGTGCAGACCTCTCCCTCGACTCGCGTCTGCAGTGTGCGCGGCGGGACATGGAGCTTGTCGTACGGCGACTGCGGCGCGAAGTACACGAACCAAGGTGTGGTCTGTTGCGCGAGCCATTCCGTCGCGCGCTCCGCGAGCACGGTGAGCATGTAGCGCGAGCCGTCGCGGGTGCGCGTCGCCGGCGGCGGACCGATCACCGGTAGCCAATCACAGTAGCTCCCCGTGATCGTTCTCAGTGTCCCGGCGAAGGCATCGAAGCCGTGGCGTTCGGTGGGGGGGCACATCACGCGGCTGTGCCGCGCCTCGCGGTGCCACTTGCCGAACGCCGCGCTCGCGTACGACGCGTTCGCGTAGGCGCGCAGCGCTTCCGGAATCGTCGTTGCGCTCGGAGCGAGGCTCACGGAGCCCTTCTCGACGACGTTGCCGATGCCCGTGCGGTACGCATGCTTGCCGGTCAAGAGCAACGCGCGCGTCGCGGAACAGAGCGGGGTCGACCAAGCCCGGTCGAACACGATGCCGTCCGCCGCCAGCCGGTCCAGGTTCGGCGTGAGCCCCCGGGTCGCGCTCGGGTCGTAGCACGCGAGGTCCGCGACCGCGATGTCGTCGGCGACGATGAGCAGCACGTTGCCGTGCTCGACGCCCGAGGGATCCTCGGCTGCAGCCGTTGCCGACAGCACGGTTGCGGCAAAGAGGACGAGCGGACGCATCGGTCGCATCCTACCGCGAGGCGGCGAGCGGCGTCAGCGACTTCGGCGGGCCAGCGGTGGACGGCGCCCGTCCGCGATCGCGACGTCGCATCACCGCGCCGGTTCCGTCGCGGCGCGTCGCTCGTGGAGTTGGATGCGCTCGAGGAGCAGCTGGGCGCGCGCGTGGCGTGGATCCAGCTCGAGCGCGAGCTCGGCGTGCACGCGCGCGTCAGCCACACGACCGCAGCTCTCGAGCGCGGTGCCGAGCGCTTCGTGCGCACCCGCGCTCGTCGGCGCGAGTTCGACGGTGCGCTCGAGCTCGGGGAGCGCGCGTTCGAAGTCGCCGAGACGCACGAAGGCGTTGCCGAGTTGGTTGTGGAACGACGGCGTTTCGGGGCTGAGGTCGACCAAGCGTTGGGCGAGGGCGCGATGCTCGTCCGGCGTCAGTTGCTCGAGTCGCTGGGTCAAGTCGCTCGCGAGATCCTTGACCGCGAGGCGCGTCTTCACATCGGCGAGCTCGCTCGCGTCGTTCGGCGCTCCTCCGTCGGTGCCCGCGGCGTACCCGAGCGCCGCCAGCCGCTCCAGGTCCTCGTCGGTCGTCGAAGCGGCGTCGCTCGTGCGGCGCTCGAGCGTGGCCTCGAGCGCCGCGAGCTCGGCGTCGAGTGCCGCCACGACCTCGGGCCGATCGCGCGCCAGGTTGTTGCGCTCACCGCGGTCGAGCGCGCGATCGTAGAGCTCGGTGTCCGGGGTGCGGACGTACTTCCAGTCGGGCGTCGTCAGGCTCGTTTGCGGCGCCCAACGAAAGCTCGTCCACGGCAGTTCCGTCTCGCCGTAGGCGGGTATGGACGGCAGCTCGTCGCCGCGCAGTGCGGCCGCGACGCTGCGCCCACCGACGCGACCCCGCGGGAGTCCGGACAGATCGAGCACCGTGGCGCACAGGTCGGACAGCGAGACGAGCGCGCGCGCGCGATGCCCGCGCTCCACACCCGGACCGGCGACGATCCACGGAACCCGCAGCACCTCCTCGTTGAGGAGGTAGCCATGCTCGAGCTCGTGGTGATCCTCGAGCCCCTCGCCGTGATCGGCGACGGCCATCACGATCGTCGTGTCGCGTATTCCGCGCTCGTCGAGGAACGCGACCAGCCGACCGACCTGCTCATCGACGAACTCGAGCTCGCGATCGTACGTGCGCGACAACGGAAACGAACGCGCCTTGCCGTGCAGGCGCCACGGAACGTGCGCGTCGTACAAGTGCACCCACGCGAAGAAGGGGCGCGCGTCGCGAGTTCCGTCGAGCCACTCGAGCGCGGCGTCGACGACGAGGTCGCCGGCGCGATACCTCGCGAGCTCGTCGGCCGCGCCTTGCTTGTACGCGTCCGAGAGGTCGTCGTCGTAGTGCTCGAAACCGCGCGCGAGGCCGAACTTCCCGTCGAGCACGAGCGCGGCGATGAAGGCGCCGGTCCGATACCCGCCGCTCGACAAACCCTCCGCGAGCGTGGGGACGTCGGGCGCGAGCCGATGCATCCCGTTGACGCGCGCGCCGTGCTCGGGCGGCAGCAGCCCGGTCATCATCGTCGCGTGCGCGGGGAGCGTCATCGGCGCCGGCGAATAGGCCTCTTCGAAGACGACGCCCCGCTCGGCCAAGGCGTCGAGCGCTGGAGTCTTCGCGGGCGCGTAGCCGTACGCACCGAGCCGATCGGCGCGCGTCGTGTCGAGCGTCACGAGCAGCAGGTTCGGGCGCGGCGCGTCGGCGCAGGCGGCGAGCGTGGCGAGCAGGGCGAACGGAGCGATCAGGGAAGGGTGCTTCACCCGAGTGTTCGACTGCGGAGCGCTCAGAGGCCGAGCCACGCCGCGACCACGTTGCGCTGCACGTCCGACGTGCCCGAGTAGATGACGCCCGCCATGCTGTCGCGCAACGTGCGCTCGACCTCGTACTCGCTCATGTACCCGTAGCCGCCGAGCACGCGCACGGCGTCGATCGCGCTCTCGAGCAGCGACTCGCTGACGTAGAGCTTGGTCATCGACGCGTCGATGCCGACGTCGCGCCGCTTGCCGAGCTTGGTTGCGGTGCGATAGGTGAGCAGGCGCGCCGCCTCGAGCCGCACCTTCATGTCGACGATGCGGTGCGACACCGCCTGGAACTTGCCGATCGCCTGGCCGTACTGCTTGCGCGTGCGTGCGTAGCTCACGCACGTCTCGACCAGGCGCTCGGACGTGCCGATGTGCGAGGCGGGAATGAGCACGCGCTCCCACTCCATCGACTCGTTGAAGATCGTGCCGCCGCCGCCGACACCGCCGATCACGTTCGCGTCGGGGACGAAGATGTCGTCGAAGACGAGCTCGGAGAGCGGCGCCGTGTGCAGCCCCATCTTCTCGAACTTCTGCCCGACCTGAAATCCGCCGTTGCCGCGCTCGACGAGGAACGCCGTGATCCCGCCGTGGTACTTCTTCTCCGGATCGGTCGCCGCGTACAGGACGGCGACGTCCGCGACCGGCCCGTTCGACGCGAACGTCTTCGTGCCGTTGATGCGAAAGCCGCCCTCTTCGGGCACGGCGCGCGTGCGCATCGCGAAGGCGTCCGAGCCGGTGCCGGGCTCGGTCATCGCGTTCACGGCGATGAGCTCGCCCGAGCAGAGCTTTGGCAGCCACTTCTTCTTCAGCTCTTCGTTGCCGAAGCGCCACACCGGAACGACGCACGCCAGGAGGTGCGCGCACACGGAGAACACGAGACCACCGTCGCGGCAGCCGTAACCGAAGGCCTCGAGCGCGAGCGCGGACGTCAGCGGGTCGAGGCCGACGCCGCCGTACTCCTCGGGAACGGGCAAGCCCTGCAGTCCCATCTCGCCGCACAGATCCCAGAGCTCGCGCGAGAACGCGCGCGCGCGATCCCGCTCTTCGATCCCCTCGTTCAGCGCCTTCTGCGCGAACGCGACGATCTGCGCCGAGAGGTCTTTCTGTTCCTGGGAGAGGTTGAAGTCCATCAGACCTGCGCGAGCAGCGCGCGGTAGTCGACCTTATCGGTCGACGTCTTCGGAAGCTCGGAGTGAAACGTGAAGCGGTCGGGAATCATGTAGAGCGGGAGGTTCTCCGAGCAGAAGCGCTTGAGCGCGATCATGGACAGCGGCTCGCCGTCCTTCGTCGCCAGGCAGGCCACGATCGTCGCGCTGCCGTCCTCCTTCGGGACGCCGAGAACCGCCGCCTCGATCACGTCGGGATGGCGGTGCAGGCCGGCCTCGATCTCGCCCGGTTCGATGCGGTATCCGCGCCGCTTGATCATGCGGTCGCGCCGCCCGAGGAACACGAAGTCGCCGTGCGCGTCGACGCGCACGACGTCGCCGGTCGTGTACCAACGCTCGCCGCCGTGCTCGACGAACGACTCAGCCGTGCGCTCGGCGTCGTTCCAATAGCCCTGCATCACGGAACCACCGGCGATGAGCAGCTCGCCCTCCTCGCCGACCGCGACGTCGCGGTCACCGTCGACGACGCGAGCGCGGTCGTCCGAACACACGACGCCGATCGGGAACGGGTCGACGCGCTCGTCGGGGATCTCGTTCGGCACCTCGAACCACGTGCACACGTTCGTTTCGGTCGGCCCGTACAGGTTCGCGTAGCGCGGCTGCGGCCACGCCTCCTTCAGCCGGCGCAGGTTGCCGATGGGGAAGACCTCGCCGGCGAAGAGCACGAGCCGCAGCGCGTCGAACGCGTGGCGCTCGATGCGGCCGAACTCGAGCAGCAGGGTCAGGATCGACGGCGTCGAGTACCACACGCTGATGCGGCTCGTCGCGATCTGCTCGGCGAGCGCGGTCGGTCGCTTGCCGACCTCCTCGCCGAAGAGCACCAGCGTCGAGCCGTTGAGCAGCGGCACGAACACGTCGAGGATCGACAGGTCGAAGTGGAACGGCGCGTGGGACGAGAAGCGGTCGTTCGGCGTCGGCTGGAACTCGCGCGTGCACCAGTCGACGAAGGCGAGCGCGCTCGCGTCGGTGTGCATCACGCCCTTCGGCGTTCCGGTCGAGCCCGACGTGTAGAGCAGGTAGGCGAGCCCCGCGACGACGTCGGTGTCGCCGAGACCCGAGCGCTCGACGAGCACGTGACCGCCGTGGGGCGCGAGCGCTGGTATCGGCGTGTGCGTCGCCTGCTCGCCGAGTTCGGGCGCGAGCGCCGCGGCGAAGTCGGGGGCCGCGACGATGACGCGCACGCCGCAGTCGGCCCAGATCCCGGCGCCGCGACGCGCGGGAGCGGAAGCGTCGACGGGGACGTACGCCGCGCCGCGCTTCAACGCCCCGAACATCGCCGCGAGCGTGCCGATCGACTTGCCACACACGCCGACGCGATCGCCCGCGCCGATGCCGCGCGCGGCCAGCAGGTCAGCGACCTCGTCCACGAGCGCGCGCAGGTCCGCGTACGTGATGCTCGTGCCGAGCGCCGGATCCTCGATCGCCACCCGCGCGCCGAAGCGCGCGGCGGTGGCGTCGAAGAGGTCACCGAGACGGCGGCTCATGGGCGCAGTCCGCGCGGCCTACTTGGCGGCGACCTTGCTCGCCACGATGCTCGCGATGTCGTTCAGCGTGTCGAGGTGATCCGTGCCGACCTCATGCGCTTCGAACTCGATGCCGTACGTGTCCTCGAGATGCGAAACGAGCTTGAGCGTCGCGATCGAATCGAGGATCCCTCCGCTGATGAGGGGCGTCGACGCGTCGAGCGCATCGGGCTTCTCGTCCGGGAGAAACTCCGCCAGGACGTAGTCCTTGACGGCTTGCGCGATTTGATCCTTCGTCATGGTCGGTGCAGCGTGGGGGTGCGAGAGCGCGCCAGGGTAGCAAGCTGTGCCAAGCGCGTCGCGGGTCCACAGGGCTTCCGCGCCGAGCTCGGTGCCCCCGCGCCACACGCCGTCGTTCGCGCGAGACGGAGCGTCGCACTTCCGGTTGCGGGCGGATCGAACTCCACGCTGGAACGGTTGGGGCCGCCCGCAAGAGAGTCGCGCCAACCAGCGGGTGGTGGGGGAACGCAAACACAAGCGAACTCCGGGCGCGGGCGGAGAGTGCTCCGTCCAGGCGTATGCGGCCGAGCGAACGGGTCCGCGCAAGGCCCGACATCCGGTAGCTAGGCGTTACGCCCGCGCACGACGCCCGCCGCGTTCCACCGCGCGCCTCGCCCGACGTCCTTGCTCCGGCACGGTCGCGCGACCCGCGCTCCCATGTCGACCGCACCACGCGCAGCCGCTCCCATGGCGGGGTGCTCCCAGACGACGCGCCAGGCTTCGCCTGACCGCGCGCGCTCCCGCATGAGCTGGTTGCTGGCGCAACGGCATGTGAGAGTCTCCGGCAGTTCCAACGGCGACAACGCCAGGTTCGGGGACTCGGGCACGCCACCACCTTTCTTAACGCGCCGCGCGATCGCCCCGCTGCGACACAGGCTCGCTTCGCTCGCGTCCCCCCGGCCGCACGCGCCCGTTCAACGCACGGCGCGAAGCGCGCCGCTGCACGGCATGCGCCGCTTCGCGGCGCGCCGTGCGGGCACGCGCCCAGCCCGCCGGCCGCACTCCGGTGACAAGTCCCCGAACGCTCCATCGCCCGTTCCGGAAACCGCCGAGCTGCCGTGTAACCCCCTGTTCCGTTGCGAACCGCGGCACGCGAGCGAAGCGAGCCTGTGCCGCAGCAGCGCGAAGCGCTGCGCGTGAATCGATAACTAACGTCAACAACTCCCCGTCCCTGAGAGATCCCACTGACAA
>JAJDEV010000129.1 GCA_029259605.1 Planctomycetota bacterium | reverse complement strand
TGATGCTGGTCTCCCCGGCAAGTCACGGCGCGACTAGCTCCGCCGCCAGGCTCCAGTTCACCCCGGGCGTCCCAGGGGTCCGATGGAAGTATCATCGGCGCGGCCCCGCCCAGGTCAAGCGCGAGAAACCGGCGCCGCCGGCAAAGAGTCGCGAATCGTGGACACGAAGTCGCGCTGCGGAATGCCGTCGACGCCGCCACGATGCCCGACGCCGTCCTTCATGACTTCGAGCAGCGCGCCGCGGTCGAGCCGTTCGGGCTCTTGGATCACGTCGCCGTCCGCGATCAAGAGGTCCGCCCGTCGCCCCGCGACGAGGGTGCCCGTCTCGTCCGCGCCGATCTCCCGCGCCGCGAGCCCGGTCGACCCGTACCACGCGGTGAGCGGTGAAAGCCCCTCGCGAATGAGCCAGACGATCTCCATGTAGTTGCGACCGTGCATCCCGGGCAGCACGGGATCCGTGCCCATCAGAATCGGCAGGTCGCCCGACGCCGCGAACTGCACGGCGCGCGCGTGGACCTCGCCCACCTTCTTCACCTTCTCCATGACGAACGGCGAGAGTCCTTCGGCGCCCTGCAGCTCGTTCATGACCCACGACGTCGGCGTGACGATGCACCCGCGCGCGGCGGCCGCTTCGACCGCACGCTCGTCCATGTAGGAGATGTGCTGCAGGTCGTGCACGCCGTTCTGAATGGCGAGCTCGACGCCCGATTTGCTGTGCGCGTGCGCGGCCACGCTGAGGCCGCGCGCCGTCGCCTCGTCGGTGATCGCGGCGAGCTCTTCCGCGGTGAACTCACGGTGCTCGAGCGCATCGGAAGGCGACGCCACGCCGGGGCTCGCGCACACCTTGATCAGGTCGGCGCCGCACGCGGCAACCTCGCGCACGCGCTGGCGGCACGCCCAAGGTCCGTCGACGACGCTGGGCGGCCGTCCCGGCGCCGCGGGCCAGAGCTTCGAGAGCTCGCCGTGACACCGGTCGGGGCCGCGAAAGTCGGCGTGCCCGCCGGTGCTCGAAAGCATGCAGATGGCGATCTTGAGCCTCGGACCGATCATCACGCCCTCGTCGACGAGGCGCTTCATCGCGTCGGTCGCGCCGCCGATATCCCGCATCGTCGTGACCCCGCCGTCGACCAACGTCGTGTGGAGGATCTTCTCGATGTAGAGCACGGCGTGCGGCGTGTTCATCACATCCATGTCCGCCGACGTCAGCCCGAGGATCGTGATGTGACCGTGGCAGTCGACGAGGCCGGGGGTCACCGTGCGCCCCGAAAGGTCGACGACCACATCGTGCTCGGCAACCGGTCGGTCGGGGCGGTGCGCTTCGACGGCGTGGATGCGCTCGCCGTCGATGGATAGGTCGACGCGTTCCTGAATCGCACGGTCGTCCGCCGACGTGCCGTCGTAGAGCTTTCCGATGTTCGAGAGGATCAGCATGCGCGCAAGGTTAGCGCCCCTCCCGTTCCAAGTCTCCCGAGCGTGGGTTCGGGTTAAACGACGAGCGGATGCACGCCGATCCCGGCGAGCATCCGCTCGGTTCGTTGCGTCGCTTCCGTCTAGCGCTGGACCAGGATGAGATCCCCACCACGCTGAAGCACGCGGCTGTGGCCCAGTTGGCCTTGGAAGTCGAATCGAATCTGCCCCTCGGCGACCGCGTCGTGCGGGAGACGGATCACATAGGCGCCGCGGAACGTGGCCGCGTAGCTGCCGTTCCCGAGTGCGCGAACGACGATCGTTCCGCTGCCCTGGGCGCGTCGAAGGAGGTCGAACATCTGCGCGCCGGTGGCCTCGACAACGAAGCCCGGGGTGCGGTTCTGGCTCTGTCGCGGCGCGGTCCCGATGTCATCCCCGGCGGCCGCCGGGAAGTTGATGGAGCCGACGCCCCGATCGCCCGCGTGAGCCGTGGGAGCGGCGAGTGCCAGGAGTGCGAGTGCGCCCGCGAGGGCCGCGCGAATGAGTTGTTTCTGTTTCATCCTCTTTCCTCCTCGTTCGACGAGTCGGAACGGGTGGTATCGAAAAGCTCCGGGCACCTGTCGAAGAGCGCCTCGGCGAAGCCGGCTTGATGACTGATGACTCGCTGGGTGGAGTCAGAACGCGCGAACAGTTCGACGATGTCCGCGATTCGGTCGGAATGGCGATCCAGGAGCTGCCGGAATGCGGCCAGGGATCGCGGTTGATCTCCGAGGTGGGCGTAGTTCAACCCGATGTTGAAGCGCACGCAGAAGAAGCGCGGATCCTCGTCCGCGATGCCCGCGATGGTCACCCACCGATAGCACGCGATCGCACGGCGATGGTCGCCCTGGTTCGCGTGCAGCACGCCGAGCTGGACCGCCGCATGCGCGCGGTTCGCGGGATGGATCGCGGAGTTGAAGAGCTGACGGAATCCCTCGGCGGCGCGCAGCGTCTTGCCCTCGTGTCCGTCCGCGAGCGCGAGATAGAAGCGCGCCTCTTCGTGGGATGAATCCGCGGCGAGCGCCTCGTCCAGGAGTCGCCGCCCCTTTTCGAGCGGGCTCTCGATCTTCTCGAGCTTCCCGTTGAGCATGTGTCGCGCGCCCGCCCAATCGACGCCGCCCGCGCTGCCGCGGCCGCTCTCGACGACGCCGTCGACGAACCCGCGACCGCCGGCCTGGAAACCGCCGATGCGCACGGCCTTTTCGAAGACGCGCAGGCGATAGCCCGAGTCCATCGCGTTCAGGACGTAGGCCTTCCCGAGCTGGTAGAAGACGTTCGAGAGCTTGTGGATCAGCTCGATCGATTCGATCTCGGAGTCGATCGACGCACCGAGCAGGCTCGAGAAGCGATCGACGAGCGAGTCGGGGTCGGCCAGCTCGCGGTGCGCCTTGACCTGGGCGCGCGTGTCATCGAAGAAGTCACGGCAGACGGAGCAGGCTTCGAGGTGCGTGATCGCGCCGCATGCCGCGGCCTCGTCCAGTTCGCCGTCGACCATCGACGACAGGTCGATTTGGAACTGCGCGCAGGTCTCCGACAGGTCGCCGATCCACCAGTTGGTTTGCTTCGATGTCATTGGTCACCATCCTTCGCCAGACCTGACGAAACGATTTCCGACGCTCCCAGGTCCCGCAGTCGAGACGCGCTGCCACGCTTGGGATCGCGTGCGGGGCGGAGGTCCGGGGGCAGTCCCTCGAACACACGCCGCATCGAACGATGGATCTTCCGCCGCGCGCGGAAGATGACCATCTTCAGGTTCTCCAGCTTGATCGCTAGGTCGCTCGCCGCGTCGCGGTAACTCAATCCCTCCACTTCGACGAGATGAATCGCGCGCTGTTCGCGCTCGGAAAGCATCCCGTAGAAACGCAGGTAGAGGTGCAGATACGTGAGGTACACGCGGCCGCACTCGTTTTCCGACTCGGACTCGATCGCGCCGCGCAACGGCTCGCCGCGCTCGCCCCCGGACGGTTCCGGAAGGTCGTCGAACGGAACCTCGGCGCGCCCGTTCCGCGACAGGGAACGGAGGTGCTTGAGCACCGTGTTGCGCACGATCGTCGCGGTCCACACACGGAACGCGTCCTCACGCTCGGCGTTGAACCGTTGCGGATAGCGGTAGACGTTCACGAAGACTTCCTGGAGGACGTCCTGCGGATCCGCCTTGCTCTGATAGCGGCGGAGACGACCGACGACCTGCTGCAGCAAGTGCTGGCCGTTCAGCTCGTACAGGAGGCCGAACGCGGCGCGGCTGCGGAACTGACGGAACAGGTCCATGACCTGCGTCGAAAGCGCGTCGCGTTTAGAGTCGGCGGTCCGACTCGCATCCCCGAGGATCGCCCGCAGGCGTTCGACCTTCCCCCCTTCGGCTTGGACTTCGCGCCCGATTTCCTCGACCCGCAGGTGAACGCGCGCGGTGGCTGCGTTCTCCGTGGCTCCGTCGGCCAGGTTGAGGAACCCCGGGTTGCTGATCATGCGACGATGACCGCCTGGGGAAAGGCTGCGAGAGGAATCATGAAGGGGGTGATGTCACACCGCGTGGGGCGGCATGGCACGTTGAACAATCTAGAATCCAGCGTCGCTGCGGTTACCCGGCGGAGTTCCGAGCGTAGACCGCCGGGCACAAAACAGGTGCATAACTCCCTGTTTCGACTACGGTTACAGGGAGGAAGAACATTCCTGAGAAGCGCCCCGCTCGCGCGCCGTCCCTCCGCCCCTCCCCACCCGTGGACCGCGCCCAAGACATCCTGAGCCTCGCCAAGGCGGTCGGCTTCGACCTGGCCGGACTCGCCCCCCTGCGCCCGCCCCGCGACGCGCACCGCTTCGAGGCCTGGCTCGAGGCGGGGCGGCATGCGGGGATGGCTTGGATGGAGCGCTATCGCGAGCGCATCGTCGATCCGCGCACGATCGACCCGTCGTCCCAGACGCTGCTCGTCGTCGGCCTGAGCCACGTCCGCGCGCCGGTCCACCTGCCGGGCGGCGGCCGGATCGCGCGCTATGCCGCCGGGCGCGACTACCACAACCTGGTGACGCGCCGGCTGCGCAAGCTCGCACGCCGGCTCGAAACGGCCGGTCTGGCCCGGACGTCGCGGGCCGTCGTCGACGCCGGTCCGCTGCTCGAGCGCTCGCACGC
>JAJDEV010000128.1 GCA_029259605.1 Planctomycetota bacterium | reverse complement strand
CTGAGACACCCAACGGAGAAGAGGAACACGTTCGGAACCCCCAAGAGCGATTCACTTCTCGGAACCACCCAGACCCTCAGGATCGAACGAACGTCCACAACTCCCCGTCCCTGAGACACCCAACGGAGAAGAGGAACACGTTCGGAACCCCCAAGAGCGATTCACTTCTCGGAACCACCCAGACCCTCAGGATCGAACGAACGTCACCAACTCCCCGTCCCTAAGACACCCAACGGAGAAGAGGAACACGTTCGAAACCCCAAGAGCGATTCACTTCTCGAAACCACCCAGACCCTCAGGATCGAACGAACGTCCACAACTCCCCGTCCCTGAGAGATCGAATGGAGGAGAGGAACGCGCTCGGATCTTCCGAGTGCGATTCATTTCTCGGAACCACCCAGACCCTCAAGATCGAACGAACCTCACCAACTCCCCGTGCCTGACAGACCCAACGGAGAAGAGGAACACGTTCGGAACCCCCAAGAGCGATTCACTTCTCGGAACCACCCAGACCGTCACGATCCGCGGAACGTCCACAACTCCCCGTCCGTGGGACTTCCACCCGCGCACCCCCCACCGCGTTCGCACGCCCGAACCATCCGGGAACGCCCGCAACTCCCCTCCGCTCCGGTCCGCCAAGCTCGAACAACCTGCCGATGTCCGCTATCGTCTGTCGCGCGACGGTCCCTCGTCGTCCCTTCGGATCGGAGAACACGCCATGGTCACGTACATCATTCTGCTCGACTACACCGATGCCGGCATTCGCAACCTCGAGGAGTCGCCCCAGCGCGCCGATGCGTTCAACGCGTTCGCCGAGAAGGCGGGCGCGCGCGTCGTCGGGCAGTATTGGACGATCGGGAGCCACGATGGTGTCCTGATCGTCGAGGCTCCCACCGAGGAACAGGCGGCTTCCGTGCTGCTCCATCTCGGAGCCTCGGGCAATGTGCGCACGACCACGTTGCGCGCGTTCGACTGGGCGGAAGCGCAGGATCTGATCGGCAGCTGAGCCGCGGCGCGCCGAGGCGCGCTGGATGAGCGAGCTCGAGCGGATGGAACCAACGGACGGAAGCAAGGACGCGACGGACGAACTCGTCGCGTGGCTCGAGGCACTCGCGGCGGCGCCGGAGCGTCTGGACGAGCTCGACCGCGCCACCCTCGACCGCCTGCGCATCGCCGCGGGTCGCGTCGCGTTGCCCGGGAAGCTCGAGCGTCGGCAGCACGCGCGCAAGCGCCGCAACCTCAAGCGGCGCGAGGCGCGCACTCACGACGACGCCGCGCTCGAGGCGACCAGCAACCGTGCGATGAAGCGCGCGCTCGCGTTTCCGACGGCGCCGAAGGCGCTGGAGCTCACGCCCGAGCACCGCGCGCTGCTCGAACGCCAAGCGCGTGAACGCGACAAGGACCACGAAGCGCGAACGCTCGCCGAACCGCGCGCGTGCTACGTGTGCAAGGCGGAGTTCACCGAGCTGCATCACAACTACGATTCGATGTGCCCGGCGTGCGCCGCGCTGAACTGGGCCAAGCGCACGCAGACCGCGGATCTGACCGGACGCGTGGCGCTCGTCACCGGGTCGCGCGTCAAGATCGGCTTCGAGATCGTGCTCATGCTCCTGCGCGCCGGCGCGCGCGTGCTCGCGACGACGCGCTTCGCGTGTGACGCCGCGCGGCGCTTCGAACTCGAGTCCGACTTCGACGTTTGGAAGGACCGGCTCGAGCTCTTCGCGCTCGACCTGCGCCACACTCCAACGGTCGAGGGCTTCTGCGCCGAGCTGCTCGAGCGCGAAGAGCGCCTCGACATCCTCATTCACAACGCGTGTCAGACGGTGCGCCGCCCGCCCGCCTACTACGAGCAGATGGTCGAGGGTGAGAAGCCGGACGAGCTGAGCGAGGCGCAACTCCGGCTGCTCGGCACGGACGATCCCGGCGCCGCGCTCGCCCCTTACCGCGCGCCGCACGATGCCGCGCGTTTGAGTCAGCTCGACTTGCTCGGCGAGGCGGACCAGCGCCACCTGTTTCCGGCGGACATGCGCGACGGCGAGGGCCAACAACTCGACCTGCGCGACACGAACTCGTGGCGCCTCGAGCTCGCCGAGGTTTCGACGGTCGAGCTGCTCGAGGTCCAGCTCGTCAACGCGATCGCGCCGTTCGTGCTCAACGCGCGCCTGAAGCCGCTGATGCTCGCGGTACCGACGCGCGACAAGCACATCGTCAACGTCTCGGCGATGGAGGGGCAGTTCTACCGCACGTTCAAGACGACGCGCCATCCGCACACGAACATGGCCAAGGCCGCGCTCAACATGATGACGCGCACGTCGGCCGCGGACTATGCGCGCGACGGCATCCACATGAACAGCGTCGACACCGGATGGGTCACCGACGAGGATCCGTTCGCGCGGACGGTCGAGAAGGAGGACGAGCACCGCTTCGCGCCCCCGCTCGATTCCGTCGACGGCGCGGCGCGCGTCCTCGACCCCGTGTTCACCGGCTTCAACACCGGCGAGCACTGCTGGGGACAGTTCCTGAAGGACTACGCGCCGACGCGCTGGTAGCGCGCGTCAACTCGACGCGAGCGCACGGCGCTTCTCGACCGGGAGTTGGACGAAGAGTTCGAAGTGCTCGTACCCGTGCGCGAACGGCGCGCCGATCCACGCCTCGAACCCCGGCTGTTCGCTCGGCACGTAACCACTCGACGGAAGCCAGGTGCCGTAGAGCCAATCGAACGCGCGCACCTCGAGGTCGATCGGCCCGCGCACCTCGAGCTCGGCGACCAGCATCGGCGGAAACTCGAAGCGCCCCACCTCGCCGTCGGGGGTCGCCGTCGACGCGCCGATCTCGACCCCGACGTCATAGCGACAGTCGGCGTGCGCGACGATGTCGGGATCGTCCCACATGTAGCCGAGCCACTGGCCGTCCGCCAGCTCGTGCGCGCGCGCCCAGCGCACGAGACGCTCGGCGGCTTCGGCGACGACGGTCGGGCGATAGGGATCCAGGACGCGGATGTAGGCAACGCGACGCGCGGGCAAGCGGCGCAGCGTCACTTCGAAGCCGTCCGGGTTCTCGCCGGGCGGCAACCGGGCGAGCAGGTGGCGCTGCTCAGCGTCGGCGACGGACGCCTGCAGGTCCTCGCGACGTTGGGCGCGGAAGGTCTCGAGGTCGAACACGCTCGGCGGGACGCCATAGCGCTGCTTGAAGCTGCGCGAGAAGTCCGACGACGACGAGAACCCGCACGCGAGCGCGATGTCCGTCAGCGGTCGTTTCCGATCGTGGGCGACCATGCGCAGCGCGCGCTCGAGGCGCAGGCGCTTGACGAACTGGTGCAGCGTCTCGCCGATCAGCGCGCGGAACACGCGGTGGAAGTGGAACGGCGAGAAGCACGCCGCCTGCGCGACGACCTCGAGCGGCAGCGGCTGGTCCAGGTGCCGCAGGATGTGGTCGATCGCGCGGTTCACGCGGTAGACGTAGTCCTGATCCGGGCCGTCGGGTGTTTCGGATTCGGTTCGCAAGATCTGTGAAGCGGCGCGCCGACGCGCCGAGTACCTATGCGTGCATGAAGATACTCACCGCCTGCGCTGCCGTCGCCGCCCTGTTCGTGGCCGACCGCGCGCGAACCCCCGACCCCACCGACGCGGACATGAACCTCGGCGCCTTTTCGATCAGCCTCACCGTCAAGGACCTCGCCGCATCCCGCACGTTCTACGAGCAGCTCGGCTTCGAAGTGATCGGCGGATCGCCCGAGCAGAACTACCAGGTGCTGCGCAACGGCGAGAGCACGATCGGCCTGTTCCAGGGGATGTTCGAGAAGAACATCCTGACGTTCAATCCGGGCTGGTCCGGAATGGGTGAGCATCCGAGCGAGTTCACGGACGTGCGCGATTTGCAGCGCGAGCTCAGGTCGCGCGGGATGCAGTTCGCGGTCGAGGCCGACGAGGAATCGACCGGCCCGGCGAGCTTCGTGCTCGAGGATCCCGACGGCAATCCGATCCTGTTCGACCAACACGTGGACTGAGGCGCTCGGGCGCGCGAAGCCATAGGATGCGCACGTGCGCATCGCCACCACGCTCCTCGTCTTCGCGCTCTCCGCCGCGGCCGCGATCGTCGGCTGCCACGCTCCCGGCGCTGCGAGCGCGTCGAGCGCGCGCGCGCAGCGCGCAGCGAACGTCGTGTTCCTGCTCGCGGACGACCTCGGGTGGGGTGAACTCGGCTGCTACGGACAGGAGAAGATCCGCACGCCGAACATCGACGCACTCGCCGCCGACGGGATGCGCTTCACGCAGAGCTATTCGGGCGCGCCCGTCTGTGCGCCGTGCCGCAACGTGCTGCTCACCGGCAAGCACCTCGGGCACGTCACGGTCCGCGGCAACCTGCCGGCGCGCGGCGCGGACGGCGAGGTCGTCGAGGGCCAGCATCCGATTCCGGAGAGCGCCGTGACGATCGCCGAGGCGTTCCGCGACGCCGGCTACGCGACGGGCGCGATGGGGAAATGGGGGCTCGGCCCCGTCGGCTCGTCGGGCGATCCCAACGCCCAGGGCTTCGACGAGTTCTTCGGCTACAACTGCCAACGCGTGGCCCACAGCTACTACCCGCCGCACCTGTGGCGCAACGACGCGCAGGTCACGATCAACGCGCACCCGATTCCGGGACACGCGCGCCAACCCGAAGGCGAGGTCACGATGGAGCGCTGGTTCGACGAGAACTACGCGCCCGCGCTGATCCTCGACGAGGCGCTCGACTTCATCCGCAGGCACGGGGACGAGCCGTTCTTCCTCTATCTACCGTTCGTCGAGCCGCACGTCGCGATGCAGCCGCCGCGTGAGCTCGTCGAGAGCTATCCCGCGGAGTGGGACGAGCGCGAGTACCGCGGCCAGTGCGGCTACCTCCCCCACCCGCGGCCGCGCGCGGGATACGCGGCGATGATCACCGACCTCGATCGCCACGTCGGCGCGGTGCTCGGACTGCTCGACGAGCTCGGCCTGGCCGACGACACGCTCGTCGTCTTCTCGAGCGACAACGGCACGACCCATCCCAGTGCGGGGGACGACGTGTTCGGCGTCGGCGGTGTCGACGCCGCGTTCTTCGCGAGCACGGGCGGGCTGCGCGGCTTCAAGGGCAGCGTGTACGAAGGCGGGTTGCGCGTCCCGCTGATCGTGCGCTGGCCGGGACGCGTGCAAGCCGGCGGCGTGTCCGACCAACCGACCTACTTCCCCGATCAGTTCCCGACGCTCTGCGAGGCGGTCGGCATTCCGGTGCCGGACGGGCTCGACGGCGTCAGCCTTCTACCGCAGCTCCTCGGTCGCCGCGTCGCAGCGCCGCGCGCGCCGCTGGTGTGGGTCTTCCCCGAGTACGGCGGACAGGTCGCGGTGCGGTTCGACGACTGGAAGCTCGTGCGCCGTGACCTCGCACGTGCGAACACGTCCGCCGGCGCGTGGGAGCTCTACGATCTCGCGCACGATCCCGGTGAAACGACCGACGTCGCGGCGCTGTTTCCGAGCGTGGTGAACACGGGCGCGGAGATCCTGCGCGCCCAGAACGATCCGAACGACCTGTTTCCGGTGACGATTCCGGACGACGCCTCCTGAGCACGATGCAAGACCTCTCGAACTTCCAGAGCCGCGCTGTGCGCGCGCTCGTCCTGCTGCACGAGCGCGAGCTGCGCGCGTTCCTCCCCGCCTGGAAGCGCGCGTTCGACGCCGGCGTCGTGCTGCCCGCGACGGACGACCCGAACTACGCGTCGGCCGAGGCGTTGCTCGTCCACGTGCTCCGCGCCGCGCGCGGGTACGCGACGTGGATCGCGGAGAAGACCGGGTTGCCCGACCCCGAGATCCGCGCGACGCCGGCCGCCGCGAGCATCGCCGGCGACGCGGCCGACTATCTCGAGCACGTCCTCGCGCGTTGGCGCGTCGCGCTCGCGCCGCTGACGCCGGAACAGCTCGAAGACGCCGCCTATCAGTCGCGATGGAACGCACCGTACACCATCGACGCCATGCTCGAGCACGCCGTGATGCACCCGGTGCGCCACGCCTTCCAGTTGGACGAGCTCGTCGCGCAGTCCGCTGCGGGCGCATAGCGGCGAAAGCCGTTCGCGATCGGCGCGCGCGGCGTCCAGGAATCTGAACGCGCGCGACGTCGCGCCCTCGAACCTCGGATTGCGTCAAGAACGGTCCAGCCCCGACCCGAACTAGGGCAAGCCCGGGGAGTGGGATTCTCGGGTCGGGGGAAACCATGTACGCATCGCTCAGAGGGCTCGGGCTCTCGACGCCGACGGGGACGTCGAGACGCTGCGGGATGACGATTGTCGAGTTGCTCGTCGCGCTCGTCGTGTTGCTCGTCGCAGTCGGCGGAACGCTCGGTTCGATCGGATCGTTCGTCGTCCTCGGCGATTCGGCGCGCGAGACGGCCGCGGCGTATCAAGCCGCGCAGAACGCGATCGAGGACCTGCGCACGCAGAGCTTCACCGAGCTGTTCGCGCGCTACAACACGAGCGCGGCCGACGATCCCGGCGGCGTTTCGCCGGGAGCGGGCTTCGCCGTTCCCGCGCTCCAGGTGCAAGCGAACGACCCCGACGGCTTCCAAGGGGAGATCCTGTTCCCGATCGACCCTGCCTTCCCGACCGAGCTGCGCGAGGACATCGATCCGTCCGAGTTCCGCTCACCGCTCGACCTCGACGGCGACGGCGCGACGGACGCGCTCGATCACTCCGCCGACTACCAGATCCTGCCCGTCATCGTGCGCGTCGCGTGGCGCAGCGAGGCCGGCAATCGCGTGGTCGAGATCTCGACCGTCCTACGCAATGGGAGCGTGCGATGAACGCCTCGAAGCGCAGGTCCGGCCACACGCTGATCGAGGCGATGATCACGTGCTCGCTCTTCGTGCTCGTGTTCGGAACGCTGGCCCTCGCCGTGAACAGCGGCATCGGGCTCTTCCGCCAGAGCACGGCGAACCAGGAGGCCGATGCGCGCCTCGATCGCGCGATGCACCGCATCAAGCAAGAGCTCGCCGACGCCGCGACGTCCAGCCTCGCACCGAACCTCTCGAGTCCGGTCGGCGGCCCGATCACGTGGAGCAACAGCCTCGAGTACCGACAGGTCACGGGTTGGGCGGGCGAAGCCGCCGTCCTCGGGGCCGTGCAACGCATCGAGCTGCGCATCGCGCCGGGTGAGGTCGCCAACGGCTTGGACGACGATGGCGACGGACTCGTCGACGAACGCGCGGTCGTGCTGATCCGCGACTTCGGCATCGCGACCGAGCAAGAAGTCACACTCGTCAACGACGTCCTCGAGTTCCTCGAGGACGAGACCGCCGCGGCGGGAGACGAGAACGGGAACGGGCTGGAGGACGAGCAAGGGCTCGCCTTCGACCTGGACGGAGGGACGTTGAACGTCCGGCTCACGGTCGGACGGACGGGCCCGCACGGGCTGGTCGAGCGGACTCGCGTCGCGTCGATCGGCCTGCGCAACTAGCAGGACCGGCAAGGAGAGAGGGGAAGGGGAACGCTATGAAAACGAGCATCTGTTTCGGCAAGAGCGCGCGTAGCGAGCGCGGTGGAATCCTGATCGGCGCCGTGCTGGTCGTATTCACGTTGGCCGCGATCGCGGCGTCCGTGTTCGGCGTCAGCGCCGCGCGCAACCGGGAGGCGAACCGGGTCGGCGCGGAAACGCGCGCGCTCTATCTCGCCGACGCTGGGCTGTCCGAAGCCCTGTTGACGGTCGCGCAACACATGCGCGAAGGGAAGCCCGTTCCGGCCTCGATCGGCAGCATCGACGCGCCGATCGTGACACGCAAGGGCTCCTTCTGGTGCGACATCACCGAAAACGTCGACGGCAGCTTCGCCGTCGTCTCCCAGGCGCGTGCCGGGACCTCCGACTGCGCGCTCGAAGCACGCATTCAGGAGTTCGGCGCGGGCGTCTTCGACCACGCGATCTTCGCCGGCAACAGCGACAACGATCCGACCTACACGCTGAAGCTGAGCGGTGTCGGCACCGAGGCGGACTCGGTCTCCGGCGACATCTACTCCGGCAACGACGTCGACATCCAGGACGACGCGTACGTCAAGGGCGACATCGCGGCGGTCGGCACGATCACCGGCGCTGCGGGCAGCGAGGGCGAGTCGCGTACCATTCCGGACATCGCCGCGATGGCGTACGAGACGAACCACGACGTCGACGTCGCGGCCTCGTTCGCCGCCAGCCAGAGTTGGAAGTCCGACGCGCTCGGCGGGTCGGCGTACCAGGTGCCGGAAACGGACCCGGCCCACATCTTCCGCAAGAACCCGGACGACCGTCCGAGCGAAACGTCGAGTACCACGAAGGACGACTACTTCCTCGAGGATCCGTACGAGAAGGTCTCGAATTACTCCTCCGCGTACGGCGGCTACGTACACACCGTCTCACTCGCCGGTGTCAACGGCGAGCCGGGCAAGGGGGGCAACGAGGTCGTCTACTTCATCGACGGCAACGTTTGGGTCCACAACAAGTCGTGGTTGCGCATGCAGTTCAACCGCGGAAGCGATCCGACCAAGGTCACCTTCATCGTCAAGGGCAACGTCTACTTCTCCGACGACGTCACCACGTTCGATCCGTCGAGTGACGGCGTCGCCTTCGTCGCGATCAAGGACGACAAAGAGCAGGACAGCGGGAACATCTATCTGGGCGATCCGCGCTTCGGCACGGTCGAGATGCTCAACACGTTCCTGTACGCAGAGAACGACTTCATCGACTACAACCTCGACGCGAAGGGCTCGAAGGACGTCACGATCACCGGCACGATGACGGCCGGCAACCGCGTCGCCATCGAGCGCGACTTCGTGACGTCGGGCGGGAGCACCGTGCACTCGCAGCTCACCGTCGACTACGACGATCGGATCTCGACCGGCGCGCTCGAGATGCCCGGCATCTCTGGCTCGTTCGGGGGCAGCGGCGACACGTACGGCATCGTTCTCTGGCGAGAGGTCGCGCTCCAATAGCATGCGCACCTCCATCGGAATCGCGACGCTAGCGCTCGCGTTCGTGCCCGTCATCGAGTCGACGGTGACGGACGACGAGCTCCGCTCGACGCTCGTCGAGCGCGTGCTCGCCGTGCAGCGGGCGGACCCCGGGTCCGCGGCGTTCGACGACCTCGAGCAGAAGATCGCGGGGCTCGGACTCGCGGCGCTGCCCGATGCCTTCGACGTGCTCGCGCGCCGGATTCCGCTCGCGACCGACGGCGCGCCTCCGATCGCGCTCGACGGCGCCGGGGAGGGCGCGCTCTACGCCGCGCTGCGAACGTGGCCGCGCTCCGAGGTCGAGGCGTGGATCCGCGCGCGCGCGCTCGAAACCGACGCGCTCGACGACCGGCTGGGCGCGCTGCGCATCCTCGGTCGCATCGGTGCGGAGAGCACGCTCGTCGCGCTGGGCGACGTGCTCGCGAGCATCCCGCCCGCGGAAATCCGGCATCCGGCCGCGCAGCAGGCGATCGAGGCGAGCCTGGGTGCGCTGCTCGAGCGCGACGCCGCGGCGCTCGGATCGTTCGACGCGCTCGTCGAGCGGGTCGACCGCGGCGCGCTGCCCGCGATCGCCCGCGTCTTGGCCGCATCGAACGACTGGCGCGCGCTGCTGTTGCTCGAGAGCCTCCTCGGGGACGACGTCGCGCTCGATATCGAGATCCTGAGCGCGATCGGCAACGATCGGATGCGCGACCGCGCGGCGCTCGAGCGCGCGCGCGAGTGGGCGCGCCTTCGCTTCCAGGTCGTGGATCCGGCGCTGCGGCGCCAGGCGACGATCACTGCCGGTCAGCTGCTCGACGCGCAGAGCGTTCCGCAGCTCATCGACGCGCTCGAGAAGGACAGCGACCCGCGCGTGCAACGCAGCGCGCATTGGGCGCTGCGCGAGATCACCGGCCTCGGTTGGGGTCCGGAGGCCGAGCGCTGGCGCAGCTGGTTCGAGCGCGAGAGTGCGTGGTTCGAAGACGACGCGCCCGTGCTCATCGAAGGGCTCGCGGACGACGCGCGAGTCGTCCAGCTGCTGCGCGAACTCGCGGCACACGACCTGTTTCGCGACGCGCTCGCCGAGCAACTCGCCGAGCTCGTCGATCACGAGGACGCGCTGATCGCGAGGGCGGCGATCGGCGCACACGTCGGCCTCGCGAGCTCGTTCTCGGTCGAACCGCTCATCGATGCACTCGGTCGCGAGTCGCGCCCGGGCATCCGCGCCGCACTCGCCAACGCGCTCGCGCACCTCACGGGCGAAACGCTCGGACCCGACTCCGCGCGCTGGGACGACTGGCTCGACACCGCATACTGACTCGGGCCGAGCGTCCCGATCAGCGCAGGTCGTAGCAGAGCAGTCGCGCGGGCGTTGCGCCGAAGCGTCCGCGGCGGTTCTGGCAGATGTAGAGCCGACCGTTCGCGATCACCGGCGGCGTCCACGACTCCGGGGCGTGGAACAGCGGCGCGTGCGCGACGACCTCGGCGCCCTTCGAGTGCGGGCGTAGGACGACCAGGTGCCCGAAGTCGCCGAGCAGGACGAGCCGCTCGCCCACCACGATGAGCGAGCCTTCGCCGACGCTGAACGTGAACTCCTTCGTTTCGCCGCCGTCTTCGACCGTCTCGTCGAACGACAGGTCTTCGCGCCAAAGCTCTCGCCCGTTGTCCGGATCGACCGCGACGAGCGAGCCGGCGCGACCGGAGACACCGTCGACCGCGTAGAGCACGCCGTCCTCGAACACCGGCGTCGAGAACTGCAGGCCGAGCCGCTCGTTCGTCCAGACCTCGCGCACGCTGCCGTCCTCGCGCACTTCGACGCACGCGCTGCCAACTCCGTACGACGCGGACAGGTAGACGCGATTGCCGTCGACAACCGGCGTCGCCGCGTTGACCGACTCGAACGTGCGACTGCGGTACGGGTAGGTGCCCTCCACGTCGCCCGTGGCGAGATCGATGACCATCAAGCCACCCGTCGGCGGTCGCGACTTGCCTCCCGCGAGGCAGAGGACCCTCTGCTTGCCGTGCATCGTGGCGAGCACCGGCGACGCGCAGCTCGGCCCCCACTCCTCGCCCGCCTCCCAAACCGTTTTCCCCGTGCGCCGATCGAGCGCGACGACCGTGGGCCCGCCCGGTGCGCCGACGTTCTGGATCAGGAGATCGCCGACGACGAGCGGCGTCGACACGACTCCGAAGAAGTCGTCGCCGATCTCGAACTCGCGCTCCGTGTCGCGCGTCCAGCGCACCTCACCCGTCGCGAGGTCGAACGCGTTCAGCACACCCTCGACTCCGTGCACGTACACCCAGTCGCCGACGATCGTCGGCGTCGAGCGCGGCCCCGCGTCGTCGATGTAGCGCCCGGAGTACTCGCACGGATAGCGATGGCTCCAAAGCTCGCTGCCGTCCTTCGCGTCGAGGCATACGACGACCGCCTCGTTCCCGGCGCGGTGCGTGTAGACGACGCGCTCGCCGACGACGCTCGGGCTCGAGAATCCCTGCCCGCGCTCGAACGACCACAGCAGCCGCGGACCACCCTCGCCGAACGAGAGGTCGAGCGAGGCGTCGACGACATGGCCGTCGCGCGACGGGCCGAGAAAGCTGGGCCAATCCGCGCCCTGGGCGTCCGTGGAGCCCGGCCAAGACGCCGCGAGGAAGAGCAGGCCGGATGCACTCCGGATGGAATCGCGTCGGTTCATGGCGTGAATATACGGCGCGCGCGCCGCGGCGATAACGTTCGCGTCATCCTGGGTCGTGACGCGCGGGGTACGATCGAAGTGCAAGTCGAGGGAGAACCCGGTGCGCCCCCCCGGGAAGCACCAGACCAGGAAAGACGCACATGATGAAATCCAGCCTCGCGCTCGCCGCCGTCGGATGGATCGCCCTCGGCGTGACCCGACCGGACGAACGCCCCTCGATCCCCTTCGATGAGCAGCACATGTTCATCGAGTACTTCGCGAACACGAACGAGGCCGTCGTCCGGATCAACGCGCAGAGCGAAGCGCGCCTCGAGCAAATCGAGGTACGCGATCCCGACGGCCGTCGCGTCTTGCAGATCTGGGCGCCGGAGCAATCGGGCCGCGGCATCGCCGGCCTCACGGTCGACACGCTCGAGACGACGCTACAAGAGGTCCTCGTCGACTACCCGCAGGGCATGTACGACGTGAAGGGGCGCACACAGGACGGCCAACTCGCGCGCGGCCGCGTCGAGCTCGTCCACGACCTGCTCCAGCCGCCGATCGTCCTCTTCCCCGAGGGCGGCTCGGTCAACGTGCCGACAACCTTCGTCGCGCGCTGGCTCCCGGACCCCGAGGCCGTGCGCTACGTCGTCGAGCTCGAGCAGGATGACAACGACGGGCTGGTGGTCGAGCTCGGTCCGGGATCGAGTTCGTTCCGCATTCCGCCCGGCGTGCTCGCGCCCGGCAAGGAATCGCACTTCGAGGTCGGCGCGGTGAACGACAAGGGCAACGTCACCGTGGTCGAGGCGTTCTTCCGCACGCTCTAGCCCGGATCGTTCATGCGCCTGCACCGAGCTTGACGCAGCTACGCGCCATATCAACGCTTCCCGCCTTCACCGGGTGCGACGACGCGGTGAGGACGGGAAGTGCTGATATGGCGCGTAGCTGCGTCAAGCTCGGTGAAGCGTCATGAAGAATCCGGGCTAGCGGCTAGCAGGTCGTGGCTAAACTCACGGCGTCCTCGGAGGGTGATGGATCCGCGCTGACGAGGCGCGCTGACGACGCGTATTCGTGGATACTCGGAGGAAGCGGAACGCGGTCAGCGAGGATCCAGCGCGCTTCGAGGGTGGCG
>JAJDEV010000127.1 GCA_029259605.1 Planctomycetota bacterium | reverse complement strand
CCAATCGCCGCCGATTCGCGCCGGGGCGTTCCAGGACGACGGGGCTGAGCGAGCGAATCGGCGGCGATTGGTGCGACTCCATATCGTCGATTCGACTCCGTACGGTCGCCGCGAACCTCGTTACGCTCGACCGGGTTCGAGCGCATCGAGGGTATGGAAGACCTGACACCCGAGGCGGACTTCTGCCGCTACAGAGACCACACAAACGTCGAGGCCATGGGCCGCGTGTTCGATGCCGTCGCGCCGCGGCTCCTGATCGTCGCCGCGCACTTCTCGCGCGATGCGGCCGAGGCGGAAGACCTGGTGCAAACGACGCTCGTCCAGGCGATGGAGCGTGCGGAGCAGTACGAGCCCGGCCGACCGCTCCTGCCCTGGTTGCTCGGGATCCTCGTGCACCGAGCGAAGGACCAGTTGCGGCGCGCGCGCGTGCGGCGCACGGAATCGCTCGAGGACGCGCCGAGCACGTTCGACGTGGAGACGCTCGTCGAGAGCGCGGAGCTACGAGAACAAACCGCCCACGCCGTCGACACGCTCGACGATCCGTACCGCGAGGTCGTGCTCTTGCGCCTCTTGCACGGACTCACGCCCACGGAGATCGCGCACACGCTCGGTCGCGCGCCGGGCACGGTGCGCGTGCAGTTGCAGCGCGGGCTCGAGCGTTTGCGGAGCGCGCTGCCGCGCGGCGTGGCGCTGCCGGCATTCCTGATCGCGGAATCGGGGCGCGGGTGGGATGCGGTGAGGGGTGAGGTGTTGGGGCAGGCGTCGGGGGCGGCCCTTGGCGCTTCGGTCTCGACCGCGACCGCCACATCCGTCGCGCCAGCGACGCCGCTCGCTTGGAAGGCGGCAATCGGCGTCGCCGCTTTGGGCATCAGCATCGCGCTCGTTTCCGTCGCGACGCGCGATGAGCCAGTGAGCGTCCACGACGCTCCGAGTGTCACCTCGCGCGAACCGACCAGCGTTCGGGCCGCCGAAACGAACGTCCCGGCAGTCGACGACGAGTCGCGTGACCGAACGCAACCGACGCGCGATGCGATCGAGCCCGACTCGCCCGCTGCGGGCTATCGCATCACGGTCGTCGACTCATCGGGCGCGCCGATGGAGGACTTCGGTGTGCGGCTGCACCCACTCGATCGCGTCGCGCTTCCGATCGAGGCGCGCACGAACGCGAGGGGGGTGACGCTGCTCGACGCTCCTCCTGGGAAGTATCGACTCCTCGTCGACCGCTACACGGGTTGGTCGCAGACCGTCGCGGTTACGCGTACCGGCTCGTGCCTGGTCACGATGCCCAAGGGGGATCTCACCGTCTTCGGTGTCGTCACCGACCGAGACGGAAACCCGGTGCCCGAAGCCGAGATCTATCTGCTCCGTCCCGGCGAACATGACGGTGCGATGCTGGTTGGGAAGCCGGAGGAGTCGGGCGAGTTCTTCGTACGACACATCGTGAACGACCCGGAGTCGAAGTGCATCGCCTTCGCGAGAGCACGTGGCTACCAGCCGAGCTCAACGGCGCGAGTGTCCGGGTACGGCCTATTTCACGGTGGCGTCGAGCACCCGCTCGTGCTCGGCCCTCGAGCCGCGCGCCTCAGCGGGCGCGTCGTCGATGACCGCGGAGAGCCCGTCCCCCACGCTCGCGTCGTCGCGCTCGTCGACGAGGATGCGCGGTCGTCGAAGCAACGCGAGCGAGAGCCGAGTGAGCGTGGCATCGACTCCGAGGCCATCTTCTTTCGCGCCGACGAACACGGCGCCTTCGACTCGTTCGAGATCCCGCCCGGGGACATCACGCTGATCGCGCACGCGCTCGATCCGGCGGACAGCCGCGTCGGGACCCTGCGGCAGTCGCTCTTCGTGGGAGTGAACACGGAGTGCGAGATCGTGCTGCGCCCGGGCACGGAGGTGTTCGGGCGGGTCACGGACGAGAACAGTGAACCAATCCCTGGCGCTCATGTCGTCGTCGAGTGGAGAGGTGAAGCGACGCTCGGACGACCGGAGGATGCGCTGAGCGAGGATCTCGCCAAGCACTCGACAACGACCGACGCGAACGGGGAGTACACGATCGGAGTCCTTCCGGGGCTCGTGGACTGGACCGTGTTCGCACCCGACGAGTCTCGGCAGTCGGATCACGACCGCTTCGAGATCGAGGCTGGCAAGGGAAGGCGCCGGGACGCCTCGATCCACATACCCCGCCGCCGCGTCGTGCGCGTTCTGGATCCGTCAGGCGAGCCGCTCGTCGGTTGGCGCGTGGCCTGGGGCGAGCTCGTGAAGCGCACGCAGGCCGACGGCCGGTGCCGGGTCGAGGGGATCCAGACGCGCGACTCGCGGTTGCGGGTCTACCAACCGGAGGAACCGCCGGAAACCGGACGCGTGCGCGAAGGGGGCATCCCGATCCGTGAGCTGGACTCCATCCCGCCGTTCACGCGCGAGCTCGTCCTCACGATGACGCCCGAGGAGATGCCGACCGCGTCGATCCACGGCAGCCTGCTCGACGAAAACGGCCGCCCGTTCCTGTTCGGGCACCTCGGGCTCGTTCCCCTGGGTACGCGCGAGGGGAAGGGGATCCGGTCCGCGAACAACCCCGCGTTCGACTCCGGCGCGATCGCGCCGGGGCGCTACCTCTTGACGCTCATGGAGGACGGCTACGGTCACGAGCTCTTCGGTCCCTTCGACGTGCGCGCGGGCGAGCACCTCGACGTGGGCGTGCTCACCGCGCGCCGACCGGCGCACGTGAAGGTCACGGTGCGCGCGTCGGACGACGGGGACATCGTGCGCCCGAGCGTGCTGCTCCTCTCGACGCGCTTCTTCCGCGAGGACGAGGATCCGATCTTCTCGCCGCACGTCATCCGGCTCTCGGGAGAGCGCGGCGCGGGCTATCGTTACGAGGAGCGAACGATCCCACCCGACGACTACGTCCTCACCGTCAGCGGCCGCGACGTCGTCGCGCGCACCGAGCGCATCCACCTCGATCCGGGCGAGGAGTTCGAGACCGTCGTCGAGGTCGACCGGGGTCGCACGCAAACGTTCGTGGTCCACGTCGATCCCGATCCGCTCGCCGAGCGCCGGGACGGATCGAGCTTGAAGGTCGGCGTCACGATCCACACCGATGCGGGGCGTCCGGTTCTGTGGTTCCGCGAGGGCACCAAAGAGCATCGAGGCGATCCGCTCGTCGGAACGTTCGACGTCCCCCTCGCCCCCGGCCGCTACGTCGCGCGCATCGAGGACCACCGGCGCGGCAACTGGTCGGGCGCTTTCGCCGAGGTCTCGTTCGAAGTCCCCGCAACGGGCTCCCTCGCGCCGATCGACGTGTACGTGCCGCTGCCCTGACGGAAGCAGCGGAGAATCGCGCGCAAACGCGTGCAGCGCGCGGCGCGCCGGCGACAAGGACGGGGAAACCGCCTTGCTGCTACACTCCGGTGCGCCCGGTCGCGCCACGAGGAGCTTCGTCCATGACTCCCCTTCGATTGCCTCTCGGTTCTTTGGTTCGCTTGTCGCTCGCGTGCGCCCTCGCGCTCGCGGCCTTCGCGCTCTCCGCCCACGCGCAGCTCACGGTGCGCGTCGTCGACAAGGCGAATGGAGCGGGGACCGACTTCACGAAGCTCGAGGACGCGATCGCGGCGTCGAGCGACGGGGATCTCTTGCTCATCCGTGCGGGGTACTACGGCGCGCAGGTCGTCGACGGGATGGGGCTCGTCTTGCAGGCCGAAGCCGGCGCGGACGTGCGGCTCGGTTCGATCGTCGTGCAGAACGTCGGCGCGGCGCAGCGCTTCGCGATGCGCGGGATCGACTTCGTGGCGGACGAGACCATTCCGCTCAGGCTCGCGAACAACGCGGGGCCGGTGTGGATCGAGGACGCCGAGTACTTCGCCGGCTTCGCGCCCGTTTCGACCGCGCTCGATGCCGATGACTGCGACGCGCTCGTTCTGCGCGACGTCGTTCTGCACGGCGGAACGTTCTACGAGCCGTCGAGTTATCCGCCGTGCGCGATCGTCACGAACTCGACCGCCGCGATCTATTCGAGCGACCTGACCGGCGGGGACGGGAACTATGTCGGGCAGACCGGGCTCGTCGTGTACGACTCGCTCGTCACGCTGTACGGGACGTTCGTGCGCGGCGGCGTCGGGCACGGCGGTTTCCCGGACGCCGGCGCGGGCGGCACGGGAATGGTGCTCACCGGAACGCTCGGCACGACGGCGGTCGAGCGCGTGAAGGGCGGCGTGGTCGGCGGCGTCGGCGCGCCCGGGTATGGCGGCACTCCCGGGTCCACCGGTCCGAGCACCGAGAGGACCGGTACGGGCGGCACCTACACGGCGCTGCTCCACAAGGCGCACACCTACTCGTCGCCGTCGCCGATCCGTTCGGGCGACCCGACGACGCTCACGTTCACGGGCGAACCCGGCGACCTGGTTTGGGTCGCCGTCGCGACGGACCCCGCGCTCCTGACCGCGACGGTGAAGGGCATCGGCCCGCTCGTCCTGCCGATGGGCGCGCAGCTGATCCCCTTCGGCTCGCTGCCAACCACGGGAACCCCGGGCACGCTCGTCGTCGACGTCAACGCACCGGCCCTGCTCGGTACGTTCTCGTTCTACACCCAGGGCATCTTCCTCGGCCCGAAGAACAGCCCGCTCGCGATCGCGCCGCACATCTCGCTCGGCACGCCGTCGCAGATCCACGTGCTCGACGCGTCGTTGTAGCTCGCGTCAATCCGTCATGACGATCTCGTGGCGTCCGTCCGCGAGATGGCCCGACTTCACGGCGGGGAACGCGTACAACGGACGCATGCCCCACGCATCGAGCTCGATGCGCAGCGGCGCTCGTTCGAGTGCGAGCTGCAGGGCTCCGTCCGCGTCGGTCGAACCGTGCGCGACACCGTCGACGACCACGCGCGCGCCGACGATCGGCTCGCCCTTCGCGTCGCGCGCAACGACCTCGGTCCACCAACCGGGCTCGAAATCGAGGCCGGCGAAGAAGCGTCCGTCGCCCTCCGGCGCGAAGTCAGCCGCCGTGCCTCGAATGGGCAGGGAGGCGCGCGCCGTCGCCTCCCACTCGAGATCGAGGGAACGCGGATCGAGTTGCTCCCGATCGCGCGTCGAACGCCACGGTACGGCAACAGGCGCGTTCCCCCGGCTGCGCTCCGATGCGATCCCCGAAGCGACGATCACTCCAACGCAGCGAACGACGAACGGTTCGCTCGAATCATCCCGCGCACCCGACGTCGCCCTAGCCCGGATCATTCATGAGCCTTCACCGAGATCGACGCGGATGCGCGTCAGATCAGCGCTTCGCGACCGAAGCGCGTGGAGGCGACCTTGACGGGTCGTCGAACCCGGTGAGGAAGGGAAGCGTTGATCTGACGCACATCTGCGTCGATCTCGGCAAAGCCTCATGAAGAACCCGGGCTAGAAGCGCACCTTCGCCGCTTCGAGCTCCGCCTTCAGCGCTTGCGCGTCCGCGCTGCGGCCCGCGCGGCGCAGCTTGTCGAGGATGTCGTTGACCGTGTCGCGCGGGCGGCGGCCGGTGCCGTCGGTTTCGGCGAAGCTGGACGGGACGAGCTTCGAGGCGAGGCGTAGTTCGTGCATCGCGCCGTCGAGGTCGCCGGCGTCGGCGAGGCGGCGGGCTAGGCCGGCGTGGGCGAGGACGAGGTAGTGGCCCGCGGACGGGCCGTACTCGGGGTTGCTCGCCATCGACTTCTGGAAGCGTGCGATGCTCGCGTCGTAGGACTCGACCGACTCGTCGCCGCGGCCGTCGCGGCCGAGCGTGTCGCCGGCGATCAGGTTGGCGACGCCGGCGTGCCAGTCGAACGCGGCCTCGAACTCCTTCGGCGCCTTCAGGTCGTCGTAGAGCGTGGCGAGCGCCTCGATGCCCTGGTCGCGCAACACGCAGTAGCGCATCCAGAAGTGGAGCTGGCCCGCGCCGGGCAGGCGCACGATCGCGTCGCGCACGATCTCGGTCTGTTCGCCGAGCGCTTCGAGCACGCGCAGGAAGTCGAGGCACGCGACGACGTCCGCCTCGGTGGCGAGCGGGTGCGCGGCGAGGACGCGATAGGCGGCGACCGTGTCGGTGACCCACTCGACGGGAACCTCGGCCTCGTCGCTCAACAGCTTGTAGATCGCGCGCGTGCGCGCCTGCACGAAGGCGTCGAGCGTGTCGTGCGCGAGCGCGGACGCGGCGGACGCGACCAGCTCGGGCAAAGCATCGCGCGCGGCATCGGCGGCGGCGTCCATTTCGTTGAGCAGGAACCGGATGCGCGCGAGGAAGGCGGACGCGAGCGCGTTCGGGCCGGCGATGAGGACGCGCCCGCACGATGCAGCGCCGTCTTCGAGCACCCAGCTCGGGTTGCCTCCGCCGTCCGCGAGCATGCGCTGCGCGAGCTCGAGCGCGTTCTTCGCGAAGGTCAAGTTGACGGTCGCGTTGGTCGGATCGAGCGCGACTTCGGAGTCGAGCATGCTGAGGCGCTCGGACAGGTCGTCCATCGAGAGCTCGACCTCCTCCTCGGGTTGCGCCACGGCGAACGCGGCGAGCCAGCGGTCGACGTCGACGACTTCGGACGTCGCGACGAGGCCCTCGAAGATCGGCGCCAGGCGCATCCCGCGCTTCGCCTCTTCTTCGTCGCTCGACTTGGCGAGAGCCGCCGTCGCGCGCGCGAGCTCTTCGCGCAACCCGTCGAACTCGGCCGCGACACGGAACGCATCGGGCAGGAACGGAACGGCGAAGGCGGTGCCGTCGTGCTCGGCGTCGTAGACGATGCGGCCGGCGACGCCGCGCACCGCGGCGTGGCGCACGCCCGGCGCCGGATCGCGCAGCGCCATGCGGATGATCGCGGGGTGTTGCGTCGCGCGATCGTTCGAGAACGCGACCGCGGCGATCTGTTCGCGCACCGCGTCCGCCTCGGCGACGAACTCACGCTCGAAGCGCTCGCGCGCGGCCGCGTCGGGACAATCGAGCAGCTCCGCACGCGTCATGACGTCGACGTTGAGCGGCGGAACATCGAACTTGCCGTACTGCTTCAGCGTGCGATCGATCACGCCGAGGTCGTTGAGCAGGAAGAGGTCGAACAGGATCGCCCCGTCGGCCGCGACGCCGACATGGCGCGGCGCGACGCGGTTGCCCGAGAAGTAGCGCTTGTAGAGGGTCGGCTCGTGCGTGATGTGCTCGGACTCGACGATGCGACCGAACTTCGGATCGGGCAGGCGCCAACCGCGGTTGCCGTAGTCCGCTTCAAAGTGGCGCGTCGGCGAGGCGAGCACGGGAACGAACCCTTCGACCAACTCGATGAAGCGCGGATCGTGGTAGCGCGAACGCGCGAGCGACTCGCTCGCCGACTCACCGTCCATGTTGACGCAGACGAGCAGCGGCTTGCCCGTGCGCTCGACGAGCGCGAGCGCGTCGTCGAGGTTGCGCTGCCACGGCATGGAAGCCGGGATCGCACGGCGCGCGGGCTGCGGCTCGGCCTCGGTATCCGGCCCGTCGGTCGAAACCTTCGAAGCGGTTTGAGGAGCGTGCACGACGCCCAGTAGGGCTACGACGAGAGTTGCTAGGACAGGGAGCATAGGGCGGAGAGTCTAGCGCGAACGCCCGACGCTGACTGTCAGGACTAAGTCTGCGCGCGCGGACGATCGGCCGTCGAATCAGGCCGAACGCCGCTCGCGCTTCGATCGAGAAACGTGTTGCTCCCCCTGCGTGCGCGAACGGAGTCGGGCTAGCCCGGATCATTCATGAGCCTTCACCGAGATCGACGCAGATGTGCGTCAGATCCGCGCTTCGCGACCGAAGCGCGTGGAGGCGACCTTGACGGGTCGTCGAACCCGGTGAAAAAGGGAAGCGTTGATATGGCGTGCAGCTGCGTCGAACTCGGTGAAGGCTCATGAATGATCCGGGCTAGAGCGTCGGACCGAGGCCCGGCATCCAGTGCAGCGTGGCCTTGCCGTCGACCGCGTCGACGCTGCGGCTCAGGGCGCGCATCGTGTCGCCGTTCGCACAGAACGCGCCGGGGACGATCAGGATGTTCGTGCGCCGTTCGCCGACGAGCTTGACGAGGACGTTTTCGAGCGAGCGTTCGCCTTCGGTGCCCACGGCGATGCGCGTGCGCAGGAAGCGGCTGCGCGCGGTGAGCGGGTCGTTCTCTTCGAGCGCGAACCACGCGGCGACCTGGTCGTCGGGCGTCGAGTCGGGGAGCACGACGACGGTCGTGCCGCCGAACGGGCCCGGGCACTTCGGGAGCGCGTCGCCCTCCGCGAAATCGGCGGCGCGGGGCGTGAGGTCGAGCCGCGTGCCCTGCGCGGTCTCCGGATCGTCACCGACGACGACCGCGACGCTCGCGCCCGTTGCCTGCGCGCGACGCAGCGCGTAGAGCCGCGCCCAGTAGGTTTCGCGCATGGAGTCGCCGCTGACGGCGATGAACTCGCGGGTGTCCGACGCCGCGGCGCTCGCCTTCGCTTCGAGCTCCAATGCGCGGCGCAGCGCGTTCTCACGCGTGCGCTCGCGCGACCAGACCGACGGGTCCGTGCGCGCGAACGTCGCGTCGAAGCCGATCGAGGCGTACTGCTCGAGCTCGCTCCCCCACCACGCCTCGTCGGACTCGCCGCCGAACACGCGCAGCGTGCGCACCGGCGGCGTGTCGTCGCCCTGCAGCTCGGGCAACGGCAGCGGCATGTCTTGGATCTTCTTGTAGTCGCGCGGCGCGAACGCGACGCCGTTCACGCCGATCGAACCGTCGAGCAGGGAGACGATCGCGACGACCGTGGCGCCGTCGCCTTCGCCGGCGAGCGCGGTGCGCGCCGGATCGATCGCGTGGTAGCGCGCGACGAAACCCCAGACGTCGTTCACCGCTTGGGCGAGCGACGACGCGTCCTCCATGAACGTGTCGGACCAGTACCAGCGTCCGCTGACGGACAGGTCGTCCTGCATCTCGCGATAGGTCGGTGCGAGCACGGCGATCGCGGCCTCGTCCCCGAAGCGCGCCTTCAGGAGCTCCATACCATCGGCCGCGGTCAGCCCGCGATCGGGGATCCAGATCAATAGCGGAACGCGCGCGTCCGGCGACGCGCTCTCCGGAACGTGCAGCAGGTACTCGACCTTGCGCTCGGTGTAGAGCGAGTAGGCGCCGTCGTTGGTGTCGACCGCGCGCTGCGTCGCGAAGACGACGTAGTCGGCAACAGGCGCGCCGCCGAGCTCGGCCACGGACGGGTTGCGGTCGGGAACGATCGCGATGGTCGCGACCTTCGCGTTCGGACGGCGCAGCTTGAACTGCCGCACCGTTCCGTCCCAGTACGCGCTGTGGAAGCCGCCGTTGACATGCACGACGGTACCGCCCGGATGTGCGTCGAGCGCGAGCGCGCACGCCTCGCCCATCGAGTTGTCCCACAGCGTCTGCGTCGACGTCAGCCGCTGGTCGCCCTCTTCGCGCGCCGGCATCATGCCGATGTGCCCACGGATCGCGTTGTCGACGCGCTTCCAGTACGCGGGCGTGTTCGGCATGAGCTCGGCCGGCGCCTGGCGCGCTTCGTCGCCCTCGAGCGTCGCGAGCAACGCTGCGCCCTCGCTCGCCATGCGACGGCGCAGCGACGTCGGGAAGTTCGACGCGACGACGGGCGCGCCGATCGCCTTCGCGTGCTCGATGAGCGGACGGTACGCGGTCTGGTAGTTCGACCACGGGCGCGCCTGCGCGCGGAACGCGGCCTCGTCGATGCGGCCGGCGAGGTAGTCGTCGACGATCGGCTGGGCGTCGCGTTCGAACATCTCCATCGCCAGCACGACGTCGGGCTTGCGCGCGGCGAGCCCCGCGAAGACACCGAGCTCGACGCGATGGGTCGTCTCGTCGGTGTGTGTCTCGCCGAGGAAGACCGCGTCGGCGGCGGTCAGGCGGTCGAGGAACTCGTCGAACGCCATGCGCTCGCCGGTGCGGCCGTCGCGCACGGATGTCGCGACGTCGAGCGACGGCGCGTTCCACGCCTGCGCGGTGCTTCTATCCGTTGCAGGGGACGGTGTGGAGCGCGGAGCGACGCTGCCGCAACCACAGAGACCGAGTACCAACAGCCAACGTCCCGCGCGCGATGCTTTTCTCATGCGGGAGAGAATAGCGCGGTCCCGTGGCTTTGCTAAATCGAGTCGAGCCCCCAGGCGAACACGGGCAGCGGAAGGGCGACGTCGTTCAGGCCCAGCTCGCCGAAGAAGCTCGCGACGTCGCCGCTCACGGCGTCGACGCCGAGCAGGATGGCGAGCATGCCCTCGTCGTCGACCAGCGCCTCGCCCTTCGGCCCGCGCACGGAGTAACCGCGCGCCGTCGCACCGTCGAGTGCTTCGACCGTGCCGCGCGGACCGAGGAGGCCGTCGACGCACTTCGCGACAACGTCGCGGTCGAGGATCTTCGCCAGGCCGAGCATGCTCTCGCTCGACGGCGCGCCGAGGTCCTCGAGCCGCTCGCAGAGCTCACGCGCCGCCGGCGGCGCCATGAAGAAGAGGAAGCGCAGGTCGTCGTCGGGCGCGATCGACTTCGCGAGCGCGTCCTCGGCGGTCTCGGTCGAGAAGCGGTGTTCGAGGTTCGCGCGCAGGAGGGCGAGCACGTCGTCGACGCCGGCGCCACCCCACTCGTGAATCGCGTCCGCGAGGTCCTTGCCGCGCCCCATGCACGAGTAGGCCACGACCTCGCCGTCGCGCTCGCGCACGAACCGTGTCATCTGGGGGCAGGCGAGCAGCGCGCGCGTCTCGTCGGGCGTCCGCGCGAGGCGCACGGAGTGCTGCGTGTAGAGCGCGTGGACCGCATCGATGTCCGCGTCCGTCATCGCGCGCACGCCGGTCGGTGCGGGCAGCGACTCGACCATGTCGTACGACAGCACGAAGTCGACCTCGCGGCCGACCGGTCCATAGCCGCGGCGCAGATAGAAGCCGGGCTCCTCGGCCCACAGGAGCGCGAAGCCGCACCCGTCGACCTGCAACGCCGCTTCGGCTTCGACCAGGATGCGCGTGGCGAGTCCGTTCGAGCGCCACTCCGGGTCGGTGACGACGGAGCCGATCATGCCGCCCGTGATCGTGCCGTTCGGCGTGACGAAGTCGCGCGCGAGGATCGCGCACGCGGAGCGCACCGCATCGCCTTCCTGCAGCGCGACGACGCGACCGTCGAAGCGCGAATCGAAGACCAGCGGGTACTCCGGCGCGAGCGGTGCGTCGTCGCGCAGGATGCGGCGCATGAAAGCCTCGGCGGAGGCGGTACGTTCGTCGAGCTCGAGATGCATCACTGCTTGCCTTGCGGTTTGTCGCTGCCGGGGAATGCGTCGTCACTCTGCTGCTCCGCCTCGCGGAACGCCTCGAGCAATCGATCGGTGAGCGTGGCCGCCTCGTCGAGCGACGCGCGCGCGATGCCGACCGCGCCCGCGAGTTGCTCGGCGTCGCCGACGGTCGGTGTCTTCGCCTCGAGTTCGCTCGCCTGCGCTTGCAGTCGCTCGAGCAACACGTGGAACGCCGGCGCGTCCGACTTGCCGGTCGCGTCGACGGGCTTCGCGTGGCCCTGCGTCGCGTTCGGTGCCTGAATGAGGCGCGCGGGGTCCACGCCCGCGCCGATGTCTCGGGGTTCCATGGGGCTATCCGATGAAGTTCAGCAGTGACATCTGCATCAGTCGCGCACCCGAGGCTTGGGCGAGCTGGAGCAGGTATTCGGAACGCGACAGGTCGAGCGCAACCTTCGAGAGGTCGGCATCCGCGACGTTGCTCAGGAGCCCCTCGAGCTGCAGCCCCACGTCCGCCGCGCGATCGTCCGCGCTGCCGAGCCGGGCTCCGCGCGATCCGAGCGTGCTGGCGCCGACGAGGATCGTCTCGTGGTGTCGGTCGATGTCGGTGAGACGGTTCTGCAGGCGCGAGCTGAGCGCCTGTGGCTCGAGCCCCTCGTCGTTGCGCAAGTCGTCGGCGATGGCGCCCAGGAGGTCGAAGACGTTCGTCGCGCCCTTGAACTCGACCAGGTCGTCGCCGGCGCGGTTGATCGCGGTCGTGTCGACGTGCACGACGCGGTCGAGCGTCGAGTCCGAGAGCTCGAGGTCCGTCTCCGTGCCGTCGAAGGCCGTGAAGTTCACGCCGTCGAGCGAGATCGAGCCTTCGCCGCGCACGTCGCCCGTGTAGGACGCGCCCGCGAACGTCGTGAAGTCGAGGTGCAGCTCGCCGCCCGCTTCGTTCTTGATGACGAAGTTGGGATCGGGCGTCGTCGGCAGCGGAATGACCTCTCCCGTACCGAGCTGAATCGTCCCAGCGACGGCATCGATGGTCAGCGTGTTGTCGCCGAGGAGCGTGTCGAAGGCTCCGGACGAGACGAGGCCCAGGCCGACGGTTCCGATCGATCCGGGGAGCGTGGCGTCGTGGCGCACGTTCAACGTGGAGTAGCCTGCGCCCTGGTCCGCGGTCGTTCCGCCCATCGCGCCCGTGAGCTGGCCGAACACCGTGCCGGTCGGGGCGAACTTGCCGAAGGCGGCCGCTCCCGAGAGCGTCACCGCGACGTCGAGCGTCTCGCCGGCGCGAATCGTCTGCTCGTCGCCGTTGCCGCGATAGAGCACGTGCGAGCGGCCGTTGTACTGGACCTCTTCCCACGGCGGCGCGGTGGTCGCCGTTCCGCCGAAGAGGTACGTGTCGCCCGCACGGCGATTGGCGATGTCGACGAGCTGCTCGCGGATCAGGTCGATCTCGGTCGCGATCGCGGCGCGGTCGGTGGCCGAGTACGTCCCGTTCATGCCTTGCAGCAAGAGTTCGCGCGCTTGGATCATGAGCGTCGACGCGCTCGTCAGCGCGCTCGCGCCGGAATCGGTCGTGTTGATTCCCTGACTGATCGCGTCGCGATAGCGCGAGATGTCGGAGATCTGGCGCTCCATCCGAATCGCCCGTGACGCGCCGGTCGGGTCGTCGGACGGACGCAGGATCCGGCGACCCGACGAGAGCTGTTCCTGCGCGCGGATGTTGGCGGACTGATTGAGGCGCAGTCCGGAGAGAACGCGGCGGTACGTGGAGAAGGTTCCGATTCGCATGGGATCAGATGAGAGCGAGCAGCTCGTCGTTGAGATTGCTGACGGTCGCGATGAATCGGGATGCGGCCTGGAACGCCTGCTCGAACGCAACGAGATCCACGAGCTCTTCGTCGACGTCGACGCCGGAGATCTGGTCGCGGCGAATGAGCAGGCTCTCGGTGACGGCCTCGTTCGCGATGAGCGCGTTCTCGGTGGACGCGGTTTGGAAGCCGAGCTCGCTGATGATGTTGCCGTAGAACTCGTCGATCGAAGCGCCGCCGAGGCCGGGCTGCTTGTGCGACTTGACGTCGAGCAACGCGGTGAGCGCGCGGCTGTCGCCGGCGGCGCCGCTGATCGACGACGCGATCAAGTCGGGGTTCTCGACCAGGTCCGCGCGAACGGCGATGTCGGCCGCCGAGCTGCCGGTGAACAAGCTGTTCATCCCCAGCGCGACGAGCACGTCCGACGTGTCGGAGTCCGGCGCGAGGTCCAGCGTGAACAGGTCGCCGTTCGTGGCCGACAGTTCGCCGAGGCCGAACTCGATCTGCAGCCCCTCGGCAATGTTCAGCTCCGTACCCGGAGCGTAGTCGTCGCCGACGGCGAGGCTCGTGACGAAGTCGCCCTTCGCGTCGAAGACCTCGACCTGCAGCCCGACCGTGGTTCCGATCACGCCGTCCATGTTCGGACGGAACGTGTAGATGTCTTCCGCGTCGCCCGTGTAGGCGCCGGAGATCTTCGGGTCCACGGAGTTGTTGTTGCCGGTGATCGTCGTCCCGACGAGTCCCGCGAACCCGAACGCCCCGACCGACGTGCCGCCGGTCACGGCGAAGCTGGCCGCGGCGCCCTCCGCGGCCGACTGGAACACGACCGCATCGTCGACGGCGACCGCGCGAAAGCCGTTGAGCGATGCGTTCGGATCGTTGTTGATCACGTCCGCGATCTCCGCCGCCGTGGCCTGCGAGATCTCGGTGAAGTCGCTCTGATCGAAGGTGACCGTGAACGCCGCCGGCGACGGGCCCGAACCGACCGTCACGCTGAGCGTGTCGCCGTCGGCCAACGAGTACGGCCCGGGCGTGCCCGGCGCGAGCGACGCGCGGCCGCCGCCGAACGTGCCCTTCGCGTCGGGCAGCGACGCGATGCGACTGCTGAAGTCGAAGCCGTGTCCCGAGTCCGCGACGATACGAAGCCGACCCGTCCCGTCGATGTCCGCCGAGAGATGCTCGATCTCGTTCAGGCTCTCGAGGAACCCCGCGACCGTCGTATGGGACTTCGAGATCGCGACACGGCTCTTCTCCGTCTCGCCCGTGGCGTTGTTCTGAACGTTGACGTACAGCGCGCCGTTCGTGACTTCGAACGGAAGGCCCGCGTTCGAGAGCAGCTCGTCCGTCGCCTTGCCGTCGAGGTCGAAGTCCTTCAGCGGGTTCGTGCCCGTCAAGATCGAGAAGGGCCCCGACACCGGGATCCCCGTCGAGTGGATGCGGTTCGTCGACAGGATCAACTGCTTGGCCAGGTCGTCGAACTTGCTCGACAGGTTCGGGATGTCGTTCGCACCGAGCTCGAGCAGACCTCCGACGGACCCGCCCGTCACCGGGACGTAGCCCGACGAACCCGCGATCTGGATCTTGATCGCGTTCGAGTTGTCCCGCACGGCCGACATCGTGGCCGCGCGCGACGAGCCGACCAGCGTGTTCCCGGCGACCAGAATGCTCACCGTTCCGTTCGGTCCGGCGAGCTCGGTCACGTCGACGAGTTCGGACAGCTCGTTGACGACCACGTCGCGGCGGTCGAGCAAGTCGTTCGCGATCGAGCCCGTGGACTGCGCTTCCGCGATCTCGATGTTGAGCGCAGCGACCTCGTTGGCGCGCGAGTTGACCTCGCGCACGAGGGACGTGACCTCGCTCAACGTGTCTCGCTCGGCGGTGCTGAAGCGCTTGCTGATCTCGTTGAAGCGTCCCGCGACGGCCAGCGAGCCTTGGGCGAGGTTCGAGCGCAGGACGCCGTCGCCCGGCGCGGTCGCGAGGTCCGAGACGGACGCGAAGAAGTCGTCGAGCATGCCGGACAACGCGGTGCCGCCGGACGTTCCGAAGAACGACTCGAGCTCCGACAAACCGCCAAGGCGTGCGCCCAAGTTGCCGAGCGCGCCCTGCTGCGAGTTGATGCGCCGCGCAAGCAACGCGTCGACGCCGCGCTCGATGCCGGTCACGTCGACGCCGCTGCCGATGAGCGAGCCGCGCGACGACAGCGCCAAGCTCGACGACAGGTTGACCCGCTGGCGCGAGTAACCGGGCGTGTTCGCGTTGGCGAGGTTGTGACCGACCGTGTCGAGGACGAAGCGCGAGCTGAGCAGCGCTTTGAGTCCGGTGGTGAGGCTGAGGCTAGTCATGAGTCATGCCCTCGCATCGACGAGAACGCCGGCGTCGCGTGCTTCGGGACTCAGCGAGCTGGCGCCGAGCACGACCAGAATGTCTTGCAGAACACCGCGGTGGTGACCCGCCATCACGCTCAGGAGCTTCGCGCGCTTCGCGACGGCGCGCACTTCCTCGCGCAGCTCGTCGCGCAGGACGCGCAGCCGCGAAACATCGGCGCCGTCGGTTTCCGCGCGCTCCAGAATGCTCGACAGACTCAGCGTCTCCGCCGCGACGCCCCAGCCCTCGGCGAAGCGCGTCATCAACACCTTGCGTTGGCGCGCGCGCTCGGCGTTGCCCTCGAGGGCGACCTCGAGCGCGACGCCCGCTTCGATCAGGTCGGCCGAGCGTCCGTGGCGCACCGCTCCTTCGAGCTGTTCGAGCACCTTGCCGAGCGTGCCTTGGTTCGCGCGTTCGCCTTGCGCCCACGCTTGCAGGTGGATCAGGTTGGATTCGAGCCTCATCGGTCTTTGCCTCCGAGGCGTTGGGACGGTTCGTGGGGTGAGTCGTCGCCGTCCGCGGCCGCGGCGCCCTGGGCTTCCGCGTTCGCCGGCGTGCGCGAGAGCGCCGTGCGCACCATGCCGGCCAGGCCGAGCGCATCACGGTCGGCGAGCGATGCGCCGACGTGCTCGTCGAACCAGGAGCTGTAGACGTCGGAGCCGGCGCCGGAGAAGAGCCCTTCGGGTAGCGACTTGCGCATCTCCTTGACGAGCATCGTCGCGAAGTACGTCTCGAACGACGTGGCGACTTCGCTCTCCTCTTCGGTCGGCGCTCCCGCTGCCGCTCCCGCGCTCGCCCGTTGGGCCGCGCGCATGAGCTCCATCGACTTCGATTGGTCGAATCCCGCGAGGGCCGACGCTCCGCTTTGTGTGTCTTGAATCTTCATCACATCACGATGATTTGGGCGTGGAGCATTCCCGACTGCGCCATCGACTGGAGGATCTGGATCATGTCGCGCGGGGTCACGCCGAGGACGTTGAGCACCTCGACGACCTCCTGCAGCGTCACCGCGCCGTTCACGATCGTGAGTGCACGGTCTTCCTCTTCGACGAGGACGTTCGTGCGCGGAAGGGTCTCGGTCGTGCCGTTCGAGAACGGGCCGGGTTGGCTGACTTCGGGCGTCTCGGAGATCGTCACCGTGAGGTTGCCCTTGGTGATCGCGCCGCGCGTGATGCGCACGCCCTCACCCATGACGATGACTCCCGTGCGCTCGTTGAGTACGACGCGCGCGAACGCGGCGGGCGTGATCTCGCGCTCGAGGATGGAGCTCACGAAGGCGACGTGCTCGGTGCTCGGGATGTCGTTCGGCACGCGCACCGCGACGGTCATCGCGTCCGCGGAGGTCGCGAACTGGGGATAGAGCGCGTTGATCGAATCGGTGATCCGCACGACGTTCTCGAACGAACCCTTGAGCGCGAGCAGGTCGAGGTAGATGTATCCGTGGTCGCTCACGATGCGCGTGCTGACCTCGCGCTGGACCTTCCCTCCGTTGGGGATCGTGCCGACCGTTAAGTGGTTGCGGACGGCGCTCGCGCCCTCGCCAGTCGCCGAGAACGCGCCGGTCGAGATGGGACCCGAGGCGGTCGCATAGATGGCCTCGCCGGTCATGTCCGACAGCTCCGTCTGAACGAGCGTGCCACCCACCAAGCTCTCGCAGTCGTAGATCGACGACACGCGCACATCGATCTTGGCGCCGGGCTTGATGCTCGGCGGAAGGCTCGCCTGGACGAGCACGACGGCGATGTTCGACGAGTTGATCTCCTGCAGCGTCAGGTTGATGTTCTGCGTCTTCAGCATGTTGAGCAGCGCCTTGCGCGCCGCCGTGCTGGAGTCGCCCGTGGCGGCGAGGCCGGTCACGAGGCCGATGCCCTGGATCGTGTTCTCCTCCTGCCCACGCACCATGGCGAGGTCGCCGATGCGCACGGTGATGCGACCGTTCGCACCGCTCGCCGGCTCGGCGACGAAGCGCGGTCCGCGAACGACGCCGGACGTCGAACCACCCGTCGGTTGCTGCGGCGCTTGAACGCCCCCGGTGCTGTCGAGCAGGAGCGGGGGAACGCCGGAGGACTGCTGTTGCTGCTGCGGCCTCGGCGTTTGCAACGGCGCGGTGGTCTGCGGCAGTGCGAGCGAAGCGGCGAGCGCGATTGTGGCGGCGATCAGCATCAGAAGGGCCAGAGCCAGACGATGGCTTTGTGAACCCAGCCGCCGAAGCCGCCGCGGTTCGTGGTGGTGGTGAGGTCGCCGTCCCCGATGTAGGAGACGCGCGCTTCGGCGACGAGCTCGGAAGCGATCGTGTTGTCGAACATCACGTCGAAGCGGCGCACGATGCCGCTGAACTCGATCACCTTCGTTTCGTTGTCGATGCGGATCTCGCGTCGACCGTTGATGACCATGTTCCCGTTCGGGAGCGTGTCCATGACGATCGCGGTGATGCGCGCCGTGAAGTTGCCCTTCTTCTCGTAGTTCGCGCGGCCGTTGAAGTCGTCCTGCGCGGTCGCCGCGATGTCGGGCAGCGGAATGCCGAACGCGTTGGGCTTGATGTTGAACGAGTTCAGCGCGTAGTCGAGCGTGGTGCCGCGCTGCAGCTGCGACGTCTCCTCGTTCTTGACGTTCTGTTGTTCGGTGATCAGCACCGTGATCAGATCGCCCGGCTTACGCGCCGTCTTGTCCGCGATCGGGTTGACCGGACCGCGGCCGGGGTTGTAGATCGAGCCTGGACGGCCCTGTGCAAACGTCGCCGACGCGCTCGACAGAGCGACGATCGCGACGAGCAGCGGCGTCAGGAGGAAGGCCGGGAGTGTGTGGCGGAAGTGCATGGGGACGTTCAGTTCGTGAGGTCGATGGTGCAGACGTCTCGGCTGTTGATCGTCGCGACCAACTCCTGGGCACCGTCGTCGGTCCGGACGCGAATGCGATCGCCGACCGCGCCCGCCTCGAGCGCGACCGCGGCGACGCGCGCCTCGATCGAACCCTTGCGAACGCGCAGGAAGATCGCTTCACCGAGTTGGATGACGACGGGGCGGCGCACGTCGAGCGCGGTGACGAGCTGGCCCGGCAGGATGTCGTGCAGCGCGACCGCGCCGCTCAGAACATCGACGCTGAGTCCGTGCGTCTCGCCCGCCTTCACTTCGACGCGGCGACGCGCGAACATGCTCGCGTTGAGCACCTCACCGGCGCGCACGCGGCGCGACAGCACCGGGCGCGTCGCGAAGACCGTGACCGCCCAGTTGGTCCACACGGTTTGATAGCGCGCTCCGTCGACCACCAGATCGACCGGCACGCTCAGGAAGCCGGACGCGTTCGGTTCGGTCGCGATGCGCGCGCGCATCTCGTGGGACTTCGAGCCCTCGGGGATGTCGACCGCGAGCACCGGCTCGCGCAGTTCGAACGACATCTCCTTGCCGGCGTACTCCGTCAGCAGGCGTTCGCGCGCGGCGGCTTCGATCTCGGCCCCACCGACCTGCGCGATCGCCGGATAGACACGCACCGCGCGCTGTCCCGCGAAGCGCGCTTCGACGAGCGGCAGCTTGGCGGACAGCGCCGCGAGAATGCGGTCCGCGTGAAAGACGCGGCTGTAACCCGGCGCGGGCGCGTAGCCGAGCTCCAGTTCCTGAACGGTTTGAACGAGCGCGTCGTGCACGCCGACAACCTGGGCGATCTCGCCGAGCTCGATCTCGGTGCCGCGCGAGTGCGCTTCCATGGGAAGCGTGATCGTCACCGAGCCGGTCTTCGCCGCGTCGCGCTCGCTCGTCACTTCGAGGAAGCCCTGGCGGATGATCGTGGACTGCAGGCTCGGCGCGAAGAACGTCGCCGCGCCGCTCGCCTCGGTCTCCCAGAAGAGCTTGCCGTCGAGCGTGCCGAGGGCCTCCGGGTGCGGGAACGAAACGAGCAGGAGCTGGCCGCGGCGCGACGTACGCGTCGCGCCCTCCGGCAGCACTTCGACGATCCCGTCCGCGGCGACCGAGATGCGCAGCGACTTGCCACCGAGGCTCGGCGAGGGCGTCACCTTGAAGCCTGCGGCGGTGACGAGCTCGCCGCGCTCGTTCGCTTCGAAGCGACTGTCGCGTGTGTAACGGAACTCGCCGTTGCCCACGTCGACGCGATAGAACCCGGGCCCCTGCAGTCCCAGGTCGAGGTCGCGGCTCGTTTGCTCGAGCGTCGTCTGCATGACCTGCGGAGCGAGCGCGAAGCTCGTTCCGGAGAGCAGCCAGAGAGTGAGGAGTCGAAGCATCACTTAGACGAGGTTGGAGACTTGCTGGAGCATCTCGTCCGCGACCTGGATCGTCCGGCTGTTCACCTCGTAGTTGCGCTGCGCTTGGATGAGGTTGATGAGCTCGTCGACGACCGAGACGTTCGAGCGCTCGAGGAAACCCTGGCGCAGGAAGCCCGCGCCCTGCGAGGCCGGCGCGGCCGGAACGCCCGCGCCCGAGCTGTCCGTCACGCGGAAGAAGTTCTGCCCCTCGGCGCGCAGGCCGGCCGGGTTCGCGAAGCGCGTGAGCAGGATCTGGCCCTTGTTCTGCAGCGAGTCGCTGCCCGCGATCCGCACCTGGACGGTTCCGTCCTGGCCGATCGTGACGCCGAGCGCGTCCGGCGGAATGTTGATGCCGGGATCGAGTTTGAAGCCGTCGACGGTCACAAGGTCGCCGTTGGCGTCCTTGCGGAACGCGCCGTCCCGCGAGTAACGGAACTCGCCGTTGCCGAGGTCGATCTTGAAGAAGCCGTCGCCCTGCACACCGAGGTCGAGCTCGTTCCCCGTGAGCTCGAGGTCGCCCTGCACGTGCAGCTTGATCGAGCTCGACACTTCCGTTCCGGATCCGACCTGCAAACCGGTCGGGTTGATCTGACGCGCCGACGTCGAGGCACCTGGCTCGCGCATCGTGGCGTAGAGCAACGAGCGGAAGTTCAGTCGGTTGCCCTTGAAGCCGGACGTGTTCACGTTCGCGATGTTGTTCGCGATCGTATCGACGTGTGTCTGCTGGGCTTGCATGCCGGAGGCGGCACTGCGCATGGCTCGGAACATGGGAGTCGTCTTTCGCTGAAGGAGGGGACTAGTCCGGGTTATTCATGAGGCTTCGCCGAGATCGACGCAGATGCGCGCCAGATCAGCGCTTCGCGACCGAAGCGCGTGGAGGCGACCTTGACGGGTCGTCGAACCCGGTGAGGGAGGGAAGTGCTGGTATGGCGCGTCGCTGTGTCGATCTCGGTGAAGCGTCATGAATGATCCGGACTAGCGGTTCGTGGTGGCCGACTAGAACGAGCGCGTGAGGCGCGAGTAGC
>JAJDEV010000126.1 GCA_029259605.1 Planctomycetota bacterium | reverse complement strand
GTGACGTCCTCGCGCTCGGCGCCGCGTTGCGCGAGGGCGTCGGAGCGCGGACGCGCGTGCGGATGCTCGCCGCGTGGCGGCGCGGTCGCGGCGATCGAGCGTCCGAGGTCGATCCGCTGGTGCTCGAGTCCGCCGTGCGCGCCGCCCGCCGCGCGGCGGTCGAGCACGGCGCGACCCGCTGGCTGCGCGCGTCCAGCCGCTGCGACATGCGCGGCGACGAGTGCGTGTCGACGCTTCCCGCCGCGGCCGTCTTCCGCGCCGGCGGCAGCGGCGAGCTCGAGCCGGCGCTCGCCGAGGAGCGCCCCCGGGACGAGGCGCGCGCGCGCTGGCTCGCCGCCGCGCGCCTGATCGAACATCGGATCCCCGTGGCCTGTCCGGTGCGCTTCCGGCCGCGGGGGGACGCCGTTCGGATCGAGTTCGGCCTCGGGCCGCGCGTGTTCGCGCGGACGAAGGAGGCTGCGCTCGGCCTGCTCGTCGGCCGCCTGCACGACCGCGGCCTCTCGATCGCCGGCCTCGGTCCGGACGCGTTGCTGGGCTCCGTGGCGGACGGCTTCGCGCTCGCCCCGCCGAGCGCGCTCGCCGAGCTCGATCCCCTCGCGCCATCCGCCGCGCGCTTCGACGGGTTGCGCGTCGACCCACGCACCGCGGACTTCCGCAGCGCGTACCTACGCGCCTTCGACGACCGACCGCGCGAAGCGGCGCGCGTCGCGGCGCTTACGGAATGAGGCCGACCGACTTGGCGTACTCGCGCACGATCGGATGCGCGAGGACGCGACCGTAGCGCTCGGGGTACTTCGCCTCGTACGACTTCAGGTGCTCTTCCACGCGCGGGATCTTCACCAGGTACGAGGCCACCTGGCTGGCCTTCTCCGCGTCGCCGATGTACGCGATGAGGTTCACGCACCACCACACCGACTGGCTCGGGTTCTTCTTCTTGTTGTATTCGTAGCGCGCCTGTTCGAGGCGATCGGTGAAGTACTCGGCACGCTCCTGCTCGAGCGTCGCCTGCAGCTCGATCGCGGCGAGCAGATCGTCTCCCTCCGCCGTCTCGACGAACGTGTCGACGAGCTTGAACGCCTCGACGTAGTCGCGCACCGGCTGCGCGACGATGTACTTGACCTCCCAGTCGATGTCCTCCCACGTCGGCGCGGCGTTCAGGTTCACACGCCCCGCGAAGCGCGCCTCCTGCCGATCGACCCAATCCATGGACGGGTGCTGCGGCCAGCGCTTCCGGAACTCCTTCAGCTGCTTGCAGAAGTAGCGCACCTTCGACGGCGCCGGATCCCCGACGAGCCACTTCGCCTCGTGCTTCTTCAGCACGTCGAGATACTTCGTTCCCTCGAGGTTGGAGACCGCGAGCGCGGCCTCGGCGCGCCGCGCCGCGATCTCCTCGCGCAGCTCGCGGATCTGTCGGTCCTCGGTCGGCGTGCGATCGCGCTCGGCCGGGATGTTGTCGAGGCGCGTTTCGGCGAGCTCGAAGTTGCCGTCGCGAATGTCCTCGGTCGCCGATTGCAGCGTCGCGCTCACCGGCCCGGCGCCCTGGGTGACCTGCTCGTTGAACCCCTTGCGCACCAGCGCGAACACGAGCAGCACGCCGCCGAGCACGAAGGCGATGATCGCCGCCGGCGGAAGGCCGCGCTTGATGCGCGGCTGCGTGCGGTGGACGACGGAGCGGTCACGGCCGGCCTTGGTCGACTTGAGGCGCCGTTCGCGTCGCGTGGCGGAGTCCTCGCGCGGAGCGGCCGGCGCGACGTCGCGCTCGGGTTCGATCCAGAGCGTCGCGCTGCCGATGCGGATCTTCTGTCCCGCGGCGGCGTCCGCCCCCTCGCCCGCGAGCGCGCGACCGTCGATCGTCGGCGGCGCGACGCCGGGACGGGGCCGCACGCTGAGCGTCGTGCCCGACAGCTCGAGGTCCACGTGCACACCCGCGACGTCGTCGACCGTCAGGCGCAGCTTCGCCTCCGGCCCGGCGCCGACCGTGAGCACACCGTCGCCGAGGTTGAAGGCGCGACGCTTTCCGTTCTCCTCGAGGATGAGCTTCGCCATGTTCGTTTCGTTTCGTTCAGCCGGCGGCGTGTTGGACGTCGGGAGACAGGTCGGAGGCCCGGATCGTGCCTCGCGTCAAGGCGATCGCGCGGCGGATTTCGTTCTCGAGCTGACGCACGTTTCCGGGCCAACGATACGCCTCGAGCGCGGTCACCGCATCGGGTTCCAGGATCGCCACCTCCCCTCGCAGGAAGTATCTCACCAGGTGCGCGATGTCACCGTTTCGCTCGCGGAGGGGCGGAAGTTCGAGGCGGACGACGTTGAGTCGGTAGAAGAGGTCCTGCCGGAACGTCTTCTCGTCGACCATGCGCGAGAGATCGCGGTTCGTCGCCGCGATGACGCGCACATCGACGTGCACCGGGCGGTTCGCACCGACCGGCCGCACTTCCTTGTTCTCGAGGACGCGGAGCAACTTGGTCTGCATCTCGGTCGGGGTGTCGCCGCTCTCGTCCAGGAAGACGGTGCCCCCGTCGGCCGCCACGAAGTGCCCGTCGCGATCGCGCACCGCGTCGGTGAACGCGCCCTTCTTGTGCCCGAACAGCTCGCTCTCGAGCAGGTTGGCCGGCACGGCGGCGCAGTTCACGGCGAGGAACGGCTTCCCCGCGCGCGACGACTCGTCGTGCAGCGCGCGCGCGACCAGCTCTTTGCCGGTGCCGGTCTCGCCGTTGACGAGCACGGGCACGTCGCTGCGCGCGACGCGAGCGATCAGGTCGAAGACGCACCGCATCGCGTCGGAGTCGCCGACGATGCCGAAGCGCGCCGGGATCCCGTCGGCGTCGCGCTCGGGAGCGACGAGCGCGGCGGCCTCGCGCGCGGCC
>JAJDEV010000125.1 GCA_029259605.1 Planctomycetota bacterium | reverse complement strand
ACCCGCAGAACGCCGTCCTCCACTCCGGCTTGGCCCCCGAAAGCCTCGCCGAATCCACCGATTCGCCTACGTTTCCGGAGACCAACCCGGAGCGGATGCCGACGCTCTGCGGGCGAAGCACTTTCGCCACAGCCTGCTAGCCCGTGAATCGATCGAGCTAGGAAGCGAGCGCCGTGGCGCGCGCCTCGTACTCCGATCCCTCGAGCGCGCGTAGGAGCGAGCGCCCGATCCCGTGCGCCTCTTCCGCGCTTTCGCCGCCTTCGCGGAGCAGCTGTTCCGCGTGCGCGAACGCCGCGTCGATCGCGGTCACGAATTCGCGCTCGAGCCGCCGTGCCTCCGCCGCGAAGCGCGTGCGGTACCGGTTGCCCAGCTCTTCGATCGAGCGCAGCTGTTCGAGCGCATCCGTGAAGCGCTCCGCGGCGAGCAGCTTCGGCAACGCGCGCATCGCTTCGAGCGCCCGCGCGAACGCGTCGCCCTCCAGCGCCTCGCTCACGTCGCGCGCTTCGCCGGCGCAGTCGATCGCGTAATCCGCGATCACGCGCTCGACGTCCTCCCACGTGTTCGCGCTCACGACCGGTTCGGTCGAGCAGGTTCCATCGGTGGCGAACATCGCGGGGAGCGAGAGCCCCGGTCCGATGAGCTTGCCGGACAGCCGCTCGGGGACGTCCACCGCGCCCTTTCCGATCGTGCTCCTGCAGCGCACGAACTCGTCGAGTCGGCGCGCGAAGCGTTCGTCGCCGAGCAAGCGAACGACGCTGTCGCAGCCGGCGCACGGGCAGACGAACTGTTCGAGCAACGGCTTGCCGCTGTACTCCGCCACGAGCCGCGCTTCCTCGCGGTCTTCGATCCACTCCGCGCCGGGCGCGGACTTCGGAAGCGTCGGGAGTTCGAGCGAGATCGACACCGGAACGAACTCGGTGCGCGGCGTCGCGATCGTGACCTCGTTCGACTCCGGAGCTCGGTCCGCGGTCGCAGGTGCGTCGCGGAGCGCGAACAACGCGACGGCGATCGTGGCCGCGACGGCGGCGGCCAATCCGACCCAGGCCGCAAGGCTCACACTCGACTTCGTTGCTGCCGGCGAGAACGCGAGTTCGCGCGGCGCTTCGGGCGCGTAGTCGAGCTCGATCGCGTAGAGACCGCGCACGCGGTCGAGGAAGGTCGCGCAACGCTCGCACGCGACCAGGTGGTGTTCGACCGCTTCCGCAGAGGCGGGATCGAGCCGACCGGTCGCATGGTCGGCGAGCTTGGATTCGCACGCTTCACAGTTCATCCAACATCTCCTCGGAGGATGCGCGCCGAGGGGCGCGCGGGCTCCGTTTCGTTCGCACGCGGCGCGATCGATTCGAGCCGCGTCGTGAGCTTCTTCAGCGCGAGCCGCAGGCGCGACTCGACCGTTTTCAGGTTCGTCTCGGTCACGCTCGCGATCTCGGGACACGACAGACCGCGCTCGCGATGGAGCAGGAACACTTCACGCTGCTCGGACGGCAGCGCGTCGATGGCTTGATGGATGCGTGTCACGGTTTCTCGGCTCTCGAGCGATCGACTCGCGTCGTCCTCGTCCGCCTCGTTCCAGTTCGCGAGCAGATCGCGCCACGCGTCACGGCGACGGGCGTCCTTCGAGTGGATCGCGCGCCATTGGTTGATCGCGATGCGATAGAGGTAGCCCGCGGCGCTCCCGCGCCCCCGGTACCCGTCGCGATAGCGCCACAGGTTCAGAAAGGTCCCTTGCACGAGGTCGTCCGCAACACCGGCGCAGTGCGTGAGCCCCAGGAACAGCCGGTGCATGGACGACCGCTCCAGCAGGAAGAGCTCCTGCATGGCTTCGCCGTCTCCCGCCGCGATGCGCGTGAGGAGTTCTGTCAGCTGGACCTCGCGTACGGGCATGCGCCAGGATCGCTCGCGACCCGTTTGCAGCATACGAGCGTCCCGCGCGCGCGAACCCTCACACGAGTTCGAAGATTCACGCCCCGCCGCGCGACCCGTGCTCGGGCTTCGTAAGGCGACGACTCGGCGTGAGGGATCGAGCGCGTCGGCCGCTCGGTTGCTTCGAGTGCGTCGATTCCGGCGCGCGCAGTTCCTTATCCGAGGACCGACACCCTCGAACCCGCGGGGTGGACCCATGGGTTCGGAAGAGGAGGGGCTCGACGCGGCTCGCCGCTCGGGCTCCTCCTCTTCCTTTTCGACGCGCGTGGACGTCGATGGCCGGGAACTCTTTTCGAGACGACCGGCGCGCCGTCACGGCGTTTGTGCCGACGAGCGACGGCGCGAGATGCCGCTCGCGACGGACCGGGTAGAATGGGGTCCCGCGACGAGGCCTCGCATGCATTCGACTCCGCTCCGACTCCCGTTCACGCAGCCCGCTCAAGAGCGCTCGACCATCGGGTCGAAGTACGAGCCCATGGGCGGGCGTAAGGGGTTCACGATTCTCGAGCTGCTCTTCGTGCTCGTCGTCGTGTCGATCTTCGCCGCGATCGCGATGCCCAAGTACTTCGGGCGGCCCGAGATCACGCTCGAGAACGCGAGCGTCCTGCTCGCCCACGACTTGCGCGCGGCCCAGAACCGCTCGGCCTACATGGCGGAGCAGGCGCACTTCACCTTCCTCGAGGACGGCGACGGGTACCGCGTGCTCAACGGAGACGACGAGCTCGTGCAGAACCCCACGACGGACCTCGCGTTCGTGCGCTCGTATTCCGAGGACGCGGTGTTCCGCGGCGTTCGGATCACGCACGTCGACTGTGGGGGCGACCGGGTGCTGGGCTACAACGAACGTGGCCGAGCGACCGAGGCGGCGACCATCACGCTCGAGTTCGCGGGCGACGTGCGCGTCGTTCGCGTCGCGAAGGGCAGCGGATCCGTGACGATCGAGGGTTCCTCGAGCGGCTGGGTCGACCGCGGCTACTAGCCCGTGGTGAAACTCACGCCATCGTCGGAGGGTGATGGATCCGTGCTGGCAAGGCGCGCTGACGACGCGCATTGGTGGAACCTCGGAGGAAGCGGAACGCAGGCAGCGCGGATCCAGCGCCGTTCGAGGGTGGCGTGAGTTTCACCACGGGCTGCTAGCCCGACGCGCGCTTCCAAGAGAAGGAGTCGCCTCCACCGAAGTGGAGACGACTCCGCGCGGGTCTCATCTGGCTTTCGCCAATGGACTGTCGGAAGGACGGCAGAACCCCCCGACAAACTTCTCCGGTCATGGCAGGGCGACCTTCGAAGCCTCCGGCGAACCGGAGATTGCGTTGTCGAGCGCCGGCAGAAGCGCTCGGTCTTCATCCGCTAGCAGGGAAGCCTCCGAAGACAAAGGCAAGCGTAGCAGGGCACGGTCAGACCGCAACCCCACGAACGAGCGCTTCCGCGGCGCCCGGTCAGGCCCGCGACCGACGGGCTAGCCCGGGTTCTTCATGAGGCTTTGCCGAGATCGACGCGGATGTGCGTCAGATCAGCGCTTCGCGACCGAAGCGCGTGGAGGCGACCTGGACGGGTCGTCGAACCCGGTGAGGAAGGGAAGCGTTGAGATGGCGCGCA
>JAJDEV010000124.1 GCA_029259605.1 Planctomycetota bacterium | reverse complement strand
CCCTTCGAGGACACGATGGACACCACCGACCCGAAGGACCTGATCGCCCACACCGCGTCGCTGCGGAAGCTCGCGCGGCGCCTCGTCCGCGACGACGCGCGCGCCGAGGACGTCGTGCAGGAGACCTGGCTCGCGGCGTTGCATCGACCGCCGCAGGACGGCGCGAACCTGTTCGGTTGGCTCGCGATCGTCGCGCGCAACGTGGCGCGCAAGATGGGGCGGGAGGAGCGTCGGCGGTCGGAGCGGGAGGAGAGCGTCGCACGCGAGGATTCCGTGCCTCCGCCCGAAGAGCTCGCCGAGCACGCGCGCGACCAGCGCGAGTTGACGGACCTCGTGCTCGCGCTCGACGAACCGTATCGAACGGTGCTGCTCTATCGCTACTTCGAAGACCTCCAGCCGCGTGCGATCGCGCGCAAGCTCGACGTTCCCGTCGCGACAGTGCACACGCGCATTCGGCGCGGGCGCGAGCAGCTGCGGCGCGTGCTCGATGCGACGCATGGGAACCGTGGGGAGTGGAGCGCCGCGTTCCTCGCCTGGGCCGCGCAGCCGGAGCGCGCGCTCGTTCGGCCGACGCCGCCCGTGTGGGAAGCCTCGTTCGCGACCGGAGTTGGCGCGGTTCTCGTCGCGGGTGCGGCCGCGCTCGTTCTGTTCGTCGCGTTCGGGGGCAGCGAGGAGCGAGACTCGTTGGACAGCGGACGTTCGTCGGCAACGAACGGCGTGTCGTTCTCCGTGGGGGAGGAGCGCACAGAAGAGTTCGAGCGGGATCCGCCCGAGGTCGACGTCGCGCGGAGCGCTGCCCCTCGCGCGCACGGCGACGTCGGCATCGGTCGCTCCGCGCCGCGCGCCGCAGAAGTCGCGCAGGCTGCGGAGCGCGAGGCTCCGGACGCTGCGCTCGACGCCGTCGTCGTCGCGGCGGTGCCCGGCGACGGTCCGCCCGGCCTCGTCCTCGTCGAGGGTGGCGAGACGAGCATCGGCACGAGCGTCGAAGCGGCCCGCGCGCTCATCGCTCGCTACCCCGAAGTCGCGAACTCGATCGCGGGCGAAACACCGCTCCACGTCGCGACCGTCGAGGACTTCTACCTCATGCCGACCGAGGTGACGAACGAGCAGTACGCCGCGTTCGTCCGCGCGACGGACCGCATGCCTCCGCTCGCCTGGGGCAGCGCCTCGATCGAAGCCGCAAGGCGTGCCTTCCTGCGAGACAGAAGCGCGGGCGATCCGGCGTTCGACGATGCGACGTGGTGGGCGGCGCACTGGAGAGGTGGCGAATGGAGCGTCCCCGAGGGCCGGCTCGACGCTCCGATGACGAACGTCACGTGGCACGGGGCAGAGGAGTACGCGGCTTGGGCGGGACTGCGCCTGATGACGGAGGTCGAGTTCCAACGCGCGGCGCGGCGCGACTCGAAGAACGACTTCCCCTGGGGCGACGCGTGGGACGCGAGCAAGTGCAATTCGAGCGAAGGCGGGCCCGCGGACGCCGTGCGCGTGGGGAGCTTCGAGGACGGTGCCGTGGGCGGAATCCACGACCTCGTCGGCAACGTGTGGGAGTGGACGAGCACGCCGTACACGAAGTACGAGAAGTACAAGCCGCTCGCCGTCGAGCTCGAGGGCGGCGAGCGGCTGGAAGCGCTCGCACGCTTCGATCCTCTCGCGCGCGTCCTCGCCGGCGGAGGGTACTCGGCCCCCGGTCACGGCTGCCGCATCTCCGTGCGCCAGCGCGCGGAGCCGACGCAAGCGACGGAGGCGCTCGGCTTCCGCTGCGCGGCGAGCATCGAACCCGCGCCCGAAGCGGCGCGGTGGCTGCTCGACAACGGACTCGACCGAAGCATCGTGCCGGACGACGTCGAGTTCCTTCCCGAGCGCGCGACCGTGGTCCAGCATTGGACGAGCGAGCCAGGCACAGCGCAGGTCGCGGGGTATGCCGTCATCACCGGATGCGAGCGCATCCTCTTCTGTCCGACGAACGTGCTCGCGTTCGGAGCGAACGACGAGCCCACGCGTTCGACGAGCACGACGGCCCCGTCCATCCTCGGCTTCGTCTCGCTCCGTGCTCCGCTCGAATCCCTCGACGTCGACGCGGGGACGTACTACCTCGCGTGGCGGGCGGCCGGAGTCGCGAGCGGCCAGGATCCTCAGTCGTCGCTGCCTAAGAACATCGGATTCGACACCCTGGTGCTCCTCGATCCGAATGGGGACTCCGCCGCGTCGTGGCAGGCGCCGCCAAATTTTGACTTCGAAGTGTCCGCTCGCTTCTTCGACGAACTCGAAGGCGATCGCGCGGCCGTGCTCCACGCCCTCGGATACTGAGTCTCACGTCGCCGATTCGGCGGCCCGGCTACTCGTCGAAGTGACGCGACAGTCCGAGCGTCCACGCCGTACTCTCGTCCTCTGGAAACCAGAACGAGTCGTCGTAGAAGGGGAGCATGGCGGCGCGGCTCGCGCTCATCCAGAAGCGGGCGTCACGATCGAGCTTGTCGAGCACTCGATTCTCGCGCGCACAGCGCTCCCGCCAGGTCAGCGCGTCGAGCGCGAACTGGAGCTCGGTGCTCTCGCGACCAAAATCCTCTTCGGCCATCGCACCGCCGAGCCCCGCGCTCGTGACCTCTCCGATCCGCGACACGGTGAGCCAGAACGCGTCCCTGTCTGCGAAGAGCGTGTCGATGCGCTCCTCCCATGGCGAGAGGTACTGCTCGATCGACATCGCTTCCGCCCTTCCCCGGAGGAAGTCGAGCTCTTGGCTGAAGAAGCCGCCGACGGCGTCCACCAGCTGGGTCAGTTCGTCGCATTCCAAGCAGAGCACACGAACGTCCGGATCCTCGGCGGCGCGAACGAACTCGGCCTCGTCGGGAACCTCGAAGAGTTCCGCCAGCGTCGAGTCCGGGTGCTCGCGCATGAGGCGCGCCCCGTACGGGAAGCTCGCGACGAAGTCCGGGTGGACGTGCGCCAGGAACTCCGCGCAAGTTCGATCGCGGAGCGTCGCGATGCGGCCCGTCGCGTTCTGGAGGAACGAGCGCGTCCGCTCATCGGTCCACGCTGCGCGTTGCACGCTCTGCTCCTGTGCGGTCGGGACTCCTCCACCCGACGCCCCCTCGTTGCCTTCGACCGCAAGCGCCTCCGACGGGGCCCGTCGACTCGGAAGCGATCGAATCGGAGCTACGCCGCGCGCCTCGACAACGCCGCCCGCAACCGTCGCATCCTCGCGGGCGCGTCCGCGATCCGATCGCGCGAGAAACGCCAATCCAGCGACGGCGACCACGGCCGCGATCCTCCACGTGTGCTTCGTCATGGCGACTCCTCTCGGTGCGCGTTCCGCTCGTTCTAGCCCGACGCTCGCGAGCGGGTACCGGTCTCGTTCCGGTTCCTGCGGCGACCGAGAAGCGCGTAGCCGATCGCGACCGTGAAGAGCCACGCCACCGAGTACGCCAACCAATGGCTGTCGAACAGGGGCGGCATGGTGTGGATCGGCCCGGTCTCTCCAAGTTGAGCGCTCATCGGAGCCGTGGCGACGATCGCGAACGTCGGTGCAATCAAGAACGCGAGGGCGATCGCGTACAGCGCTGCCGCGATGCGGTGGGAACGCTTTCGAAAGACTCGGCCAAGGACGAACGCACACGCGGCGAAGCCCACATGAACCGCGGCCCACATGGCGAGCAGAATGGGCAGGAGGAAGAACGCGTTCTGCGGCGGCGACAGGCCGAGAACGAGCGGGGCGTTGAGGATGAGCGAATCAGCCTGCACGGGTCGATTCTACGGCAAGCGCGAGGCCACGCGCGCCCTGCGTTGGGGCGTTGAGAAGGCGTGTGGTGATCCTGCTCGTCGTCGGTCTGCCCGCGGGCTCCACGTGGATCGCGGTCGTGACCCTCGTGTCCTTGCTCGTGGGCATCGCACACCTCGTGGCGCGACTACGGCTCGCCGACCAGGTTGCGCCGGACGAGGACTCGGTGCGGGACTAGCGAATTCCCGCGCCGTCTGCAGAATGGAGCCATCGGCCCGCGTCGCGTTCGACGCGCCGCGGAGCCGGCCACGTCTTCATCCGAGGGGGTCCGGAATGGCACACCAGTTCGACGTCGCGCGGCAGCTTCGTATCGCGACGCTCTGCATCGTTCTCGCTCCGGCGGTCGCCGGCGCGCAACAGCGGACCGAGCGTTCGGCGCTCGAGTCGAGCGATTGGTTCTCGGGCGCGACCGAGGAGATTCGCGCATCGGAGTATCGCTTCGACCAGGTCCGTGGCGAGCCCGATGTGTGGTCGGCGCCGAACCGCAAGCAGGAACTGCGTTCGCGCGTCGAGCGGCGTGGGATCGAGGTGTTTCCCCGCGCGGTGAGCGCCGACGGGGTCGGGGCGGAGTGGCGGCTCATGCTCGGGACGCGATCCTTCGGGCGAGAGGGTTTCCAGCGTGAACTCGCGAGCGGAATCGCTTCGTTCGACGGCGCGCGCGCGGAGCTCCAGCGCGGCGCCCTGCGCGAGTGGTTCGAGAACGGAGACGAGGGCATCGCGCACGGCTGGACGATCGAGCGTCGGCCGCCGGGCGTCGAGCCGGTCGTCGTCGGCCTCGCGATCGCCGGGCTCTCGCTTCGCATCGACGACGGGGGCCGCTCGGGAGTCTTCGTCGGCGCGGACGGGGAGCTGCGGTTGCGCTCGACGCGCCTCGTCGCGCGGGACGCCACGGGTGTCGCGCTCACCGCCCGCCTGCATGCGACGCAAACCGGCGTCGCCGTGCGCGTCGAAGACGACGGAGCGGTCTATCCGGTCACTGTCGAAGCGCTGCTCACGAACGCGGTGTGGACCTTCCAATCGAACCAGGCCAACGCCTGGTTCGGCCTGTCGGTTTCGACCGCGGGCGACGTGAACGGCGACGGCTACTCGGACGTCATCGTCGGCGCGAACCTGTACGACAATGGCGAGACGGACGAGGGCCGCGCCTACGTCTTCCACGGCTCGCCTCTCGGTCTCTCGAGCAGCGCCGCTTGGATCGGGGAATCGAACCAGGCCGGCGCGCGCTACGGGTTTTCGTCGTCGACCGCGGGCGACGTGAACGGCGACGGCTACTCGGACGTCATCGTCGGCGCCTTCGACTACGACAACGGCGAGTCGAACGAGGGCGGCGCTTGGGTGTACTACGGCTCCGCCACCGGCCTCGCGGCCGGCGCCGCGTGGAGCGCGGAGGCGGACCAGGTCGACGCCCGCTTCGGCTACTCGGTCTCGAGCGCGGGCGACGTGAACGGTGACGGCTATTCGGACGTCGTCGTCGGCGCCCACCAGTACGACAACGGGCACTCGGACGAGGGGCGCGCGTACGTCTATCTAGGTTCGGCCGCCGGTCTTGCGGCCAGCGCCACATGGACCGCGGAGGCCGACCAGACCGACGCCTTCTACGGCCACGTGGTCGCGGCGGCGGGGGACGTGAACGGGGACGGCTACGACGACGTCCTCGCCGGCGCCTACCTCTATGACAACGGCCAAGCCGACGAGGGGCGCGCCTACGTGTACCACGGGTCCGCCGCCGGCCTCGCGAGCAGCGCGGCGTGGACGACGGAGTCGAACCAGGCTGGCTCCTGGCTCGGAACGCGCGCCGGAACGGCGGGCGATGTGAACGGCGACGGGTACGCCGACGTGATCGTCAGCGCGTTCCGCTACGACAACGGCCACTCGGACGAAGGCGTCACCTGGGTGTACCACGGCTCCGCGTCCGGGCTGTCGTCGACGCCCGCGTGGACGGACGAATCGAACCAGACCACGGCGTACTTCGGCCTGGCGGTCTCGACCGCCGGCGACGTCAACGGCGACGGCTACTCCGACATCCTCGTCGGCGCGTACGGATACGACAACGGCGAGGTGGATGAGGGCCGCGCCTACCTGTACCACGGCTCGGCGTCCGGGCTTTCGTCGACCCCGGCCTGGATCGAAGAGTCGAACCAAGCCGGCGCCCGCTTCGGGTACTCGGCCGCGACGGCGGGCGATGTGAACGGCGACGGCTACGCGGACATCATCGTCAGCGCGTACCTGTACGACGGTGGGGAGACGAACGAGGGGCGCGCGTGGGTGTATCACGGGGCACCCGATGGGCTGTCGTCGGATGAGGATTGGTCTGCCGGGTCGAGCCAGGGAGGTTTAGGTGTCGCCGTCTCGACGGCGGGGGACGTGAACGGCGATGGCTACTCGGATGTGATCGTCGGCGCGAACAAGTACGACGGCGGCGAGACCGACGAAGGCCGCGCCTTCGTGTTCCACGGTTCGGCCTCCGGACTCGCCCTGGGTCCAGCCTGGACCGCGGAAGGCAATCAGTCGGGTGCGTTCTTCGGGCAATCCGTCGCGACGGCCGGCGACGTGAACGGGGACGGCTATTCCGACGTCATCGTCGGTGGCTACCTGTACGACAACGGAGAAACGGACGAGGGGCGCGCATGGGTGTACCACGGCTCCGCGTCGGGGCTCTCGTCGACGCCTGCGTGGACGGACGAATCGAACCAGCCGTCGGCGTTCTTCGGCCTAACGGTCTCGACCGCCGGCGACGTGAACGGCGACGGCTATTCGGACGTGGTCGTCGGGGCCTTCCTGTACGACAACGGGCACTCGGACGAGGGGCGCGCGTACGTGTACCACGGCTCCGCCACCGGACTCGGGCCGGACGCCGTGTGGATCGCGGAACCGAACGAGGTCGACGCGTACTTCGGATTCTCGGTCGCGACGGCGGGCGATGTGAATGGCGATGGGTACTCCGACGTGATCATAGGAGCGACGGGAGCCGGACAGCCTGGTGAGGGGCGCGCGTGGGTGTACCACGGCTCCCCGAACGGGGTCGCCCCTACGCCAGACTGGACCGCGGACGGCGACCTGTCGTTCCGCGGATTCGGGCACTCCGTCGCGACAGCGGGCGATGTGAACGGCGATGGCTACTCGGATGTGATCGTGGGCAACCCCGCATATGGCGCTTGGCCGTTCACCGGGGGCGCCGCGTTCGTGTATCACGGATCGTCCGACGGTTTGTCTCCGGCCGCCGCGTGGACGGACGGGTCGAATCAGATCAACGCGCGGTTTGGCGAGTCCGTGTCGACGGCGGGCGATGTGGACGGCGACGGATTCTCCGATGTGGTGGTAGGCGCCTCCGCATTCGATGGTGGCGAAACCGACGAGGGTCGTGCCTACGTGTATCGCGGCTCGTCCGCCGGCCTCACGAGCGCCCCTGCGTGGACGGCAGAGTCGAATCAGGTCTGGGCGTCGTTCGGCATCTCCGTGTCGACGGCGGGTGACGTGAACGGTGACGGATACTCCGACGTGATCGTCGGAGCCGTCAGCTATGCCCCGGGAGGCCGGGCGTTCGCCTACCACGGGAACAGCGGCGACGGTGGCTTGCTCCGCGCCATCCAACAGCGCCGCACCACCGGCATCCGCCCGATCGCCGTCCGCGGCGCGACGACTTCGTCTGGAGCGTTCCGCATCCGCGCCGAGGTCGCCGTCGGAACGGCGGGCGTCGCCTGGGCCGCACCGGGTGCGACGCTCGGCTTCCTCGAGTGGGAGGTGAAGAAGCTCGGCGTTCCGTTCAACGGCCAGAACCTCGGGCGCAGCGCCACCGGCCAAACGCTCCCCGCCGCCGGAGGCACGGTCGTCTTCGACGAGCTCGTCACACCGCCGGCCACGGGCGGCGGCAAGGGCAAGAAGCTGCTCTCCGTCGGGAAGAGCTTCCATTGGCGCGCGCGCCTCGTGACGACGAACCCGCTCTTGCCACGCTCGGCGTGGTTCAGCGCGCCGGGCAACGCGATCACGGAGACGAAGCTGCGGCAACCGGTGAAGTGAGGCGCCGCCGCGGCGCGTAACGGTTCAGCGCGTCTCGTTTGCGAGCCGCGCCAGCAGTACCGCCGTACGCTTCGCCTGCAGCGGCAGCGTCGAGAGCTCGATCCACTCCTCCTCCGTGTGGTCCTTCCCACCCCCCGGCCCGAGCCCGTCGAGCGCCATGTCCACGAGCCCCGCGACGAACGACACGTCGGCCGCGCCCGCGTTGCGCGGGTCGACGGCGGTGACCGGGCCGCCGCCGACGTCGCGGCTCGCTCGGTCGAAGAGTGCGAGCAGGCGGCGGTTGCCTGCGGTCGGGGCGAGCGGCGGGTAGCCGTCGTCGAAGGTGAGGCGCGCGGACGTGCCCGGCAGCGCGTCGGCGACGATCGCGTTCATCGTCTCCTTCGCCGACTCGAACTGCACGAGCGAGAGCGCGCGCAGGTCGCCCGCCGCGTGCGCCGTGCGCGCGACGACGTTGGCCTTGCCGAAGGCGCTGCCGCGCGCGCCGTCGAGCGTGACGTCCGTGCCCGCGAGGACGACGCCCGGGTTGAACGTCAGGTTCGGCTCGCCCGCGAGGCGGTCGTAGAACGCGAAGAGCACGCGCGCCAGCTCGAACGACGCGCCCGCGCCGACGGTCGGCTGGAAGATCTGCGAGGAGTGCGATGCGTTGCCCGTGACCTCGAGCGTCCAGCCCGTGTACCCGCGGCGTGCGACCACGGCCGTGCTCGGGTTGCTGTCGCCGTTCTCGAAGGCGAGCGCGATGTCCGCCGCCGTTGCCGCGTCGACGAGCGCCTTGCGCGCCAGGGCGAGCGGTCGGCCGCTGTCCTCCTCGTCGCCGGTCAACACGACCGTGATCGTGAGCGCGTCGAGACGACCGGCGGCGAAGAGCGCGCGCAACGCTTCCAGCATCACGACGTCGCCGCCCTTCATGTCGACTACGCCCGGCCCCGTCGCCGTCGTCGCCCCCGTGCGGCGGAACGCTTGGAACGGACTGTCCGTCTCGAACACCGTGTCGAGGTGACCGATGAAGAGCACGTGCGGCCCCGTTCCCGCGCGCCGCGCGACGAGGTGCCCGGCGCGATCCCACGCCTCGCCGTCGATCCACTCGGTCTCGAAGCCGAGCCCGTCGAACTCGGCGCGCAACATCGCTCCGACCTCGCGCACGCCTTCGAAGTTGCGCGTTCCGCTGTTCACGTTGCAGAGTCGCTCGAGCAACGCCTCGGCGTCCGGTGCGCGCTGCTCGATGTGGCGCACGAGCGCCTGCTCGGTCGCGTCGAGCGCTTGGGCGGGGGAGGGGACGGGAAGGGCGAAGAGGGCGAGCGTCAGGATCGAGGTGCACATGCGCGCGAGGATACGGGTTCGCGCCCCCCGAGCCACGCCCCTCGAAGAGTCGCCTGGCCCCGCGCAAGGTGCGTGTTGTAGCCTCCACCGTCGCGAACTCCCGTCCCTCCCCCCCACGAGACTCCCATGCAGTTCACGCGCTCGCGTTCCATTCGACGGACCGTCTTGCTTCTCGCCGCGCTCGCCATCGTCCAGCGGACGGCATCCGCGCAGAGCGCATGGACGCAACCCGAGGGCGGTGGGTTCGTCCAGCTCTCTCTCACGACCGTCGGGCCGTACGACGAGCTGTTCCAAAGGAAGGGGCCCGACTTTCGGACCGGGCGTGACATCACCGAGTCGACGTTGCAGGTGTATGGCGAGCTCGGGCTGACGGAGGACTGGACGTTCATCGGCATCGTGCCGGTCAAGTTCCTGGACGCGGGCTCTTCGGTCTCGAACCCCTCGATCACGCCGACGACGATCGAGGACGGGGAGAACCGGGCGCTCGGGAACGTGACGGTCGGGCTGCGCAAGCAGCTCCACAGCGGGAGCTACGCGGTCGCGGCGCAGCTCGACGTCGAGGCGCCGACGGGGGAGTTCGAGAAGTCCACGGGGCTCAGCTCGGGCTACGACGCGTTCACGTTCCTGCCGACGCTCAACGTCGGGCGCGGCTTCGGGCGCGCGTACGCGCAGGGGTACGTCGGCGCGGCCTTCCGCACGGACGGCTTCAGCGACGACTATCGCGTCGGCGGCGAGGCGGGCTATCGGATCACGGACACGTTCTTGCTCGCGGGGACGTTCGCGCTCGTCGACTCGCGCTCCAACGGCGATGTCACGCTCGACCCGACGAACCTCGAGACCGGGCTCTACGTCGACCAGCAGGAGTACACGTCGTTCGGGCTCAAGGGGCTCGTCGATCTGTCGGACACCTTCGGCATCCAGGCCGCGCTCGGGACCGCAGCGGATGGGAACAACGTGGCGAAGGCGCCCTACCTGAGCATCGGCGTGTACTTCCGGTTGTAGGCGTGCCACGGAGTCGGGCCGCATAAGCTGCGCGTAACTCCGGCAGCAGAGCGGCGCGCGTAGGATCCGCGCGCGCCATGGCCCTCCTCAGACTTTCGCGGATCGGCGCGCCGGATCGAACGCGAGTGCGAGCGCACGCGGCAAGGGGCAGGCGACGTTGACACGCAGGTCCCACGCGTGGTCCGCCGTTCGCGCGCACCTGCCGGCGCTCCTGTTCTGGACGACCGCGCTCCTCGTGCTCGTTCCGCGCCTGGGCGCGTACGGCCTCGAGGGTGCCGAGGATCGATGGGCCGCGATCGTGCGCGAGATGCGCTCGAGCGGTGACTGGTTCCACCCCACGCGCAACGGCGTGTCGTACTTCGACAAGCCGTTGCTCAGCTACTGGCTGATCGGTCTCGTCGCGGCCATCGCGGACCGCCTCGACGAGGCGATTCTGCGGGTGCCGAGCGTCGTCGCCGCGCTCGTGACACTCGCGACCACGATCCACCTCGGGCGTCGACTCGGGACAGAGCGCGAAGCGCGGACGGCCGGCTGGCTCTTGCTCGCGACGTTCGGGATCCTCGTGTGGGCGCGCAAGGGCGAGGCCGACATGCTGAACCTGGCGTCGATCCTACTCGCCGTCGCTTGGTACTGGCGGCGTCGCGAGCGGCCGGGATTCGCGAGCTACATGGGGCTCTACGCGATCTGCTTCATCGGCTCGCAAGCCAAAGGGCTCGTCGCGTTCGTCGTTCCGATGCTCGTCATTCTCCCCGACCTGCTCCACGGTCAACGCTGGCGCGCGCACTTGCGCCTATCGCACTTGCTCGCGTTCGCGATCGGAGTCGGGCTGTTCCTGCTGCCGCTCGCGATCGCGGACCGGACCGCGACCGAGGGCATGGAGAGCGGGCTCGCGTTGGCGTTTCACGAGAGCGCGGGGCGCTACGTTCGGCCTTGGGATCACACGGAGCCGTTCTACGTCTACTTCCTCTACGTGCCCGTGCTCGCGTTCCCCTGGATTCCGCTCGGGTTCGGCGTCGCCCGTCGCGTGTGGTCGAGGTGGTCCGAGCTGCGCTGGCCGGATCGTTGGCTGATCTCCGCGACGCTGCTCGTCTTCGGCTTCTTTACCGTCTCGGGTTCGCGTCGCCTCTACTACATCCTCCCGATCCTCCCGTTCCTCGCGCTGCTCGGCGCGCGCTTCCTGCCGTCCACCTCGCGCAGTCGCGCCCTGCGCGCGCAGTTCTGGCTGCTCGTCGCCTTCTCCGTTCTCGAGCTTCTCTCGCCCGTCCTGTGGCCGGTGCTCGAGCGCCGCGTGGGGTTCGTGGCCCCGCAGTTCCTCGTGTTCGCGACGTTCGGCATCGGCGCGCTCTCGCTTCTCGCGCTCTTCACCGCGGGACGCGGGCCGCGCCTCTCGGACGCGCTCGGCGTCGACCGACACCTCACGCCGCTCCTGTGCTCCGCGGTCCTGTTGAGCGGTGGCTTGATCACGCTGCAGAAGCCGACGCTCGAACGGTATCGCGAGACCAAGCCGTTCGTGCTCGCCGTTCGCGAGCGCGCGCGCGAGATCCCCACGCGCGACCTCGCGTTCTACGACCGACCGACCCCGTCGAACGTCGTCTTCTACCTCGACCGACCCGAACCGATCGCGTCGCTCGCGGGACGCGCCGAGCTGCTCGACTTCCTCGCGTCGAACGAGGGCACGCGCGTCCTGTTGCTCCGCACGGGCGCGGCCGCCGAGTTGCGCGACGCGCTTCCCACGGGCTGGGAGGTGGTCGACACGCTCGCCGAGGCGACGTGGCCGTGGTCGAAGCCGCGCGACATCGAGAAGCGAAGCGAGGCGTGGGTCGTGCGGCACGCGGGCTAGCAGGCTGTGGCAAACGTCATTCGCGCGCAAGGCAAAGCGCGCGCGCACCGTTACGCTCTCGCGCATGACCATCCAGGACGTGGACCGTGTGCGTCAGGCGGCGAGGGACCTGCGCGAGGCCGAGTCGAGCGTGCGTGTGCTGCGCTCGCTCGCCTGGGACCCCGCGGTGCGCGAACGCTTCTTCGCACAGGGGGCGCGCGAGTTGCCCACCGTCGAGTATCCGCGCTTTGACGCGCGACCCGTGTGCGACGAGTTGGCGCGCATCCGGCGCGGTGTCAGTGGCGACTCGCCCGTCGAGCGCTGGATCCAACGCTCCGCCGACGCGATCGGTTCGGCCGCGCGGATGATCGCGGCGGCGGGGACGCCGGAGTTCCTCGAGCACGGGACGAAGCTGTTCGGCGTCCCGTCGACCGAGGAGTGGGGGATCTCGCCGCTCGGCTTGGCGCAGACGGTGGACGCGATGTGCGCGGAGACGTCGGCCATGGATCTCGGCGCGCCGTCTCCCGCGTGCCACCTCGCCGAGGGCGTCGCCGAGCGCTTCCGCAAGGCGTGCACGCGCTTCGGCGATCGCGCGCCCGAGGTCGTCGTCGTCGACGAACTCTCCGCCAACGCGCTCGCCGGCCCACGGCGCATCCAGGTGCGGCGCGACGCGTGCTTCTCCGATCGCGACGTCTTGCAGCTCGTCGAGCACGAGGTCCACATCCACGTGTGCACGTCGCTCAACGGCCGCGAGCAGATCGACCTCCCGCTGCTCGGCGCGTCCCACGCCGGCACGACGCGCACGCAAGAGGGGCTCGCCGTCTTCGCCGAGTTCATGACAGCCACGCTCGATCCGGATCGCTTTCAGCGCCTCGCCCATCGCACGCTCGCGATCCAGATGTCGATCGACGGCGCGGACTTCCTCGACGTGTACCGCTTCTTCCTCGAGCGCGGCGTTCCGTCCGAGCAAGCCTTCGAGAACGCGCGGCGCGTCTTCCGCGGCGGAGTGCTCACCGGCGGCGCGCCGTTCCTCAAGGACTCGGTCTACATCGACGGCTTCCTGCGCGTCACCAACTTCCTGCGCGCGGTCGTGGCCGAGGGGCGCATCGATTGCTTGCTGCTGCTCTTCTGCGGAAAGCTCGACCTCGAGGACATCCCGGCGCTCGCGCAACTCTCCGAACTCGGGCTCTGCCACCCGCCGCGGTTCCTGCCGCCCTGGGCCACCGACCGACGCTTCCTTGTCACCTACCTGACGTACTCGCGCTTCCTGAACCGCGTGCGCCTGGACGACTACCGTGAGCACTATCGCGCGCTGCTCGATCAAACGCCGACGCACGCGGACGCGACGACCTAGCCCGGATCATTCATGAGCCTTCACCGAGATCGACGCAGCTGCGCGCCATATCAGCACTTCCCCTCCTCACCGGGTTCGACGACCCGTCAAGGTCGCCTCCACGCGCTTCGGTCGCGAAGCGCTGATCTGACGCACATCCGCGTCGATCTCGGCAAAGCCTCATGAATAACCCGGGCTAGCCCGGATGATTCATGAGGATGTGCGGCAGGAGCTGCAACTCGGTTCCTGCCGGTGCTTTGCGGGCGTTGGCCCTGGAGGCGACCTTGTCAGGTCGTCGAGGAC
>JAJDEV010000123.1 GCA_029259605.1 Planctomycetota bacterium | reverse complement strand
GGTGAAACTCACGCCATCGTCGGAGGGTGATGGATCCGTGCTGGCAAGGCGCGCTGACGACGCGTCTTGGTGGAACCTCGGAGGAAGCGGAACGCAGGCAGCGCGGATCCAGCGCCGTTCGAGGGTGGCGTGAGTTTCACCACGGGCTGCTAGAGCGAGACGCGAACCGGGACGCCGACGGACTCGATGCGCGCCGCGAACGCTTCCATCCACGCCGCCGGGAGCGGCGACAGCGACGGCGCCTCGGGTTGGTACGACTTCCGCGCGAGCCCGTAGAGCAGCACGCCGCGGAGGTGCTCGTGCCCCGCGACCTCGGCGACGAGGTCGAGATACGCCGCGCACTCGTCCTCGCTCGGCGCCGCGCCCTTCCAGGCGAGCATCATGGTCTGCAGCCAGGTGGGCACGCAGTCGAGCGCGGTGTGCAGGTTGCGCCGCGTGCGGTCGACGCCGGTCGGTTCGTCGTTGAGACGCTGCTGACCCGCGTCGGTCGCGCTGTCGAGCTTGAACCACAACTCGCCGCCGCCGTCGCCGAGCCGCGCGAGCGCGCGCTGGACCTCCGGTTGGTGGACGAGGGATCCGTTCGAGATGACGACCCGTCGGACGAACGCGTCGGACGTCGGATCCGACTCGGGCGCGTAGCGCGCGAGCACGTCGAGCGCGAGCGCGACGGCCTCGTCGAACGCCCCCGAGCTCGTCGGCTCGCCGTTGCCGGAGAACGCGATGTCGATCAGGTGGCGCGAACCCTCCGGGACGTGCGCGCGCATGTAGTCGCCATGGACGAGCGCGCCGAGCATGGCCTCGAGCTCGCGCTCGAGCAACGCGAGGTCGATCGCCGGCCCCTTGCCGCGCGTCAGGTTCGGCACCTGGCAATAGACGCAGCGCCAGTTGCATGCGTTGTTCGGATTCAGGTTGATCCCGACCGACACGCCGCCCGCGCGGCGCGAAACGACGGGATAGACGTACGTGAGCCCGGCGACGTCGCGGTCGTGAACCTTCGTGGTGAGTCGCATGGCGTCAGTCCTCGTGCGGTGCGTTGCCGGCGACGAGCTCGCCGACGTGCGCGGCGGCGGAGAGCGAGAGTCCCTCGAGGCTGTAGCCGCCCTCGAGCACCGAGACGACCCGCCCCGACGCCGTGCGCCGCGCGAGGTCGAGCAGGCCACGCGTCATGCCGCGGTAGCCCTCCTCGGTCAGCTCGACTCCGGCGAGCGGATCGAGGCGGTGCGCGTCGAAGCCGGCGGAGATCAGGACGAACTCCGGAGCGAACGCCTCGAGCGCCGGCAGCACGCGCTCCTCCATGACGCCGAGCCAGTCGCGGTCGGTCGAGCCGGCCGGCATCGGGGCGTTGAGCGTCGCGCCCTCGCCGTCGCCGCGCCCGCGCTCCTCGGCCGCGCCCGTACCTGGATAGAGCGGCCATTGGTGCAGGCTGGCGTAGAAGACGCTCGGATCGTCCTCGAACAGGTGCTGCGTCCCGTTCCCGTGGTGCACGTCCCAATCGACGATCGCGACGCGCTCGAGGCCGCGCGCGCGCAGCGCGGCTGCCGCCACGGCGACGTTGTTGAACAGGCAGAAGCCCATCGCGCGGTCGGACTCGGCGTGGTGCCCGGGCGGTCGCACGGCGCAGAAGGCGTTGGACCAATCGCCGGCGAGGACGCGCTCGCACGCGAGGAGCAACCCGCCGGCGGCGCGCGTCGCCACCTCGAACGAGCGTCCGGACGCGTTCGTGTCCCCGTCGAGCGGGACGGTCCGCTGTCCGCTCGATGTCGCCGATGCGCTCACCTCGCGCACGCGCGCGACGTGGGCGGGTGCGTGCACACGAACGAGTTCGTCGTCGGTGGCGTCGCGCGGCGCGCTCGAGTCGAGCTCGGCGGTGAGCCCCGTTTCGTCGAACCGCGCGTGCAGCGCGGTCAGTCGACCCGGACGCTCCGGGTGCGCGGGGCCCGTGTCGTGCTCGACGAAGACAGGATCGTGGACGAAGCCGGTGCGCGATCGGACGGACATACCGCGATGGTAGCGACCTCGCTCGGCGACGGCGTCTTCCGTTTCGTTTCGCTCGGCGCCGGGGAATCGTCCGCGAGGTGCTCGCCCGACGCCGGCCGCCAACCCTTGCCGCCGAGCATCCAGAGCGCCGTGCGCAACACGATCGCGAGGTCGCGCCCGAGCGACACGCTGCGCACATAGCGCAGGTCGATGGCGAGCTTCCTCCGATAGTCGAGCGCGTCCTGGGTGACGTAGCCCTGCGTGATCTGCGCCAGCCCCGTGATGCCCGGCCGCACTTCGGTGCGGTGCTCGAAGCCGGGGACGACCGAGCACGCCCAGCGGTGCACCTCGACCATCTCGGGCCGCGGACCGATCAGATCCATGTCGCCGCGCAGGACGTTGAGCAGCTGCGGAAGCTCGTCGAGGTGCGTGTTGCGCAGGAGCCGACCGAAGCGGGTGACCCGCAGGCAGTCGTCGCCGTTGCACCAGGACTGGAAGTGCGCCTCGCGCTGGACTTCGCGCATCGTGCGGAACTTGACGATGCGGAAGGGCTTGCCGCCGCGGCCGATCCGCTCCTGAAGGAAGAAGACGCGCCGCAGATCGCGGAAGATCAGCGCGTTGACGAGCACGATCGGCAGCGCGATCGCGAGCGCCGCCGGAAGCGTGACGAGGATGAGCGCGACGCTCAACGCGCGCTTCCCGCCACGGGAATAGACCGTGGACCGCACGACGTCATCACGGCGTGCGCTCGCGCGAACGCGTTGCGCAACGCCCGGTGCCGACCCGGGACTCTCGAGAAGCGTCATCTCGTTGGATGCTGGAAGCTGCGAGCGAAGCCGCGCTCTGCCGCGCAGCTCCGTAGAAATGCCCGTTGCGGAGGGTGTCCTCCGGGCGCGGGCCGTGACCACGTTAGGAAAGGCCATCGACGGTTCAAGGCTCGCGCATGAGTCGTGTGCCTCGAACGGCGTCGGCACCCGACGTCCGCGGCCCCCGGAGGGCGCGCCCGCGGCGTGCGGCGACGGGCAACCGGGGCCGTGATTCCGCCCGAAAGTCGTCGTGCGGGAAATACGGCGCGCCGTCCGTTCGTCGGAGCGGCGTTCGAGTAGCCTGTCGGCCGTCGCGCCGCAGCCGGCCGAATGCGAAGCAAGGAACCCGTCACGCAGCACGCACGCAGGATCGCCGTCGTCGGATTGGGCTACGCGGGCCTGCCGGTCGCAGTCGGCTTCGGACGCCGCTTCCCCGGGACGATCGGATTCGATCGCGACGCGGACAAGGTCGAGCGGCTGCGAGGCGGGAGCGATCGCACCGGGATCTTCGCCTCCGACGAGCTGGCGTCCTCCGAGGTGCGCTTCACGTCCGACGCGGCCGAGCTCGCCGAAGCCGAGCTCTACGTCGTCGCGGTCCCGACGCCGATCGATGCCGAGCGCCGACCGGACCTCGCCGACCTCGAATCCGCGGCGCGCGTCATCGGGCGAGCGCTGCGTCCGGGCGACATCGTCGTCCTCGAGTCCACCGTCTTTCCCGGCGTCACCGAGGACGTGCTCGGCCCGGCGCTCGGCGCGGCGTCGGGGCTGAAGCCGGGCGTCGACTTCCGGCTCGCCTATTCCCCCGAGCGCATCAACCCGGGCGACCAGGCGCACACGCTCGCGACCGTTCCCAAGGTCGTCGCCGCGCAGGACGAGGAGACCTTGCGAATCGTCGCCGCGCATTACGCGCAGGTCGTCGACGCGGGGCTCGTCGAGGCGCCGTCCATTCGCGTGGCAGAGGCCGCCAAGGTCATCGAGAACGTGCAGCGCGACCTGAACATCGCGCTCGTGAACGAGCTCGCGCAGCTCTTCGAGCGCATGGGGCTCGACACGCGCGACGTGATCGAGACCGCCGCGTCGAAGTGGAACTTCCACGCCTACAGACCCGGCCTCGTCGGTGGACACTGCATCGGCGTGGACCCGTACTACCTCACGTCGAAGGCGCAGTCGATCGGGTTCGATCCCGAGGTGATCCTCGCCGGCCGTCGCACGAACGATCGCATGGGGGCGCACGTCGCGGCGCGCATCGCCGCGCTCTTGGACGAGAGCGGCGTGCCGGTGCGCGGCGCGCGCGTCGCGGTGCTCGGCCTGACGTTCAAGCCGAACGTCGGTGACCTGCGCAACTCGCAGGTGCCCGACGTCGTGCGCGATCTCGCGCGCCGCGGCGCGACGCTGCTCGTGCACGACCCGCTCGTCGCCGCGGACGAGGTCCGGCGCGCGTGCGGCGTCGCGCCGACCGAACCCGACGAACTGACGGAACTGGACGCCGTCGTCCTGGCCGTCTCGCACACGGGCCTCGACGCGCTGGCGCTGCGCTGTGCGCGCGGCGGCGCCAAGCTCCTCGTCGACTTGATGTGGGCGATCGACCGCGCGACGGAACGCGCGCTCGGAGAGGGCGTGCGCGTTTGGCGCCTGTGATGGACGCGTCGAGCGATTGGCGCGCGCGCTGTCGCGCCGAGCCGCGCGCGTGGCTCGTCACGGGCGCGGCCGGCTTCATCGGCTCGCACCTCGTCGAAGAGCTGCTCGGGCTCGGGCAGACGGTGCGCGGACTCGACGACCTGTCGACCGGGTCGCGGACGAACCTCGAGAGCGTGCGCGCGCGCGTCGGCGCCGCGGACTGGGAGCGGTTCGAGTGGATCCAGGGCGACGTGCGATCGGCGGCGGATTGCGAGCGCGCGTGCGCGGGCGCGCCGCTCGTCCTGCACCAAGCCGCGCTCGGCTCCGTGCCGCGTTCGCTCGCCGATCCGGCGTCGACGTTCGCGGTCAACGTCGACGGCTTCCGTCAGCTGTTCGAAGCCGCGCGCCGCGCGGGTTCGCCGCGCGTCGTCTACGCGTCGTCGTCGAGTGTGTACGGCGACCATCCGGAGCCCACGCGGCGCGAGGACGTGCTCGGTGCGCCGCTCTCTCCGTACGCCGCGTCGAAGCGCATGGGCGAGGTGTGGGCCGCGGCGGCGCGCAGCGCCTGGGGCCAGGACTCGATCGGGCTGCGCTACTTCAACGTGTTCGGACCGAGGCAGAGCGCGAGCGGCGCCTACGCGGCGGTGATCCCGCGCTGGATCGCGGCGCTTTCGGACGGTGCGCGCGTCGAGGTCTTCGGCGACGGCACGGCGTCGCGCGACTTCTGTCCGGTCGCGAACGTGGTGCAGGCGTGCGTCGTCGCCGCGCTCGCGCCGAAGTTTCCGCTCGAGATCGAGCCCGTGTTCAACGTCGGCCTCGGACGGCGCACGACCCTGGCCGAGCTGTTCGTCGCGTTGCGCGACGGCCTCGCCGCGCGCGGCGCACCGTGCGCCGGGCACGCGCTGCTCGCGTCGCCCGAGCGCCCCGGGGACGTGCGTCACAGCCTGGCGGACCTCGAGCGGGCGACGCGCGTGCTCGGCTACCGGCCCGAGGTGGACTTCGAGGCGGGCATCGCGCACGTGCTCGACGCCGCTCGTTCGGTCGTCGGGGCCGAGCCGACGACCGCGAGCGATCGCGCCTGATTTGCGCGCAATCGCGGCCTGCCGTTGAGTGGGGGGGCCGGATTCCTAGCATGGATCGGTCCGATCCCGCCCGCCTCACCGCTCGACCGCGCACATGCCGCTCGGCTCCCAATCCGTTCCCTCGTTCGCCCGAATCCTGGTGCTCGTGGTGTTCGTCGCCGCCTGCAGCGCGCCGGCCGCTCCGCGCTCCACGACCGATCGCGATACGGCGTCGTTCGCGCCCGATCGCGGCGCCTTCACGCTCGGTCCGAACGACCTCGTGCACGTGTCGGTGTTCGGGCAACCCGACTTCACGCCGCCCGCCACGGGCGTGCGCGTCGCACCGGACGGGACGCTCAGCCTGCCGCTGCTCGGCGCCGTTCCGGTCGAAGGGCTCTCGGCGGAGGAGGCGCGGCGCACGATCGAGGCGGGGCTCGAACGCTATCTCAAGGCGCCGTCCGTTTCGGTGTCCGTGCTCGAGCACGCGTCGCGTCGCTTCTTCCTCTTCGGCGAGGTGCAGGAGCCCGGTCCCTATCCGATGGACGGCCCGCTCACCGCGCTCGAGGCGCTCAGCTTCGGCGGCGGCTTCGCGTCCGGGGCGAAGCGCGATCGCGTCGCGCTGATCCGGCCGCACGGCGAGGGCGAGCTCGAGGTCCTGACGTTCAACGCGCGCACCCCGGGTCCCGACGGCCTGGTCCAGGTGCTCCCCGGCGACTTCCTGTTCGTGTCGCAGTCCGGCGCCGGTCGCTTCTCGGCCGACGTGCTGCCGTACCTGCAGGGCTTCGGCTTCACGCTCAGCCAGCTCTCCGCGCTCGCCCTCGCGTACGACCGGCTCTACAACGACTGATCCACGCGCGATGAACGACGGATACGGAGAAGCCCTGGAGCGCGACTCGATTCGCATCGGCGAGGTCGTGTCGATCCTGCTGCGCAACAAGCTCCTGATCGCGACCGTCGCGCTGCTCACCACGGCGGCGGCGATCGGGTGGGTCGGGACGCGCACGCCGCGCTACACGGCGAGCGCGACGCTCTTGCTCGAAGAGGACGAGGCGGTGGGAGGCGTGCTGTCCGAGCTCGCGAGCCTGACGTCGGATCCCGCGGCCGAGGCGGAGATCGCGCTGCTCACGTCGCGCTCACTGGCCGAGGTCACCGTCGCGAACCCGCGGGTGTTCTTCGCGGGCGACCGACTCTTCGACGACACCGAGCCGGACTTCGATCCGTTCGCCGTGCGCGCGATCGAGGCCGGCGCGAGCCTGCTCGAGGCGCGCGCACACGGCGATCCGTCGGCGATGGAACACCTGGGCCTCGTGACCATCGTCGATCGCCACGACCTGCGGCCGTTCGCGTCCATCTGGGACGCGCTCGTCGGCAAGTCGTCGGAGCCGCACCGCTTGCGCGCCGCGCTCGCACCGGCGCAGGGCGCGGTCGCGCCGCCTGCGCGCGCCGCGTTCGACGTCGAGTTCACCGCCGCGCGCACCGTGCGCGTCGCCGAGCACGAGGGCTACGTCTTCCCGAACGGGGACGGCGTCGAGGTCGCGTTCGAGCCCGGCGTGCCCTTCGACGCGCTCGGCTGCACGCTGACGCTCGCTCCCACCGGCGACTACATCGGACGCCGTTACACGGTGCGATACCGGACGCCCGAGGACGCGATCCAGAGCTTGATGGCGAGCACGAGCGCCGTGGAATCCGGGCGCAAGACGAACGTCGTGTACGTCTCGGTCGACGACTCCGATCCCTACCGCGCGGCCGAGACCGCGAACGCGCTCTGCAAGAACTACATTCGACGCAGCGTGCGCATCGGGCAGCAGAAGGCGTCGCAGACCGTGCGCTTCATCGAGGCACAGCTCGAGGTCCAACTCACGGCGCTCGCCGAGGCCGAGCGCGACGTCGTGCGCATCCAGACCGAGCATCCCGAGACGATCGCGCTGTCCGAGTCCGCCGAGGCATGGATCGCGCAGCTCAGCGCCTTCGAGCTCGAGGCCGCGCAGCTCGAGCTCGCGCAGACCGTGCTCGCCGACGCGCTGTCCTACCTCGAGCAGGAGAACGCGCTCGCGCTCGCACGCCTCGGTCAGGAAGTCCCGAACCTGCTCGCGCTTTCCTATATCAAGGAGCTCGGCCAGCTCGAGTCCGAGTCGCTGCGCCTCGATCGCACGGATGTGGCCGGCTACAAGGCGCTGCTCATCGGTGAGCGTCTGCGGCTCGAGACCGAGATCGAGTCCATGGAGCTGCGCATCGGCGACCTCTCCGCCAGCCTCGAGCGCGTCGGCGACGGGGGCGAGGGCGTGTTCGCGTCGCTCGCCGGAACGGCGCGCGGGGAGTTCCAGACGTACCTCGACGAGCTCGCCGAGCTGGACGCCGAGATCAGTCGACTCGAGGGCACCGCGACCGCCGAGAACCCCGCACTCGTCGCGCTCGAGGGATCGCGCACCGACCTCGCCGCGCGCTTGGTCGAACAGGTGCAGGGAGCGATCGTGGCCGCGCGCCAGACCGTCGCGAGCCACCGCGCGCTCGTCGCCGACTACGCGAAGAGCATCGCCGAGTGGCCGGCGCTCGAGCGCGGCACGATTGACGAGGCGGTCGCCGCGCTCACCGAGCGCGTGCGTGCGAGTCTCGTCGCCCAGTCCGGCGGCATCGCCGATCGCTTGGTCGCGCTCCAGGGCCAGATGGGTGTGCTCGAGCGGCGCCTCGGCGAACTGCCGGCCAGCGAGCTCGAGCTCGCCGAGCCCATGCGCAGGCGCGAGGCGCGCGGTCAGATCGTCGCCTTCCTCTTGACGGCCAACCAGGAGGCCAAGATCACGGCCGCGGCGACGTCCGCGGCGGCGGTTCTGATCGACCCGGCCGTGCCGCCGTCGGCGCGCAGCTTCCCGAAGGCGACGACGTTCATCGGGCTCGGACTCGTGCTCGGACTCCTGCTCGGTTGCGGCGCGGCGCTCGTGCACAACAACCTGCGCGGCGCCTTGCACAGCGAGGCCGAAGTCGAGCGCGCCACGGGGCTCGCCGTGCTCGGGTCGGTGCCCGACTACCTGCGCGGGAAGACGCGCGTCAAGGGACTCAAGCGCGGGCAGCGCTTCCTCGCCATGCGCGACGACTCGCGCGGCGCCGTGGCCGAGGCGTACCGCTCGATCCGCGCCGCGTTGCGGCTCGCGATGGACGGCGACGACGCGCTCCGCACGCTCGCCGTCACGTCGTGCGTTCCGGGCGAGGGCAAGACGGTGACGAACACGGACCTGGCGATGGTCTTCGCGTCGAGCGGCAAGCGCGTGCTCTTCGTCGACGCCGACCTGCGCAAGCCGCAGGTGCACAACGTCTTCGAGTTCGAGCGCACGCCGGGCTTCGCGGAGATCCTGAGCGGCACCGCGGACTGGAAGGACTGCGTGCACGATGTCGGGTACGAGAACCTGTCGGTGATCGCGGCGGGGGACTGCAAGACCGAGCCGGGCGAGCTCCTCGCCGGGCATCGCTCGCTCCCGGTGCTGGGCGAGTTCCAGGACGCGTTCGACCTGGTCGTGCTCGACCTGCCGCCGGCCGTCGTCGTGGCCGACGTCGCGAACTTCGCGCACAAACTCGACGCGGTGATCTTGCTGTATCGCAGCGGTGGCGTTCCCGGGCGCGTGCTGACGAGCGCGGTCTCGAAGCTGAAGCAAGCCGAGGCGAACGTCATGGGCGTGATCGTGAACGCGGTCCACATTCCGCGCGGGCCGGCGGGGTACGGCGCGGCGGGCTACGGTTACGGATACGGCTACGGTGAGGACGAGTCCTCCTAGGGCGCAGCCCGGCGCCGCGCGTGCCCCCGATCTGCGGCACGCGGCGCTGGTCGCGGCGCTGCGCGGCGGCGGCGCGGTGCTCGGCCTCGGCTTCTGGGTTCTGCTCGGGCGCATGCTCGGCGCCGAGGGCAGCGGCCGTCTGCGGCAGGGGCTCGCGCTCGTCATGTTCTCGGCGGCCTTCCTGCGCTTCGGTCTGGACAGCATCGTGCTGCGCGAGGTGTCCGTCTGTGTGCAGCGCGGACGCGGCGCGCGCCGGCTCATGCGGCGCGTCTTCGGGTTGATCCTGGTCGCGGGCGTTCCGCTCGCCGCGCTGCTGTGTCTCGCCGCGCGTCCGCTCGCGAACGGTTGGTTCGATGACGCCGGGCTCGCGCCGGTGCTCGCGGTCATCGTCTGGGCGTCGATTCCGATGGCGATCCTGGCCGTGGCGGGGGAGGCGCACAAGGGCGCCGGTCGCCCGGGTTGGGGCACGTTCCTGCAGTTCGAGGCGCGCCACCTCCTGTTCCTGCCGATCGCGTTCCTCTGGATCGGCTTCGTGCCCGACGGGGATGCGGCGAGCGCGACCGTCCGCGCCGCGTGGGTTCTGCTCGGGAGCTTCGCCGTCGCCGCGGCGCTGTCGGTCGTCGGGTGGCTCGCGCGTCCGTCGTCCGACGTCGCGACGCCCGGGTTGTCCTTGCGTGCGGCGCTGCGTCACGGCCGCCCGCTCCTGCAGTGCGCGCTGTTGCTCATGTCGCTCGAGTGGCTCGACACGCTGCTGCTCGGCGCGTTCGCGGACAGCCGTAGCGTCGGCGTGTACGGCGTCGCGGTCAGCGCGGCGATGGTGATGAGCTTCCTCTTGTACGGGGCGAACGTCGTCCTCGCACCGCGCTTCGCGCGCGCCTTCGCGGACCATGATCCGGCCCGCGTCCAGCACGAGGCGCGCGCGATGACGCGCCGCTTGCTGGTCATCGGCGTGCCGCTCGCTTGCCTGTGCGCGCTCTTCGCCGAGACGTTGCTCAGCGCCTTCGGTCCCGAGTTCGGCGCCGAAGGCCCGGCGCCGTTCCGCATCCTCTTGATTGGTCAGGTGGTCAGCCTCGGCACCGGACCGGTCGGCTACATCCTGTTGATGGGCAAGCGCGAGCTCACCTATCGCAACAACACCGCGATCGCCGCGGTGGCGCACCTCGTACTGCTCGGCGTGCTGCTCCCGATGTTCGGGACGCTCGGTGCGAGCATCGCGACCGCGACCGCGCTGGCGCTCGCGAGCCTGCTGCACCTGCGCTCGTGCCGGCGCGAGCTCGGACTCGCGACGATCGGCCCGCTCGCCGTGCCCTTGCCCGAGGCCGCCCGTTGACGCGGCTCCCGTCGTTCTACGTGCTCGGCGCGCAAAAGGCCGCGACGACGTCGCTCGACGCGTGGCTGCGCGCGCAGCCCTCGCTGCGCCTCCCCGACCTGAAGGAGACGCACTACTTCTCGAACGACGAGCGCTACGCGAAGGGGCCGTCCTGGTACCTCGGTCGGTTCCCTTCGGCCGACGGTGCGTTGCGCGGCGAGGTCGACCCCGACTATCTGTCCGATCCGCGCGTGCCGGAGCGCATGGCCGCGCTGCACGCGGGTGCGACGCCCAGATTGGTCGCCGTGTTGCGCGAGCCGGTCGGCCGCGCGTTCTCGCAGTGGCGCATGAGCCGTCGGCGGGGGATCGAGCGGCGACCGTTCGCCGCGGCGCTGCGCGCGTCATGGCACGGCGCGGAATGCGACGACGACCACGACTACTACGGGCGCGGGCGCTACGCCGCGCACCTCGCGCGCTTCGAAGCAGCGCTCCCGGACGCGCCGCGCCACGTGCTGCTCTTCGAAGACCTCGTCGCCGAAGGGACGCGCGAGCGAGCGTTCGCCGAGCTGTGCGCGTTCCTCGGCGTCGCGCGGGATGCGCTCGTCGCGCCCGACTTCGACCGGGCCGAGAACCCGGCGGGTGAGGCTCGCAGCGCGGTCCTGAACCGGATCCTGTTCGGGCCGGGGCGGCTGAAGCGGTTGCTGCGCCCGTTCGTCCCGAGCCAGGACCTGCGCTTGCGCATCGGCGTGCTGCTCGAGCGCGCCAACACGAAGGCGGCGCGCACGCGGAGCGCGTCGAAACCCGAGGTTCCGCGGGAGGTGGCCGAGGCGATGCGCGAAGATGTGCGCGACCTCGAGTCCGTGTTGGGGCGGGACCTCTCCGCCTGGCGCGCGATCCTCGACGAGCACGAGGAGCGCGCCGTCGCTCCGGGCTAGCCGGCCTGCTCGTTCCCTCCCCCGATGCCCGACGCCTCCCCCTCCGACTCGCCAGCGCGAGAGCACGCGCCCGCGCGAACGCGCCGGCCGCGGATCGGCGTCGACTTCCACGCGTTCGAGGGGATCTACCAGGGCTCGCGCTCGCGCCTGCTCGGGATCTTCTCGCACGCGCTCCCCACGGCGGGCGAGTTCGACCTCGTGTTCTTCACGCGCGATCCCGATGGGCTGCGCGCGGTGTTCGCGGACGCGGATCCCGAGCGCGTGTTCTTCGAGCGCTTGAGCAGCAAGGGGCCGATCGGGCGGCTGCTGCTGGAACTGCCGCGGTTGGCGAAGCGCCGCGAGCTCGACCTCTTCCACTCGCAGTACATCTTGCCCGTCGGGCTCGCGTGTCGCCGCGTCGTCACGGTGCACGACGTCCTGTTCGAGAGCCACCCGGAGTTCTTCCCGCGCGCCTTCGTGCGCCGCTCGCGCATCCTCACGCGCCGCTCGGCGCGCGTGGCCGATCACGTGATGACGGTCTCCGAGTTCTCGGCGCGCGAGATTCGCGAGCGCTATGGCGTGGATCCGTCGCGCATCACCGTGTCGTACAACGCGGTCGACGACGCGCGCTTCCATCCGGGCGCACTGGACGCCGGGGTGTTGCGCGCGCGCGGGCTCGAACCGAACGGGTATCTCCTCAGCGTCGGTCGGGTGGACGCGCGCAAGAACCTGGCCGGTTTGATCGAGGCCTACGCGGGCGTCGACACGTCGCTGCCGCTCGTCGTCGTCGGCCAGATCGTCTGTACGGACACCGCGCGCGCGCTCGCGTGGCGCGACCCGGAAGGGCGACGGCGCGTCGTGCATCTGTCCGACGTCACCGACGACGAGCTCGCCTCGCTCTACGCCGGTGCGGCGCTCTTCGCCTTCGTCTCGCACGCGGAGGGCTTCGGGATGCCGCCGCTCGAGGCGATGGCGACCGGCACGCCCGTGCTGACCTCGAATCGCACGGCGCTACCCGAAGTCGCGGGGGACGCCGCGCGCCTCGTCGACCCGGAAAGCGTGGAAGACATTCGCGCGGGGCTCTCGGAACTGTTGACCGACGGAGCGGTGCGCGAGACGCTGATCCGCCGCGGGCTCGAACGGGTGCAGTCCTTCTCATGGCGGAACGAAGCAGAGACCCTTCTCCGGACCTACGACCGAGTGCTCGCGCGTCCGGCTGCACGGTAGTCGTCCCGGCGTACCGCGGCGTGGACTGCATCGGCGCATGCCTCGCGTCCGTGCGGCACTTCGCCCCGCACGCCGAGCTGATCGTCGTCGACGACGCGTCGGACGACGGGACGCGCGAGCTCGTCGCGCGGGACTTTCCGGATGCGCGGTTGGTCGTCCTCGAAACGAACTCGGGGTTCGGCGCCGCGTGCAACCGTGGCGCGGAACTCGCGCGCTCGGACGTCGTCCTGTTCCTCAATCAGGACGCCGTGCTCACGAGCGGAGTCGAAGCCGCCGAGCGACGCTTCGCGAGCGAGGACGACCTCGCGCTGCTCGGCGGTCTGGTCGTCGACTCGAACGGACGCACGACGCCGTCGCAGGGGCGAACGCCCTCCGCGCTGCGGGTGATCCTGCATTGGGAGCTCTATCCACTGCGGGCGCTCTGCGGCGGGGACGCCGGCGCGTTGTTCGTCTCGGATCCGGCGGCGTACGCGTCGGCGCGCGATGCCGAGTGGGTCTCGGGTTGCTGTCTCTTCGCGAGGGCGAGCGACTTCCGCGCGCTCGGAGGCTTTTCGCGTGACTACTTCATGTACGTCGAGGACGTCGATCTGTGCACGCGCGCGCGCCAGGCGGGCAGGCGCGTCGCGTTCGAACCGGGCGTCACGTCCGTGCACGCCGAGCGCGGCGGCGAAGGCGCGTCCGCCGGCATCAGCGCGTTCGCGCTCGCGCATACGGTGGCGGGGCAGGTGCGGTTCCTGCGCACGCATTGTGGGGGAGCGCATGCGGTCGTCGCGATGCTGTCCTTGGCCCCGTGCTTCTTCGCGCTCGGCATCGCCGGCGTCGTGCTCGGCGTCGCGAGCCCGCGGGCGCGCACGAACGGCCGCGCCTTCCTCGCCGGTTGCGGCCGGGTGCTGCGCTTGCTCGTCGACTAGCCCGGGTGATTCATGAGGCTTTGCCGAGATCGACGCGGATGTGCGTCAGATCAGCGCTTCGCGACCGAAGCGCGTGGAGGCGACTTGACGGGTCGTCGAGCCCGGTGAGGAAGGGAAGCGTTGAGATGGCGCGCAGCTGCGTCGATCTCGGTGAAGGCTCATGAATCACCCGGGCTAGCCCGGATCATTCATGAGCATGCACGCCAAAAGCTGCAATCGACCGGCTACGCCGGTCTCTCGGCCCCTGCCGGCACTTTGCGAACGTCGGCGTCCTCGACGACCTGACAAGGT
>JAJDEV010000122.1 GCA_029259605.1 Planctomycetota bacterium | reverse complement strand
GCTTTGCTCGCGCGAACCCCGCAGGCGACCCTGATCGGGTCGTCGAGGACGGTCGTGTGGGCAAAGTGCGGCCAGGGACGAAGAGGACGCCGAAGGCGGCCGTTTGGGGCGCAGTGCGGTGCAGGCTCATGAATAACCCGGCCTAGGCCGCAGTCTGCAACGCCGAGTCGCGCCAGTGGCGGAGCCGCGCGCCGAGTTCGCGCAGCTTGACCGGCTTCGCGACGTAGTCGTCGAATCCGGCTTCCACGCATTGGCGACGGTCCTCTTCGAGCACGGACGCCGTCATCGCGATGATCGGCGTGTGAGTCCCGCCCACGACCTCGAGTTCGCGAATCGCGCGCGTGGCCTGGAGTCCGTCGACGACCGGCATTTGCAGGTCCATCAGGATCAAGTCGAAGCGCTGCTTCTTGAACTCCGTGATGGCCTCTTCGCCGTTCTCCGCCAGGACCCATTCGATCTCGAGCTTGTCCAGGTAGCAGGTCGCGATGCGTTGGTTCACCGGGTGGTCTTCCGCCACGAGGACGCGCATCCCGCGGAGGTCGGCGCTGTCGTCGCAGAGGCTCGAGGCACTCGTCGTGCTCGGCGGCAATTCGAGCCGCTCCGACTTCGAGTCGTCCGAGCTCGTGTCCAGGACGTCGTTGAGGCACCAGAGCAAGTGTTCGCGTCGCACCGGCTTGGCGATGCAGCCCCAACGCTCCGGCCAGTTCGACGCGGCCTGGGTGCCCATGGCATCGACCGGCGCGAGGAGAATCAGCGGGACCGGCGGGAAGGCGAGCTCGTCCCCGATGCCGAGTCCGAAGTCCTCGGTCTGGCGGACGTCGAGCATGATCAGGTCGAACGGGCGATCGACGTCCAGCATCTTGCGACGCCCGGCCAGCCCGCTCGCGCAGAGCTCGACGTCGTTGCCGTCGAGCATCGCTTGTAGCGCCGCGCGCGTCGCGCCGCTGCTCTCGATGACGAGAACATGCATGCCCTTCGGGAAGCGGTCCGTTTCGGACGTGCGATCGGCGACCTTCAGTTCGACGAGGAATCCGAATGTCGATCCCTCGCCTTCCTTCGTGCGGACGAACATCGAGCCACCCATGGCCTCGACGATCTGCTTGCTGATCGAGAGTCCGAGGCCCGTACCGCCGAAGTTGCGGCTGTCCGAAGCGTCCGCTTGGGAGAACGCGCTGAACAGGCGTCCGACCCGATCCGCCGGGATTCCGATGCCGGTGTCGCGCACCTCGACCCGAATCAGAGCGGACTCTTCGTGGTCGGTCTCGACCGATGCGTGCAAGACGACATCGCCGGACGATGTGAACTTCAGCGCGTTGCTGAGCAAGTTCAACAGCACTTGGCGGATTCGCGACGGGTCTCCGAGGAACGACGAAGGGAGCTTCGGTGCGATCTCGGTGACAAGCTCGAGCTTCTTGTCCCGCGCCACGGTCATGACCGCGTTCGTGCACTCCGTCGCGAGGTCGGACAGCGAGAACTCGATCTCCTCGAACTCGAAGCGTTCGGCCTCGCCCTTCGAGAAGTCGAGGATGTCGTTGATGATCGCGAGCAGGTGCTCGGCGGACTGGTGAACCGTTTGGCCGAACTCGGCCTGGTCGTTGTTCAGCTCCGTGTCGAGCAGGAGCTGGGTCATCCCCAGGATGCCGTTGATCGGCGTGCGAATCTCGTGGCTCATCGTCGCGAGGAAGCGCGACTTCGCGACCGTCGACTCCTCCGCGCGCTCGACCTCCGCCTTTCGACGCGCGTCGTAGAGCTCGATCTGGCTGATCATCTGGTTGAACGCATCGACGAGCATCCCCACGCCGTCGTCGGTCCGCCGCACCGCTCGAATCGCGAAGTCCTTGTTCTTCGCGATGGCGTTCGCGGCGTGAGAGAGATCGAACACGACCTGCGACATGCTGACGCGCGTGCGACGGGCGCGATAGACGAACCAGGCGATCGCGACTCCGGCGACCAGTCCCATCGCCGCGAGGCCGAGCAGGAAGGAATCCATGTCGACCGAACTCGAGGCGAGGGAACCGCCGGCGAGCGCGATAGGGGCGATTCCGGACAGCGGCTCGAACGAGGCGCGCGGATCGGCGACAGCAGGGCGAGTGGACGTGGGGGCCATGGCGAGTGCGGGCAACCGAGGCCTCATCGGCAAGAGCGGTTCCGTGAGTCGAGCCCAAAAAGTCGCGTCCCGGTGAAATCCTTCGAATCCGCCTCAGCCGCCGCCTCGCTCCGGCCGACAACGGTCGGATGCCCTCCGATCCTGCTTGCTTGAAGTCGACCGCGGAACGCCGCCGCCAAGGTACGCGGCGTCCGGTCGTGTATCGCCTCGACGTTTCCGAGACCTCCGGACGCGACGTTGGCTTCTTGCTCGACATCTCGACCGGCGGGATGAAGATCCGCTGCTATGCGGACGTCGACGTGCCTGCGCTGCAAAAGCTGCGCCTGATCTTCCCGAAGTGGCTGGGTCTCGGAACCCACGTCGACGTCGTCGGACGCATCGCGTGGCGCAAGCCGTACGGCGACTCGCAAGTCGAAGGCGGCTTTGCGTTCGACGGCCTTTCCGCCGACGCGGTCGCCAAGCTCGAGGAGCTGATCATGCGCCTCTCCGAAGCGGCGATCGAAGACGGACAGCTCTAAGCGTCAGACGCGTAGGAAGATCCGCCGCCTGTGGAGGGCGAGCAGGACGAGCCACTGCAACGCGATGGCGCCGACGATCGTGAGGACGGGGTGGGCGCGTCCGTCGCGCAGAACGAGCTCGACGATGGCGTTCCAGTCGACGAACGCGTCGAGCATGTAGATCGTGATCGCGTTCGTGCCGATGACCGCGAAGAAGAACGACCAGCGGCGCCATCCGCGCACGTCGATCGCGTAGTAGAACGCGGCGAGCAGGAGCGAGCTCAGGCCGCCGGTCCACAGGGCGAACGAGCTCGACCAGAGGTTCTTGTTCAGCGGGAAGCTCAGCGACCAAAGCGCGCCAACGGCCAGGCAAGCTGTCCCGCCGACGATCAGGCCGAGGACCTTGCGGCGCTCCGGCGCGTCCCGCCGGAGCCAGTGTCCAGCGCACACGCCCATCAGGGCGGTCGCGATCGCGGGGATCGTGGAGAGCAGCCCCTCCGGATCGCGGTCGCCACGGTGCAAGCGCCCCGGAAGGAACGTGCGGTCAACCCAATCGGCGAGCGTCTTCCCCGGCTCGAGGTTGCCGGCTCCGAACTCCGGCACCGGAATCCAGAGCATCGCGAGCCAGTACGTCACCAGGATTCCGACGAGCCAGACGACCTGCTTCGGGATCGTCGTGCTCGTCACGATCAACGCCGCGAACATCCACGCGAGTCCGATGCGACCGAGCACGCTCGCGTAGCGTTGCGTCTCGAAGTCGAAGCGCAGCAGCCCGTTGTAGACGACGCCGAGGAGTACGAGCGTGATGCCGCGACGCACGATGTGAGCGCGAGTTCGAACCAGGCTCTCACCGCGCGCCGCTCGGCTCGCGAACGAGAACGGCATCGATACCCCCGCGAGGAACAGGAAGAGCGGGAAGATCAGATCCCACAGTCGAAAGCCGTTCCACTCGACGTGTTCGGTCTGCTCGGCCAGCGCGTGAAGCCACCCGACGTCGTTCGCGTCGGCGATCGAGACGAGTAGGGCTCCGCCGCCCGCGATCCAGAACATGTCAAAGCCGCGCAACGCGTCGAGGGACGCGAGTCGCGTCGAAGGCGCGCGGCCGTTCACGCGTCCGGCCCGTAGTCGCGCGCCTCGAACTGCGGCTGCGCGAGCGCTTCGAACAGCGCCTCCGCTCGCGCGTGCGCATCGGGCGGGCTGATGTCGAACACGTCGTACGCTTCGCCGTCGCTCGCGTTCATCAGGAGCTGCATCGTTCCCTGGGACCGGTGCTCGGCGATCGCCCAGTTCGCGATGATCCGATAGTCGAGCTGGTCGCGGTAGCCGAACGTCTGACGCCGGTCGAAGACGAGCGCCGGACCGTCGCGCAGGCACGTGATCGGAAACCCGTCGAGCGCGTCGAGCGATTCGAGCTCGGCGCCTTCTCGCACCGACTGCGCGCAAAGCACGACGGGCCGGTAGTCGACCGGGATCGATGCGACGGCGCGCAGCGCGAGGATCGTCGCGGCCTTGTGGTGTCCGTGCGTCTCCGGCGTCGGCGGCAGAACGAACACGAACCCGTAGGCGTTGCGCGCGATCAGGTCGCGCAAGCCGCGCTCGACTTCGTCGACGTTCCAGACACGCGCATCATCGCCGAGGATCTCGAGCGGGTCTTGCGTGTAGCGGTGGTCGGTTTGGTCGAAGAAGTGCAGCGCGCGGACGCCGAGCAGCGTGCACCCCGCGGCGAGCTCGGCGCGCCGGATCGCGGGCAGGTGCGCGCGACCGACCGCTTCGTCGGTCAGATCGAGTCCGTAAACGCTCTCGGCCAGCGTCGCGTACTTGTACCCGCCCTCGCCGTTCGTGACGACGGCGACGTCGCACACACCGTCGAGCATGGTCGACGTCTTGTAGAGCGTCCCCGCGAAGCTGATCTCGTCGTCCGGATGCGCGACGACGCACAGAATCCGCGGTCCGTTGCCCGTTCGCGCGCGAAGCGTGACCACGTCGATCGGATTCGCGCGGCAGGCGGCGAGCAACGCGAGGCCGAGCGCGCCGCTCACGAGTACTCGTCGAGCGCGAGATCCGTTCGAGCGAATTGCCCGCATCGCTACCAGATGTCGGCGCGCGCTTCGCGCGGAAGCGACATCGGGCCGACGGGGACGTCGAACGCGTCCGCGAACTCTTGCATGTTCCGGAGCGGACCGATCGCGCGGAAGAGCGCCGGCGAGTGGGGGTTCGTGTTGACCTGGAGCTGCATCGCTTCGGTGCGCATCTTAGATCGCCACAGGCGTCCGAACGCGACGAAGAAGCGCTGCTCACGCGTCATGCCGCCGAGCATCGGGTCTGCCGTTCCGTCGTTCGCGCGTTGCATGGCCTCGTACGCGATCGAAAGGCCGCCGAGGTCGGCGATGTTCTCGCCCAGCGTGAGCTCGCCGTTGACGAAGACGCCGTCGAGCGGCTCGAACGCGCCGTACTGTTCGACGAGTCGCGTCGTGCGCGCTTCGAACTCGGTGCGGTCGGAGTCCGTCCACCAGTTGCGCAGCTTCCCTTCCGCATCGAACTGCGACCCCGAGTCGTCGAACCCGTGCGTGATCTCATGCCCGATGACCGCGCCGATCGCACCGTAGTTCAGGGGGTCGTCGACCTGCGCGCTGAAGAACGGGGGCTGGAGAATGGCGGCGGGGAAGACGATCTCGTTGCGAATCGGATGGTAGTAGGCGTTGAGCGTCTGCGGCGTCATGCCCCATTCGTTCAGGTCGACCGGTTTGCCGATCTTGGCGATGTCGCGGCGGTACGCTTCTCGGGAGCCGCGCATCACGTTCGCCGCGTAGGAGTCGCGCGCGATCTCGAGTTCCGACCAATCGCGCCACTCGTCCGGATACCCCAGTTTCACGCCCAGGCCTTCGAGCTTCGTGCGCGCCTGCTGCTTCGTCTCGTCGCTCATCCAGTCGTTGCGCGCGATGCGGTCTCCCATCACGTCGCTCAACCGTGCGACCATCTCGCGCGCGCGCTCCTTGGCTTGCGGACCGAAGGTGCGCGCGACGTACAGTTGTCCGAGTGCTTCGCCCATCGTCCCGTTCGTGCTCGCGAGCACGCGCTTCCAGCGCGGCTCCAACTCCGGCGTTCCGGAGAGCACCGTGCCGTAGAAGTGGAAGTTCTCGGCAACGAACTCATCGCTCAGGGTCGTGGCGAGCGCGGATACGAGGTGCCACCGCAGGTAGGCCTTCCAGTCTTCGAATGAGACCTCGGCCAGCATCGCGTTGAGCTCCGCGAAGAACTCTGGCATCGGTTGATTGAGAGAGTCGAAGCTGGCGGTGCCGGTCGCGGTCAGGAACGCATCCCAATCGAAGTTGGAAACAGCCGCTTTGGTTTCCGCGAGCGTGACGGGGCGATCGTAATTCTGCGGGTTGCGCAGGGCGACGCTCGAGAGCGACGGCTTCGCGAGGCGCGTTTCGATGGCCATTACGATCTGCGCGTCACGCTCGGCGTCGGCCGTTCCGAGGAGCGTGAGCATCTTGGCGATGTGTGCGACGTACTGCTCGCGCAGCTCGATGGACGTCTCATCGTCGCGCATGTAGTAGTCGCGATCCGGGAGCCCGAGTCCGTCCTGCGCCGCCCACGCGATGACCGCCGTGGGATCCTTGAGGTCCTGGCCGGAACCGAAGCTGAAGCAGACCCCGACGCCCAGCGAGTGCAGCTCCGCAATCGCGGCCGCGAAACTCGCCCGGTCGTCGATCGCATCGATCTGCGCGAGCACGCCCGCGAGGGGAGTCGCGCCCGCGGCTTCGATGGCGTCGACGTCCATGCCGCACGCCCAGAAATCCCCGAGCTTCTGCGTCAGGTCGTCACGCTCGCGCGACTCGTCGCCCGCCTCTTCCAGGATCTCGAGCAACACGTCCTGGTTGTGGGCGAAGACCTCGGAAGCCAAGCTCCAGGACGACTTCTCCTCGGGGATCTCGGTGCGATCGAGCCACCCTCCGTTCACGTAGCGATAGAAGTCGACCGTCGGATCGGCTGTCACGTCCATGTCGCGCGCGTCGATGTCGCCCTCGGGCCGCGAGGTCGACGCGGCGCATCCAACGAGCGCGAGGGCGGAGAGCGAGAGGAAGAACGAACGGCGCGTGGACTTGCGCATCATGGTTTGAATGAGGGCGGGCGCGCAGCACTGCGCGCGGATCAGAGCGTGTACGAAACGTCGGGGTGCTCGTGCAGCTCGCGAAAGATGCGCAGGCGCTGCTCGTCGCTGTCGACGGTCAACTCGAGGCGCAGCGATTGGTACTTGCCGGTGCGGCTGGCGTGGGAGAACTCGAGCGTGTGCTCGACGTCGCCAACGACGCTGGCGATGGCGGCGCGAACGCGCGGCTCGCTCTCGCCGATCACCGTGTAGGTCCAGGGGCAAGGGAAGGTGAGTTCCAGCTCGGGCAGGTCGGAGTCCGCCCCGCTTTCACCGCGTCCGTTCGTGTCGTCGCTCGGGCCCATGGGGCGGAGGTCGTAACAGGCTCGCCGCAGCCCGTCAATCCGGGACGATGGTCGTGCCGTGCTCGCGTCCGAGACGCGACTGCAAACGCCGCGCGCCGTGCTTTTTCCCGGGAATCGTGCCAACCTCTGCCTCCGATCACGCCTTTCGCGAGAGTGAGACTCACACCCCAACAGACGGACGTCGTCGTCGAAGAGCTCGTGCATCGGCATCAGGGGGCCGTGCGCGGATTCCTCTCCTACATGGGCTGTGCCGTGGATCGGGTGGACGACCTCGTCCAGGACGTGTTTCTGTCGTTCCTCTCGGCGCGGTTCGAGGATCGGGGTGAGGCCGCGACGCGCGCGTTCCTGCGGCGCATCGCGCGCAACCTGTTCCTCAAGATGCGTGAGCGCGAACAGCGCCACCCGATCGTGCTCGATCCGGACGCCGCCGAGCGCGCCTGGGTCGAGTTCGAACGCGACGACGGCGGCATCGGGTACCGCGACGCGCTGCGACGCTGTCTCGGAGAAGTGAGCGAGCGCGCGAGCGAAGTCCTGCGACTGCGCTACGAAGAGCGCGTGCGTCTGACGCAGATCGCGGGAACGCTCGGCATGACGGAGTCCGGCGTCAAGTCGGTGCTCGTTCGAACCAAGCGCAAGTTGAAGGCGTGCATCGAAAGGCGGCTGGTCTCGTGAATCAGGAACAGGAGCGACTGCTGGACCACCTGCTCGAACTCGAGCATCGAACGCCCGAAGCACCGATTGACCTGGCCGAGTCGGTCGCCGACGCGTGGTCGTCTGGCGAGCGTGGTAGCCTCACGTCACGCGAGTTGGCCGAGATCGAGCGCCAGCTCGGCGAGCGCGCTCATGAGGAGCGCGACGCGCGGCCTCCGACTCCCGCTCCGCGCGCGGTCGGCCCCGCGCGTGAACTTCGCGTTCGGGCCTGGATCGCTGCTGCTGCCGCCCTCGTCCTCGCGCTCGGCGTTTGGGCGGCGCTCGCACCGAAGAGCTCAAAGGAACACTTCGTCGCGGACCCTAGCGCGCTCGTTCTGCGCGGCGCGTCGCAGGTCGCGCAGACGACGCCGTCGGTTCGACGCGGCGATGCCGTCGTGGTGATCGACGGACCGGTGTCGCTGACCGGACCGGGTGGCATCGCGTTGCACGCCCAGGCGCCATCGCTGATCGCGTTTCCCGATGCCGCAGATGGATGGACAGTCGACGTCGTGCTCGGCGACGTCGCGGTACAGACGCAAGCGACCGCGCTCGAGGTTCGGTTCGGGTTCGCGACGCTCAGCGTGCTTCCGGATACGGCGCTCTCGTTCGAGGCGACACGCGTGGCGGGGGAGGAAGGGGAGGCCGGCTTCACGCTCCCGTTCGCGCGCCGCGCGCTCGTGGACGGATTCGACGAGCCACGAACGCTCCGGGTTCGGGTCACCGTCGGTCGAGCCGAGCTGCGCAGCCGCGGCATCTTCGAGCGTGTCGATCCGTCGAGCGGGACCGTGTCGATCTCCAGTCGAAGCGCCCCCGTCGTACCTCAGCCGACGCTCGAACGCTTCGACGCGCTCACCGCGTACATGCTGCGCGGAGCACCGCTGGTCGAACCGGGCGCGAGCGCCGCGTCGTTGCTGCGCGAGTTGGGGGACTTGCTCGAGAGCTTCGAATCCCTGCGCCAGTCGTTCCGCGCGCGCCTCCTCGAGGCACGCGCCGCGGGAACGGTCACACGCTCGAACACGTCCTACGCGCTCGACTTCCTGCAGGCGGATCCGTCTCCGCAGGCCATCGAAGTCGCGAGCGCGATCTGGCGCGACGAGCCGTGGAACCTGACGCACGGACACATCGTCGCGTTCGCCGAGCGCGGCGCGTTCGAGTTCGCGCGCGAAGCCGAAGCGATGGTCAGCACCTGGAACGACGACCCGGTGGAGACGACGCCTGCGCCCGTTCTTCCGGCGGCGTTCCTCGCGCTTCGCGGGGACGACTCGGGACGCCGCTTGCTCGAGGCGTCCAGCGCACCGCCGGACGAAGACGCGCGGGCCGGCTGGTCGGCGTTCGAGTTCCTGGTGGCCGCCTGGGGGCTCGAACTCCTGGGTGACGAGGACGCGTGGCCGGCCGCCGTCGCGGCCCTCGACAAGGCGTGCGTCGCGAGCCTCGTTCGGGATGAGGTGGTCGAGGCGCGGCGACTCGTCCTCGCGCTCCAGATCGTCGCGGACTTGCGGGAAGCACCGCAGCCGAGACTCGGCCTGGCCATGCGCCGTTCGTTCGACGAACCGACGCGGCGCGCGGACGAACTCGGGACCGCGGAAGAGGTCCTGGCGCTCCTTCGTAAGCTCCAGCGCTAGCAGCCCGTGGTGAAACTCACGCCATCGGCGGAGG